>JBCBDL010000171.1:0-5957 GCA_038529695.1 Pseudomonadota bacterium | reverse complement strand
GGTGGCGCGAGATCCCTAAGATGGTCACGTCAAGACGCCTGCGCCATCATGCATTGGCGATTATCTGGCCCGCGCAGCCAGGCGTTGCCCTGTTTCCAGCACAAGGTTGCGGGCTCATGATGCATCAGCGGGGCGGTCGCGCGGTAGCTGAATAGCGTCAGGGTGCCAAGCTGTCTTTGTGCAAGGTCCATCAGCAAATGTGCGATCAGCGGCCCATGAACGACCAAGCCGCCATATCCCTCAATGCGCCTTGCATAGGCTTCATCGTAATGAATGCGATGCCCGTTGAAGGTCAGCGCAGAATACCGGAACAGGGTGGTGCTGTCGAAACGCACCTCTTCGGCATGGGTTTCATCCGTTGGGGCCAACGGTGCGTTGCTTTGCGCGCCATCAGCGCGATAGACCAATTCTTGCCATTCGGTCAATGCCAATGTGCCCCGCTGTTTGATATCGTGGCGAATGGTTACAAAGCCCAGCGGACCGGACCGCCCCTGTTTGCGCGTCACGGCCTCGACGATGCTGGTCCTTTCCGCCCTGATCCCTGCCAAAAGCGGGCGGTGAAATGCCAATCGCCCCGCCGCCCACATGCGCCGCGGCAGGCCAAGATCGGGGATAAATCCACCAGTCGCCGGATGCCCATCGTGCCCCAGTTTATGCGGCGGTTGCGGATCCCAGAAATAGATCTGATGCGCAAAGGGCGGCAAGGGGTCGCCGGTTTGCAAATTAGGTGTTTGGCCCAGCGTCGCTTGCAGCGCATGGGCGCGGGCAATGTCAAATGCGTCTGTTTGCGTCTGGGATCGTGTGATCTGATCAGGCATTATTGCACCGTAATTGGAAGGATCAGGGGGCGCAAATGCCGCAGGTTTCGGGCTTGGATCATCTGGTGCTGACGGTCGCAGATATCGACCGCACGATCGCGTTTTACCGCGATGTACTGGGGATGGTGCCAGAAGAATTTCACGCTACGGACGGCTCTGTCCGATGGGCGTTGAAGTTCGGGGCTCAAAAGATCAACCTGCATAGGGCAGAGGCACCGTTTGAGCCCAATGCGCGCAAGGCGACACCCGGATCAGCAGATTTGTGTTTTCTATCCGATCAGCTATTGGAAGCATGGCAGGCGCATTTTGATGCCCATGGCGTCAACGTTGAAGAAGGCCCGGTAAAGCGAACCGGTGCCAAGGGGGCGATCATGTCGCTTTACGTCCGCGATCCGGACGGGAATCTGATCGAGGTATCGAACATTCTCACCGCCTAAGCGGCATATGCCGGTTCACATCCTTGTAAAGCAGGTAACGGAACGGCCCTGGTCCCCCGGCATAACAGGCCTGCGGGCAAAAGGCGCGCAGCCACATGAAATCGCCCGCCTCAACCTCGACCCAATCCTGGTTCAGCCGGTAGACCGCCTTGCCCTCGAGAACATAAAGCCCGTGTTCCATCACATGCGTTTCAGCAAAGGGGATCACCCCGCCGGGCTGGAACGTCACGATGTTGACATGCATGTCATGAGCGATGTCGTCAGGATCGACAAAACGGGTTGTTTTCCAGACACCGTCTGTGTCCGGCATCGCAACGGTTGTCGCGCTTTCGTCGTCCGACACAAAGGCTTCGGGCGGGTCGATCCCGTCAACAGCCTGATAGGCTTTGCGGATCCAGTGGAAGGTCGCGCCTTTATCGCTGCTCACTGTCCAGTTGCAACCGGGCGGCAGATAGGCATAGCTGCCCGGCTCCATGGTATGGGCCGCGCCGCTGATCGTCAGGGTGAAACTGCCCTCGACCACGAACAGCACCGCCTGCGCAGTCGGGTCCGTTTCGGGCTTTTCACTGCCCCCTGCAGGACTGACCTGTATGATATATTGGCTGAATGTCTCGGCAAAGCCAGACAGCGGACGGGCAAGAACCCAGGCGCGCGTCTTGTTCCAGAACGGCAATTGGCTGGTCACGATATCGGTCATCGTGCCTTTCGGAATGACGGCGTAAGCGTCGGTAAACACGGCCCGGCCCGTCAGCAATTGTGTCTGCGGTGGCAGTCCACCTTCGGGCACATAATATGGTGGTTTGGTCATCATTACCTCCGGGGACAATCAGGCGCGCGTGGGTCGGTCTTTATTTTCGAAAAGGTTCAAACCTCTGGTGCCCTCGCATAGGGGAGATGGCCCGTCTTGATCCATAGCTTCGCGCCGCTGGTGCCTGCAATCAGGCGCAGCGGTGCACCATCTGGAAGACGCAGCCATGCGCCAGTGTGCAGGATATCGCCGCCTTCGCTGACGCTTCCCGCGATGATGAGGATTTCCGCCCCGCCCTGCGGTGTCTCGGCTAACTCTGCACCGGAGTTCAGCGCGAAAAAGCGCACAGTCTCGCGGGCATCCTGGTGCAGGATCTTGCTACGGATCATATCTCCGCTAAGGTCTGTCTCCATATCGACGCGGAATTGCGTCCGGTCATCCGGGTCGAATTGCCAGAGTTTGACGAAGATCGTGCAGCCCTCAGCCGCGCCTGGCGTGTGCGACGTTGTCGGCGGGTTACGGACGTAAGTGCCGGTTGGATAGTCACCATGTTCGTCCTGAAACGTGCCGTCGAGCACAATGAATTCCTCACCGCCGGTATGGGTATGGGCCGAAAACCTGCTGCCGGGCGCATAGCGAACGATGGATGTGGCGCGGGCCACCTCATCCCCGATACGGTCAAGCATGCGGCGGTCCACGCCGGGCATGGGCGAGGGTTTCCACGGGATATCCTCGGAGTGGATCAGGACACGTTGGGTGAAGTCGGCGTTGAGTTCCATATCGGGTCCTTAGGCGGCGTCTGCATTTGGAACGCAACACCGGTTTCAGTCAAAATTGCTCAGTTCTAGGAGAATGAGCGCAGGACTAACGGGTTAATTCAAGGTCATTGGACGACGAATTGGGCAATTTTGGCGAAACCCCGAAGGGGCGCGGCCCATTTTGCCTCTGACGGCACAGATTTGCCCTGCCGACGAACCACATCGCTGCGGTCAAATCGGCTTGTCAGCGGCAAAATGAATCTCGCGACGCTGACGTGTTCTAAATGCAGACGCCGCCTAAAGCGGGGCGAGCGTGATGCCCGCACCTGTCAAATGTTGTCGGATACCACGCGCCATGGCGACAGCGCCCGGCGTATCCCCGTGCAAACAGATCGTGTCGATTTGGGCCGGGATTTGCTTGCCCGATTCAGCGATAATTGCCCCTGCCTTGAGCATGGCCAGGATGCGCGGTGCGGCGATATCCGCGTCGTGCAGAACCGCGCCGGGCAGGCTGCGATCCACCAGCGTCGCATCATCGTTATAGGCTCGGTCGGAAAAGATCTCGCCCGCCCAATTGCAGCCAAGTTCGCGCGCGGTTTCCTCTTGCGCGGTGGCGGCAAGCACCATGATGACGATGTCGGGGTCAACGTCGAGCGCGGCCTGATAGCAGGTGCGCGCGAGGGCGTGATCAACCGAGGCCATATTGGCCAGCGCGCCGTGCAATTTCAGATGCCGCACGTTGCCGCCCGCCCGCCGCGCCATGGCTTGCGTAGCACCAAGTTGATAGGCAACTGCATTGGCAAGTTCGTCGTGCGGGATGGGCAATTGCCGCCGCCCGAACCCTTTAAGATCTGCAAATCCCGGATGCGCGCCAATACCAACGCCCTTTTCAACCGCAATGCGCATGGTCTGGTCCATGACATCCGGGTCACCGGCATGAAATCCGCAGGCCACATTGGCCGAGGTCACGATATCCAAAAGCGCCGCATCATCACCCATCTTCCAGGGCCCAAATCCTTCGCCCATATCGGAGTTCAGATCGACTTTGCGCATGGGTCAGGGCCTTTCAAGATCGTCACCGGGGGTTGCCCCGCTGATCAGTTGGTAGCCGAGCAAATCGGCAATGTCATGCGGATCGCGCGTCACCGGTTGGCAGCGTTTAGCAAGTTGTTGGTGCAAGGTGGCGTCAGCGATGGCTGTGGCATCGGCCTCGGCGACGCTGAGGAATATGAAATTGAGCTTGGTCGCCGGGGCGGCTTGCGCGATTTTGGGCAGGTCAACGGGGATGACGCTGCCAATCCGGGGATATCCTCCGATGGTCTGGCATTCGGCGAGCAGCACATAAGGCACACCGTCGCCGGTCATCTGGATATCACCCGGCACGATCAAGTCAGATACGATGTTGCGCCCACCATCCACCGCAAAGCCGCGGCCATCGTAATTCAGCCGAACACCTTGTCTGTTCCCGCGCGGGCTGCGAGTAAACGTGGTCTGGGTGAAGCGATCAAGCGTCTCTGCGCTGAAAAAATCCGTTTGGGGTCCGGGCATCATGCGGATTGTGCCACCGGCAAACCGGTCGTCGGGGGTCAGTCTTTGCGGCGGGCTCAGCGGATCGGGGTCGGTCCCAAGGGGTAGGGTGTCGCCGGCCTCCAGCCGCTTGCCGATACCTGCGGTCAAATGCGCGGCACGGCTGTGCATAACGGGGTCCGTGATGATCCCGCCTGCAAGTGCAAGGTAGCCGTAGACGCCAGCCTTGGCCCCGCCAATGGTCAGTTTCGCTCCGACAGGCAAGATATGGATCATGTTGGATGCAATTGGTGTGCCATCAATGTCGGCCTGCATCTGCGCGCCTGTCAGCGCAATCCGCGTCGGGTCGGTGACGCTAAATGTCCCGCCAAACCCCATCATCTCAATCACCGCCTGGCTCGGGTCCGCCCCCAGCAATGCTGCCGCTTCAAAAAGGGCAAGCCGATCCGCCGCGCCGCCGGTTGAAAGGCCTTGCGCCTTCCATCCGGGTCGGCCCAGATCCTGCACCGTGACGCCTGGTCCGGTTGCATGGACTGTTAGGGTGGGCATCAGCGCAGCACCTCGCATTTGGCACCGCCATTGGTTACCTCGTCGGCTTGGATGTCCGCAAATTCAGCACCGGACACTGCATGAAACTGCACAATGTCGCCCGGTTCAAAGGCAAAAGGGTCGTCTGCGTCAGGGCGATAGACCTGGAATGCCGTTTGCCCGACATGCCGCCAACCTGTGGGCGCGTCTGCGGCCCAGATGATCAATTGCCGGACGGCGGTGATCAGCGCACCGCGCGGCAGGCTTTCGGTCAGCGCGCTTTGGCGGGGGATATCCCAGTGGTCGGGCAACATCCCTAGATAGGGCTGACCCGGCGCAAAGCCGATGGCGATGACGCGGGTGGTTTGGCCGGTAATCTCTGCAACGGCCTGGTCAGGTGAAATGCCAGCGCACGCTGCGGCTTCGGCCAGTTGCGGGGCGTGATCAGGGCCAAAGCATACGGGGATATGCCATCGTCGCTTTGGGCTGGCATCGCGGGCCTGATGGGCGGTGATCAGCGCTGTGATCGCGTCGGTCACCTGCTGTCGGTTGGTCTGGTCCGGATCAAACCCGATGCGGACCGAGGTGAGCGAGGAGGCGACCTCGGTCACACCGGTCACACCGCTACCCGCGACCAGATCACGAAAACTGATCGCCCGTGCATTGGCCGCGTCCGTCAGCACGCGGGAAAAGCGTACAAGGATGCCGTCTACCCCAAGTGGGCGCAGTTCGGGATCATGGGTCATAGCGCGGTTTTAGGAGGAACGGTCGGGGCTGTCGATGGGCCCACCCTGCCGCTGCCAGTCAGAAAACCCGTCTTTGAGATGCGCACAGGCAAAGCCCATATCGTTCAGCGTCGCAACCGTCAGCGCCGACCGCCAGCCAGAGGCGCAGTGGAAGACAAAGGTGCGATCCTCGCCAAAGATCTCTTTGAAATAGGGGCTTTCAGGATCGACCCAGAACTCGGCCATGCCACGTGGACAGTGGAAACTACCCGGAATGAAACCGCTGCGCTCACGTTCACGGATGTCACGCAGATCCACGAAGGTCAGTTTTGGGTTGTCCAGCATGTCAATCGCATCGCGGGTTTCAACCTCGTCAATCCGCGCACGAGCAGCCGCGACAAGTGATGCGGCATTGG
>JBCBDL010000170.1:0-6015 GCA_038529695.1 Pseudomonadota bacterium | reverse complement strand
GTCGCCATCTATGCAATCTTCGACGCATTGGGAGAGGTTCATCCGGTTCTCGGCCTCGACTCCCACACCGCGCTGATCCTCATCTACCTTTCGGGGGTCACGCTGCATATCTGGACGATCAAAGGCTATTTCGACAGTATCGATACTGCACTCGATAAAGCAGCAGCGATTGACGGCGCGACGCCCTGGCAAACCTTTCGGCACATCTTTCTACCGCTGGCCGTGCCGATCATGAGCGTCGTTTTCGTGCTCGCCTTCATCGGGTTCATCAACGACTACCCCATCGCCTCGGTCCTGATCCGATCCGAGGATCAGATGACACTCGCCGTCGGCTCGCGCCTGTATCTGAACGAATTCAAATATCTCTGGGGTGATTTTGCCGCCGCCGCGATCTTGTCGGGCCTGCCGATCACCATCGTTTTCCTGATCGCACAACGCTATCTGGTATCGGGCCTCAGCGATGGGGCCGTCAAAGGCTAAAACTGATCTCAAACACCGCCCCGGGCCCGTCGGCCAGCGCAATTGTCGCCCCATGCGCGCCCAGCATCTGACGCACGATGGCAAGCCCCATCCCGGTGCCGCCGCCATCCCGATTGGTGGTGAAAAACGGATCAAAGATCCGGTCACGATTACCTTCGGATATGCCCGGACCGTCATCCGCCACAACCAGCCGATCCCCCTGCAAATCTGCGGTCACGCGCGTCGCCCCATGCGCAAAGGCGTTATCTAGCAGATGACCCAGAACGATCTGCATCACCTCCGCACTCAACGGCACCTCGCCATCGGTAACGACCTCCGCCCGACCAGCCACATCTGACAGCAGACAGGTCCCTGCTGGCATTGGCTCATGCGCCCGCGCAAAGGCACGCTGGTCATCCAGCAAACCCGCCATCCGGGTCGCGGCTCCTTCAATGTTGGCTACCAGCCTTGCCCGATCGGCAACCGACAACCCGTCATCACCCAGCAATTCCGCTGCACCCCGGATCGCGCTCAGCGGTGATTTCAGCTCATGTGTCACATGATCCGCATAGGATCGCAGCACCGCCTCGCGGCCCCGCAAACGCGAGGTCATGTCCAACACCGCCTCGGTCAATTGCAAGAACTCCGGCGTACCGACATGAACAGGGGCCTCCACAGCACCCTCGCTTTCAGCAAAATCCGTGAGCGCCCGCACCGGGCGCAGCACCAACCGCCACAGCAAGAACCCCAGCACGGCGGTGGCGACAAACGCCATCCAGGCGATCATCCACGATGTCTCGGCCCAGCCCAGCACACCGCCCGCGACCCGAAAGTACCCGATCCCGATGAGCGGCAGGAAAAACACCGCGGCGAGGGTACCACCCAGCACAAAGGCCAGCGGGGGCCGCCATTTCCGGATTACGCGGGCCGGCATGCACCCATCCGAATGCCCACACCATGCACCGTCTCAATCGCATCTGCGCAGCCCGCTTTGGTGAGTTTGCTGCGCAGATTACGCAGGTGACTGTCCATCGTGCGGTCGCTGACATGGACATTCGTGCCATAAATCGCATCGACCAATTGCGGGCGTGACATCACATTGTCCGGATGCACCATCAGCCGTTCCAGCAAATCCATCTCGCGCGCAGTCAGCGTCACGGGCATATCCTGCACATGGCATAAATGCCGCGCCGGATCGACGCTCAGCACCCCGCGCCGCAGCGCCACTTGTGCAGGTGCCGCCCCATTGACCCGCTTCAAAATCGCCTTCACACGCGCCACCACTTCGCGCGGGGAAAAGGGTTTCGACATATAATCGTCTGCACCCATTTCCAGCCCGACAATCCGGTCCACCTCATCCGCCTGTGCCGTCAGGAAAAGAACCGGCACATCAGAGGTTTTGCGCAATTCCCGGCAGACCGACAATCCATCCATCTCTGGCATACCGATATCCAGCACAATCAGATCAGGTGTTAAACTCTGCGCCATCTCCAGCGCCGCACGGCCGTCTCCGGCCTCCGCCACAACAAAACCCGCCTGGCTCAGGGCAATCCGGACCACATCGCGGATCTGTGTGTCGTCATCAGCCACTAGGATCATCGGGCCACCTCCATCTGCGCCAAACTACGGCGCAGGCGGGCGTTGCGGTAGCCCCATTCGCGCCAATCGGCAGGGGCTATGACAATTGGTTTGCCGGAATTGCATATATGACCTGCCGCATGCAAGGCGGGGGCCGCACCTTCGCTTAACGCACAAAGATATGACATATCCGGGTCCGGCTGGGCCAAGTTGGTTCGCTCAATCAATCCATCCACGTTGACCAGCGCACAGGCATAGACCGCAACCAAACCAAGCCCCGCCGCACGCAACATGAACCACCCGATTGGGGCATGGCGGATCATCTGCATGATCATCAACACAAGGCCAAGCGCCACCACGACCATCCAGATCAGCGCTGCAAACCGCAAGCGGGTCAGATGATACGCGTCGATATAAAGATCAAGACGCAGGATCGATGATACAACCAGCAGTATATTTTGCGCGATCCATGCATAAAGCAGCGCGCGTAAGGCCGGACGCCCTTCAAGAAACGGCTGCAGCAGCAATGCAAACACACCAGCCAACAGTGCCGTCACTACCAGCGGATAGGC
Organism: Pseudomonadota bacterium; assembly: GCA_038529695.1. Lineage (GTDB taxonomy): Bacteria > Pseudomonadota > Alphaproteobacteria > Rhodobacterales > Rhodobacteraceae > Yoonia. The sequence goes on along the minus strand of JBCBDL010000170.1, from coordinate 3,406 downwards.
CCCGCGATGGGCATATTGCGCATAGCTCATCCCCTCCGGCAATGCGACACCACCCCAAAGATAACTGGCATCCAGCAGCGACTGTACCGCGAAGATCGCGTTGAAAACGACCAGCGCGCGCAGGGCAGAGCGTTCGTTTATCAAACCCGACCGCCACATCCCAGGTCGCGTCGCCGGTATGTTGGTCAATCGCGATACCATCTGCGGCAAACGCAGGAACGGCCAGATGCAGAGCGCGACGAGACCCCAGAACAGCACACGGGTAACATCAATCGACATATCGGTTTCGAACCGCGCCAGTTGGACCAACCACCGATCCACGACGGGATTGGCTGATGCCATCAGCACAACGAACACCGACCCGACACCCAGCGGCAAGGCCCAGTCGAAAAACATGCCGCGCACGGCACCTTTCGACGGTGCCGGCATCCGCAAGCTCCGTGCATCACGAACAACCTGGGCGATCCCCGCAAAGGGCAACCGGCCCATGGCAACCAGCAAAAGCTGCACATCCCAACGGCTCAAGACCATCAGCACTGAAAAGGCCGCAAGACCCAAGGCGGAAATCAAGATAGATGTGACCTGCAACACCTCAATCAGCGGGATCAGTGCAGCCAGCAACAACCCCCATGCGCGCAGCCCGCGCCAGCGATCCACATCGACCCAAAGTGTCATATGGACAGCCGCAGCAACCGCCACGATCCAGACGGCAACTCCCAGTCCGGGCGCGGCCATCCAGAACATCTGATCCGCCAAAACGATGCAGCCCAGCAGCAATGCCCCCAAAAGCCATCGTGGCGCCGATGTGCTGTGATCCAGCCACCATGCATTTCTTGCCAGTTTCTTTGGCACACCGCGCACAACCATATTGGGTCCCTTCAATTGTTTTGAAAGAACGGTTAGGGCGCGCGCGTGCAGACCGGCTCAGATAATTTGTGCAGTTTTCGCTTAGACAGATGCGGCCTCTCGGATCGCCCGGATATTGGCCCCGTAAGGCGCGGGATCACTGACCGAGCCGCCCCGAAACACGGCGGACCCAGCAACCAGCACATCTGCCCCGGCTGCCGCAACTAGCGGCGCGGTTGTCGGATCAACACCACCGTCAATTTCAATATGTACAGGACGATCCCCGATCATCTTGCGCAATTCGCGGACTTTGGCCGTCATATCGATGAACTTCTGCCCGCCAAAGCCCGGATTGACTGTCATCACACAGACCAGATCAATCATATCAAGCAGCTCCGCAATCGCTGACGCGGGCGTGCCAGGGTTCAACGCAACGCCTGCCTTGACCCCCGCCCCGCGAATGGCCTGTAGCGTGCGATGAATATGTGGCCCTGCCTCTACATGTGCGGTGATCACATCCGCCCCGGCATCGGCAAAGGCCTGAATATATGGGTCAACCGGCGCGATCATCAGATGTACATCCATCACACCCTTAATATGCGGCCGGATCGCCGCACAGGTCGCCGGGCCAAAGGTGATGTTGGGCACAAAATGCCCATCCATCACATCGACATGAACCCAATCGGCACCCTGCGCCTCCACTGCGGCGCATTCGGCACCGAAATTCGCAAAATCAGCAGCCAGAATGGACGGCGCAATCTTGATGGAACGGTCAAAGGACATGCGGGCACCTCTTATGCCTGATTTTCCCTGCGGATACCGTGCAAATGCGCCCTTGTCACGCAGCTTTCAGTTTCCGCAAGCGGCCCTACAAAACATGTGCTAGTTTGAGATCATGACGAAAACACTGCACCACAAAGACATCCTGCAAGGCGACGCACAAATCCATCTAACGCGGGCAACACTGACCCCCGCGCGGCCCAAAAGCTTGCATGATCACGACTTTTTCGAACTCTTCTGGGTGCAAAACGGCACCGTCCGGAACCACCTGCCTAATGGCACCAAGACCCTGAATGAAGGCAGCGTCATATTCCTGCGCCCAGGCCACAGCCACGCTTTGCAAGGCAGGGGCGAGCATGCGCTTGTCGTCTCGCTTTGCATCCACCCCCAAACGATCAAGGCACTGGCCAAACGACATCCATCGCTCAAGGGTCACCTCTTCTGGTCGACCGGCGGCCCTGTCCGGCAGCACCGCGACATCAAACAACTCGCAGCACTCAACCACGCGGCCGTGCAATTGGAACGCAGCACAGGTGACACGCTCGCGGCAGAGGCTTTCCTGCTGCCCCTTTGCGCCGACCTGACGGCAGAGGCGCATGCCGACACGACGCCTTTATGGCTGGCAGAGGCCTGCAACGCGGCGAAGGACCCTGCCGTGTTCCGCGATGGTGCCGCTGGCCTCGTGCGGCTGACGGGCAAGGCCCACCCCCATGTCAGTCGCATGATGCGCAAACATCTTGGCGAGACCCCATCAGACTATATCAACCGCATTCGCATGGCCCATGCCGCCCGCGCCCTGACCACCGACAGCGATCCTGTCGCCCGGATCGCGCAGGATTGCGGCATCCCGAACATGTCGCATTTCCACAAGCTCTTCCGCGCAGCGCATGGGATCACCCCATTGCAGTATCGGCAGAAATTCCAGCGTCAGGTCGTCCAACCAGAATAGTATTTGACCACTTGGTCAAAACTTGCCAAGACCGGGGCAAAGTGCGACGCTACCCAAGCACCGCAGGAGGCCGCCTTGCAAACCACCGCCACCCCCACAATGACCGCGACACAACTGCCGCAGGTGCAACACCAGCGCAACGAAGGCACGCCGCTCGACCTTGATTGGGTCATGGCCGTGCAGGCCAATACCTCTGCGATTGAACGGCGTGCCAAAACGCTCCCCGGCAGGCGCAGCGTGAAAAAAGACTACCAGGCGGCATGGCTCTGCAAAGCCATCAGCCTTATGGACCTCACCACCTTGTCAGGTGACGACAGCCAAGGCCGCGTGCGCCGCCTTTGCGCCAAGGCCCGCCAGCCCGTCCGCCCCGACATCCTCGAAGCGCTGGGGATGCAGGGCCTGACGACAGGTGCCATCTGCGTCTACCACGATATGGTGCAAACCGCTGTCGATGCGCTGGCTGGCTCCGGCATCCCCGTCGCCGCGGTTTCAACAGGTTTCCCGGCGGGCCTGTCGCCATTTCACCTGCGCATTGCCGAGATCAAGGAAAGCGTCGCGGCTGGCGCGGAAGAAATCGACATCGTCATCAGCCGCCGCCATGCGCTGACCGGGAACTGGCAGGCACTCTATGATGAAATGAAGGAAATGCGCGCGGCATGCGGTGACGCCCATGTCAAGGCGATCCTCGCCACCGGCGAACTCGGCACCCTGCGCAACGTCGCGCGCGCCTCGCTCGTTTGCATGATGGCCGGGGCCGATTTCATCAAAACCTCCACCGGCAAGGAACCCGTTAACGCCACCCTACCCGTGACCCTCACCATGATCCGCGCC
>JBCBDL010000169.1:0-6027 GCA_038529695.1 Pseudomonadota bacterium | reverse complement strand
CCGCGACGGTCATCCCGACGATGACGAAAGACAGGCTCATCCCCGCCGCTAGCACCAGCGGCCCCCCGCGGCCCGCCTGCAAGGCGGTTGCCAACACGATGGGCAAGACCGGCAATACGCACGGATTGATCAGGGTCAACAGCCCCGCGAGGTATCCAAACAGCAAATCCATGCCGGTATCTGTGCGAAACGGGGCGGCTCTGTCAGCCCCCTAAAGTGTGACAACCGGTCACTTTGGCGTGGGTTGTTTTGAGACTTGAACGGCCAGAATGCCCGCAGCAATGATGATCACGCCGACAATGTCCAGCGCGCCAATCCGCTCGCCCAGTAGCGCGGCCGCGATCGCAACACCCAAAAACGGGTTCAGAAAGTGAAAGGTGGACGCCTTGACCGCACCAATCCGCCCAACCAGCAAAAACCAGACCAATGTCGCGGCCAGCCCCGGTACCAGCGTTGTATAGACGAACGCCACGATCAGCTGCCAGTTCCAGGTGACGGCCCACGTTTCAAACATCAGCGCAGGTGCCCAAAGAACCGCACTGCCCACCAGCATCTGCAGCCCCACGATCATCAGGACATTACCACCCGATGACGCACCCAGAACAGCCATGGTCGCGACGGTCAATGAGATCACCCCGATCACGCACAGGATCAGACCATAGACATCGACGCCACCCTGCAACCGCGCGCCCATGATCAGCACCACACCCAAAAGGCCCGCTGCCAGCCCCGCGATGCCCAACGGTTTGACACTGGTGCCAAACACAGCCCAACCTGCAAGAGCGACCAGCAAGGGCATCGTAGATGCAATAATCGCCGCCAAAGACGCCGGTATCGTCTGCATCGCGACGAAATTCAGCCCCAGATATAGCGCGTTCTGGCAGATACCGAACAGCACGACACCGAACCATTGTTTGCCGCTTAGACGCGCCGATTGCCCGATCCACCACGCAATCCCCACCCCGATCAGACCTGAGATCAGAAACCGCAGCGCCAACGCCGTCAGCGGCGGGGCATATTCCACGATCACCCGCGCTGATGTGAATGCAGACGACCACATGAACGCAAAGGCAAGGCCCATCAATATCGCTTTGATATCCATGACGGCGACCTAATGCCATTTGCCCATGCGCCGCATCAGAAATCGACCGAACCGGCCTGACGCTGCGTCATGTTTGTGATGTCTCGCCCACGAGTATGGACTTCCTGACTTCGAATGCTGCACCTGCAAAGGTATTGTTGCCGTATTAGACACAGTTTTTGAATTTATTCGCTATTTCACCGCGCTCCTTTGGCGCAACGACGACCCAAGACATGCGCCAATTTTCCGGCCATGACCTTTGCCTTTGGCAAACGACACCAATTTTGAAACCTTTTCACTTCCATATTTTTGGAGACCGAAATGCCTTTGTCCAAACCAATCCGATTTTCCCTATTTTTCAGTGTATCAACCTGTTTCACGGCCACAAATGCACAGGCCCACGAAGCCTGGCTCCTCACCCCCGCCGAAATCGAGGCCCTGGCGCAAGAGCCTGTACCCGCGATCTTCACCAGCTATGCCGTCCTCGGCTTCGCGGCCCTGATCGGATGTGCCGCAACCACAATCGCGCTTGTGGCCGAGGAACGACTGCGCCCGCGGTTTCAATCCTTCGTGCCGCTGCTGCAATCCATGGCGGCGCATTTGGGCCCCACTATCTTGCGAGTGCTACTGGGCATCATGCTGGTGCTTGCCGGCACCGGCGGTTTGCCACGTCATGGCGTGGCCCACTGGGTCGAACCGACCCTGCTGGTGCCCGATATGCAATTGTCGCTAACCCCTGGGTGGGGCTGGCTCGCCGCACTGCAAATCACGCTTGGCCTTTGCCTGATTGCGGGCCTGTTTACCCGTGTGGCTGGTCTGGTCCTCATCGCCCTTGTAGCGATTGGCCTACATATCTTTGGTGTGAAATTCATCGATTATGCGCCGCATTTCATCGCACCTGCGATTGTGCTGACGCTTGTTGGCGCAGGTACATGGTCAGCGGACAAGATGCTACAAGCAAGCGATTGGTGCGCTCCGCCGCAAGACATCAACAATTTCCTCTGGCGCGGGGCACAAATCCTGGTCGGGTTCGGCTTTGTCTATCTTGCAGTTGCCTACAAGCTGACACAGCCCACACTGCTGATCGCGATCTTACAGCACGGCAACCTGCCCACATTCGGCCTGCCCTATCCTGTCATCGCGCTGGTGATGACTGGAGTTGAGATCATTTGCGGCGCGCTGTTGATTGCCGGGCGGATGACGCGCCTTGTCTCACTGGTCATTATCGGCGCCATCTCGTTTCTAGCCATCACATTGGGCGAGACACCGCTGTTTCACGCCAACCTTTACGGTGTTCTGTTTCTGTTTGTCCTCATCGGGCCGCGTTGGTCTGCGCCACGGAACACCACATTTGCAGGAAGGGTCTTCGCATGAACCGCTGTCGTTTTCACAAGATCTGGACCATCGCGATTGTGGCAGGGCTGCTCGGTAGTCTTGCGATCGCAGCACCAGCCTACAACGCGAGCCACAGCGCACCGCGCACGGTGTTTCTGACCCTGCCGGACACTGCACCGCAGCCGGATCTGTCGCTGCGTCTGACGCAGGATCAATCCGGGCACTGGATTTTGTGGATAGAGACAACGCATTTTCAATTCACCGACATCTGCGCGGCGGTGGCGCAGGCGGCGCCCATCGGCCACGCTCATATCATTATCGATGGGCGAAAGGTGGGGTCCGCCTACGGACCTGTCTACGATCTTGGCGCGCTACAGGCCGGGCCTCACCAGATATCCGTCACCCTGCGCGGGCAAGACCATCGTGCATTGATCGGCAAGGATGGTCTGATCATGGCAGAGGTCACACTTATTGCCACCTAACGCAAAAGGGTCGCCTCTGCAGGCGACCCTTCGAAAACTCTGCCGAGCATTACGACAGATTTAGCCGTTCACGCTGTCTTTCAGCGCTTTGGCGATTGTCATTTTGACAACCTTATCGGCTTCTTTCTTGATCTGCTCACCCGTGGCAGGGTTACGGACCATCCGCTCCGGGCGTTCACGGCAATAGATCTTGCCAACGCCGGGCAGGGTCACGGCACCGCCGCCGGACACTTCTTTGGTGATGATGCCGGTCACAGCGTCCAGAGCAGAGCCTGCAGCCTTCTTGTCCATGCCTGTTTCATCGGCCAATGCAGCAACCAACTGCGCTTTTGTCATTGGTTTTGTCGCCATTTTACTGGTCTCCCTCATTCGCCCAACCTCTAGGGCCTATTACCCGCTCATATAACGGTATGTTGTGGGACACCACAACGATTAGTGTAAGTTTACAAGGGAAAAACGCGTGTTTTTGGCTGATTTTGTGCTGTTAGAGGAAAGCTGTTTCCTCAAAACTACGCAATTTCCGGCTGTGAATACGCTCCAGCGGCATTTCACGCAACCGTTCCATTGCCCGAATGCCGATCATCAGATGCGCAGCCACCTGTGTTTTATAGAATTCAGACGCCATACCGGGCAGTTTCAACTCTCCATGGAGCGGCTTGTCTGAGACACACAGCAGCGTGCCGTAAGGCACCCGGAACCGGAACCCGTTCGCGGCAATCGTCGCACTTTCCATATCTAGCGCAATTGCACGCGATTGGGACAGCCGTTGGACGGGCCCCGCCTGTTCGCGCAGTTCCCAGTTTCGGTTATCGATCGTCGCAACCGTCCCGGTCCGCATGATGCGCTTCAGCTCATAGCCTTCCAGCTCGGTCACATCTGCCACCGCCGTTTCCAGCGCAATCTGAATCTCCGCCAGCGCCGGGATCGGCACCCAGACGGGCAGATCATCATCCAAAACGTGGTCCTCACGCAGGTAAGCATGCGCCAGCACGAAATCCCCCAGCCGCTGCGAATTACGCAAACCCGCGCAGTGCCCCACCATCAACCAGGCATGCGGACGCAGGACAGCGATATGGTCCGTCGCTGTCTTCGCATTCGACGGCCCAACGCCGATATTGACCAGCGTAATTCCCCCGCCATTGGCGCGTTTCAGGTGGTAGGTCGGCATTTGTGGCAGCTTCGCAGGCACCGGCATCGGTGCATCGGCATCTGTGATCTCGACATTGCCGGGACCGACAAAGGCCGTATAGCCGCTCTCTGCATCCGCCAGCATATGCCGCGCATAGGCCTCAAACTCTTCGACGTAGAACTGATAGTTCGTGAACAGAACATGGTTCTGGAAATGCTCCGCCGCCGTCGCCGTGTAGTGTGCCAGACGGGCCAGCGAGTAGTCGACGCGCTGGGCGGTGAACGGTGCCAAGGGGCGTGCACCGTCAGGATAGGTAAAACTTTCGCCATTGACGATGTTATCGTGGGTCGTCGTGAGGTCCGGCACATCGAAATTGTCGCGTAGATTGAAGTCCATCGATCCGTCCTGCGGCACTGTCAGGCCCGGATCGTTCGCGGCAGCAAAATGCACAGGCATTTCGGTGTCTGACACACCGACAATCACCGACACGCCATGGCTTTTGATCAGCAAAGCGATCTGTTGCTCCAGATAAGCGGCAAAAAGATCGGGTCGGGTGATCGTGGTTGCGTAGATCCCAGGCTCGGCCACGTGACCGAACGAGAGGCGGGTATCGGTCTTGGCATAGGTGGTCGTCGTCAGCCGGATTTCGGGATAATACGCCCGCACCCGCGCCTTTGGCTGACCGTTCTTGAGCGCGTCGGAGAAATTATCAGACAGAAACCGCACGGCGATCTGATAAAGCTCCTGCAGGCGCGCCACGGCCTTGGCCGCGTCTGTAAAGGCCTCGGCCTTGGGGACGTCGGGGGTTTTCAGGTTCACTTTCGAGACGACATTCATCAGCGTGTCTTTCTTATGGGCCGTTAGTTCGGCATGTGTTTGTCGAGCCACTGGCGCATCGGATCGGACATGTCATCATAGTTCGGGATCGTGATGCCCAGCGCGGCGGCGGTTGTCGGCGGTGTCACTCCGAAACGCTCTTTCAGGAATGCGCGGAAACCATCGGGCAAAATCGGCTCATCCCAACCATCATATGCGGCGGCGGCAGCCGCGGTCAGTGTTGGGTCTTTCAGCGCTGCGGGCTCGCTGTATCCCATCGCCAGAAACTGCAGCGCGACCAAAGGATCCGATGTCAGCACATAAGGCCAGCCATGATCAAAGACGACAACCTGCTGAACCCCCGCTTCATTTAGCCAGAGCCCCAGTTTGCCGCCATCACTGGCTGCGGTGGCGATGCTGAGGTAACGCGCTGTGATCTCAGCCGGGATTGGTTCGGCCAGCGGCGGCCCCTCTGCATGGAAGATCACATAACTCGCGCCGGGTTCATTCATGACCTCCAGCGGGTAGATCGACAGATATTCGCCCGCATCAGTGTGCGTGAACCGACCCGTTTGCCCGTTCGCCTCGGCCCAGTCGAAAACCGCCGCAAAGGCATCTGGCAAATCCAGCGCCTCTGGCATTCTCGCGCGAACGTTGTCGGCAAAGCTCATGCGTTTTCCTCAAACAGGTCGGTGATTTCGAATTTGTCCACGTCCACCAAGCCTAAATCAGAGATGCGCAACGACGGGATGACAACCAGCGCCAGCAGCGAATGCTGCATGTAAGCGTTGTTGAGCGTGCAGCCGCATTCCGCCATCGCTGCGACCATGCGGTCGGCCTTGGCGGCAACCTCTGCCGCCGGGCTGTCGGACATCAGGCCCGCGATGGGCAGTTCGACCAGCGCCAGTTCCGCGCCGTCTTTCCAGACGGTCACGCCGCCCCCAACCTCGCCCAGCCGGTTGGCGGCCTTTGCCATCATCTCCCGATCCGTGCCGACGACGATCATGTGGTGGCTGTCATGCGCAACGGTGGAGGCCATGGCCATTTTGCCAGTGTAACCAAACCCGGACACAAACCCATTGGTGACCTGCCCCGTGGCCCGGTGCCGTTCGACAAGGGCGATCTGATAGATGTCGCCTTCGCCCTCAACCAAACCATCCACAACAGGCAGTTCGGCGGTCAAG
>JBCBDL010000168.1:0-6085 GCA_038529695.1 Pseudomonadota bacterium | reverse complement strand
TTGGATTTCGCCTACCGGGTCCTGATCAACGGCGTGAAGGGTCAGATCAGCACCCAGATCGTGCGCGAGTTCCAGCTTGTCATCGGCGACATCAACCGCGACTACATGCAACCCCATCGCTTTGGCATACTGCACGGCCATATGGCCGAGGCCCCCGATACCAGAGATCGCGACCCAGTCACCGGGCTTTGTGTCCGTTTCCTTGAGCCCCTTGTAGACCGTGACGCCAGCGCAAAGGATGGGTGCCGCAGGGCCAAAATCGAGGCCATCCGGCAACCTGCCCACGTAATTGGCATCGGCCCGCACATATTCGGCGTAACCACCATCGACGCTATAGCCAGTCATCTGTTGGCTTTCGCACAAAGTCTCCCAGCCGCCAACGCAATGCTCACACCGGCCACAGGCGGTGTGCAGCCATGGCGCGCCGATCCGATCACCTTCTGTCAGATGGGTAACACCCTCGCCAACTGCAGCAACCTCGCCGACGCCTTCGTGGCCGGGAATGAAGGGTGCGGTCGGTTTGACGGGCCAGTCACCCATCGCCGCGTGCAGATCTGTATGGCATACGCCACTGGCCCGAACCCGCATCAAGACCTGCCCTGGCCCCACCGCAGGCACTGGAACCTCACGAATATCAAGAGGTTCGCCCAGCGCCGTCACGACGGCCGCTTTCATGGTCTTTGGTAGTGTCATGATACTCCTCCATTATCGGTTAATGAGTTCAGATTAGGAGACAGCAACGACAGTGCTTTGACATGGCTCAATCGCGGCAATGGTAGCCATTGTCGTGGCGACATCGCCCTGCTATCAGCGCGTCAAATCGTATGGACACGCCGCAGGAGGCCGTAATGAAAGATTTCGTCGTCAAAGACATCGACCTTGCCGCGTTCGGCCGCAAGGAACTGGACATCGCCGAGACAGAAATGCCCGGTCTGATGGCCTTGCGCGAAGAATATGGTGCCAAGAAGCCGCTGAAAGGCGCGCGTATCGTCGGGTCGCTGCACATGACGATCCAGACGGCCGTCCTGATTGAAACGCTGGTCGAACTGGGCGCCGATGTGCGCTGGGCATCCTGCAATATCTTCTCTACGCAGGACCATGCGGCGGCGGCTATCGCTGCTGGCGGCACACCGGTCTTTGCGGTCAAGGGCCAGACCTTGGAAGAGCATTGGGATTATCTCGATAAATCTTTCATGTTCCCCGAAGGCCCCAACATGATCCTCGATGATGGCGGCGACGCGACGCTCTATGTCCTGCTGGGCGCCCGGATGGAAGCGGGCGAAGATGTGCTGGCTGTCCCCACCTCGGAAGAGGAAGAGGTGATCAAAAAGCAAATCCAGAAACGGATGGCCGAAAGCCCCGGCTGGTTTGCCAAGACCAAAGCGGCGATCAAGGGCGTGTCAGAAGAGACGACGACTGGTGTGCATCGCCTGTATGACCTGCATAAGAAGGGGCAACTGCCCTTCCCCGCGATCAACGTCAATGACAGTGTGACAAAATCGAAATTCGACAACAAATACGGCTGTAAGGAATCGCTGGTTGATGGCATTCGCCGCGCAACCGACACGATGATGGCGGGCAAGGTCGCGGTTGTAATGGGCTATGGCGATGTGGGCAAAGGCTCTGCTGCGTCGCTGGCTGGCGCAGGTGCGCGCGTGAAGGTGACAGAGGTCGATCCGATCTGTGCTTTGCAGGCCGCAATGGATGGGTTTGAGGTTGTGTTGTTGGAAGATGTGATCGACACAGCCGATGTGTTTATCACGACGACCGGCAACAAGGACGTGATCCGCATTGAGCATATGCGCGAGATGAAGGATATGGCCATCGTCGGCAATATCGGCCATTTCGACAACGAAATTCAGGTCGCCGCCCTGAAAAACCACAAATGGACGAACATCAAAGAACAGGTCGACATGATTGAGATGCCGTCCGGCAACCGGATCATCCTGTTGTCCGAAGGACGGCTTTTGAACCTGGGCAATGCGACGGGCCACCCGTCTTTCGTAATGTCCGCATCCTTCACCAATCAGGTGCTGGCGCAGATGGAATTGTGGAATAACGGCGATGCCTATGAAGTTGGCGTGCATATCTTGCCAAAGCATCTCGACGAAAAAGTCGCGCGCCTGCATCTGAAACGGATCGGTGTGAAACTGACCGAACTGAAGAAAGAGCAGGCCGATTACATCGGTGTGACCGTCGAAGGGCCGTTCAAGCCCGAACATTACCGGTACTGATCCCGCGTGCGGCATGCCAAACGTCAGGCGATGGCGCAGGAAGCCGCAAAGGAAAAGCGCAAGGGAAATGAACGCAGCCTTGCCCTGATCAGGGGCCTGGTTGCGTTTTTGTTTGTGGGGCTATTGGGTTTTGCAGGCTACCAATTACTGGTTCATCCGGACACACCGCTGCCGCCAGAATGGAACCCAACGCGGCCTCTGGTTGTGGGGCAGCCCGTGACCGCATTGACCGCATGGAAGCTGAACCGGGCCCAGGCGTCGACCGGGGCATGTCTTGCCGCGGTGGACGGTTTTGCGTCTCTGCAGGTCATGTCTGATCTTCAAGACAATGCGCAGTGCGGTATCGAAGGTCGTGTGAGCCTTAGATCCGTTGGCGATACCCGCATGACCCCGCTTGAAACCCGCTGCGCCATTGCGTTGCGCATGGCAATGTGGGAACGGCACGGGCTGCAGCCTGCCGCCCGCGATATCCTCGGCACGACGCTCGCCCGCGTCGATCAGGCGGGCAGCTATAATTGCCGGACGATGCGGACAACTGCCGGGCCCTCGTCGCGGATGAGCACGCATGCAACTGCTGATGCCATTGACATCACAGGCTTCAGCTTTGCGGATGGTCGGCGGATCAACCTTTTGCGCGATTGGGACGGAAATGGTCCTGACGCCGCCTTTCTGCGTGCCGCACGAGACAGTGCCTGCGATTGGTTTCGTGTCACCTTATCGCCAGACTACAACGCCTTGCACGCAGACCACTTCCATCTGCAGTCCACCGGCTGGGGCTTGTGCAAATAGCGAAAGGGCGCGAATCTCCCCACGCCCCCTGCATGCCAGATTAGAAGTTGAAAGCCACCCTGGCCTTCACCGTTGTCACGCCAACATCGGCACCGGTGTCATTGTAGTCTTCGAACTCGTGCTGCAGCACCTCACCACCGACGATGATGTTGTCGGCCACCGGCAAATCATAGCCGAAACCGAACAGATACCCCTCACCATCACCGATGAAATCGGGCGACGTCGCCCAAACGGCCCCGATTGTCCCATAGGCCAGACCACCGCCCAATTCGGTGCCAAGTCGTGCCTTCAACCGCGTGGTCGAATCAACCTCCGCAGCGCCATCAGCGATGTCATATTCGGTGACGTCGTAATCAACCTCGCCCCCAAAAACGAGCGCACCATTCTGGAAGTTGTAGCCCGCGAAGATACCGAATGACGGGCCGTCGCCGTCAACCTCAAGCGCGCCATCAACATCGATCTCGGACGTGCCAAGTTGCACACCCGCATAAGCACCGGTCCAGTCAGCTGCAAAGACGGCTGCAGGGCTGATCATGAGTGCAGATACCAGCAGGATTTTCTTAAGTGTCATAACGATTTCCCTTAATTGCGTAGACCAACAGTTTACGGCGCATGCGGTCTTGCAGATTTCTGATTGAAGTAAACGTTTTTGTGAAAGCCGAGATCGCGGTCATGTGTGGATGCTGATCCACAGCGGTCTATGTGCGCGCCACACAGCAAAACATTGCCGGATTTTCTGGTAGGGCCTTTACCAAATGTCGCCTGTGCCATTAACGTGCGCAGGCGTCGCGAACGCAGCGGCTATTGACCAATAACACGAACATCGGGGACATTCTCATGGGTAAAAGAGACGATTTGATTGCAAAGTACGCGGACGACCTGAAAAACAAATGCGGCATGACGCCAGACATGGATCTGCTGACAAAAGTGACGATCGGCTGTGGTCCGGCGATTTACAATGCCGATGCTTCAACCGTGGCAAGCAGCCAGCCCGATGAGCTTGAAACCGTTAAGAAAAACTTTCTGATCAAGAAGCTGGGCCTGAAAGACAGCTCCGAGCTTGATACAGCGATTGGGTCCGTCCTCGACACGTATGGCAAGTCAGAACGCAACAAGTACCGCGCCGTTGTATACTACATGCTGACCAAGCATTTTGGGAAAGAGGCCGTTTACGGCTAGTGCGCACCTGCTTTGCATGAACCGCGCCTGCCATTTCGGCAGGTGCTCTCGTTCTGTGCAGCCAGTTAAGTAAATTTGTATGTGTTAAGTGTTTGCGCAGGCCGCGCCACATCGGTTAACCAGTAGATGTGACCAGAATGGTCCGAACCTAGAGATTTCTGTTGCGTGTGGTGGCTTGGTGCACGCGGGGGTGAAAGAGGGTTCGGCATTGGTCCGAACCCTCATTTCGTTTAGATCAGCATCAAAACGATCCCGATAATCGTGGCCGCCGCCGTAGCGTAGCCGCCGTCAATCACCGCCAGCTTCCACGGCCGGTTGGAATAGCCGGTATTGATGAAAATCCATGGTGTGATGAAAAACAGCCCGATCCCAAGGCCGGATTGCAAACCCTTTGCGACCGTATCGATGCCTGACAGCGCAAATGTGTGCCGCATCATACCCGCAACCAGAATGATGCAGATGAACGAGACGATGTATGGTGTCGGGTTGCTGCTGTTGGTCGGTTTGCCGTCCGGGCCAATAGCGATGCCCGCAGCCTCCATCCATGGCTTTGACAGCACCATGTAGTAAATCGCTCCAAAAACGAATGCCGCTATTGCGGCGGCCAGCACTGAAAGAAGTCCCATTTATCCCTCCCATTCTTTCGATTGGGAGTATGGCGTGCCAGAATGTCGCAGGCTAGGGTTTTGTGCCGCCCATTGCGCAGATCAGGTGCCATTCATCTTCGGTCACCGGCTGAACCGATAGGCGAGAGTTGTTCACCAGCACCATGTCCTTCAGACGGGCTTCAGCTTTGATCTGCTCCAACGTCACAGGTGTTTCAAAAGGGCGTATGGCTTTGATATCCACACATTCCCAGCGATCGTCGTCGGTGGTGCTGTCCGGATGCGCCTCGGCGCAGACTTCGACAATGCCAACAATCTCCAACCCCGTACGGGAGTGGTAAAAGAACCCTTTGTCGCCCAACTTCATCGCCCGCATATTGTTGCGGGCCTGATAGTTGCGCACGCCGTCCCATTCTTCGCCGGCTTCACCCTTGGCTGTCTGTTTGTCCCAACCCCAGACATCCGGTTCCGATTTGAATAACCAATATGCCATCAGCCAATCACCTTTTTCCAAGTACGTAATGTGACGTCACTGAACAGCCCGGCCTTGGCGTAAGGATCATTATCTGCCCATGCTTGTGCAGCTGCAATGTCGGCAACCTCTAACACGATCAGCGACCCGCACATCTGCCCATCATCATCCAGCACGGGACCTGCCATTTCAACCACGCCTGTCTCCTCGATATAGGCCAGATGTGCTGCGCGGTTGTCCAGGCGGGTCTGCAGGGCACCGGGTTTATCTTTGGTCATCAGGGCAAAGCGCATTCATTCTTCCTTCAATGGGCGTGACAAAAGCGCGTTCAGCGCGGTTGGCACATCGGTTTGGCCGTCGGTCAGGTCTGCGACGACCCTGCAGATGGGCATATCAAGGTCAAGATCTGTCGCCAATTGGCGTACCGCACGGGCCGTTGCTGCGCCTTCAACGGTTGTGTTGCTGTCAAAATCCTCGGCGCGACCCAAAGCCAACCCATAGCGATAGTTGCGGGATTGATCCGATGTGCAGGTCAGCACCAGATCACCAAAACCCGACAGACCGGCAAGCGTGTCCGGCTTTGCGCCAAGTTCATGTGCCACCCGCTGCATTTCGGGAAACCCACGGGTGATCAATGCCGCGCGCGCACTTTCCCCGAAACCCGCACCAATTGTCACGCCAGAGGCGATGGCCATCACGTTCTTCAAGGCACCACCCAGCTCTGCGCCAACCGCATCGGTTGTTCGATAAAGCCGCATTGCTGTCGTTGATAAGGCCGTTTGCAGGATCGCGCCCGCCGCATCATC
>JBCBDL010000167.1:3234-6101 GCA_038529695.1 Pseudomonadota bacterium | reverse complement strand
ATGGCGTGCGTGGCGTGATGATCGTGGGCCAAGGCGCTCTGAATGAGGCGGATGGTGAGGCCGTGCTAGCTGCGGCCATGAAAGCGGCAGAGGCCGCGCAATCCAAGCTAATGATCTTGCACACCGCGGCTGGTCGCGTGGGCGCGATGGACGTGGGTGCTGTCACCGAAGGCGGCATAGATGCCGCCATCGATGGGGCAGATGTGATCTACAACCTTGGTGCCGATGAGGTTGAGGTGAAGCCGGGTGCCTTTGTGATCTATCAGGGCAGCCATGGGGACCGGGGCGCGCATCGCGCCGACATCATCCTGCCGTCTGCCGCCTACACCGAAGAAAACGGGCTTTTCGTGAATACCGAAGGGCGGCCACAACTGGCGCTGCGCGCCAGCTTCCCGCCGGGTGAGGCCAAGGAAAACTGGGCGATCCTGCGGGCGTTGTCTGCCGAACTGGGTGCGACACTGCCCTACGATAGTATGGCGCAGCTGCGACAGGCGGTGGTCAAGGCGCACCCGCATCTGGGCAAGGTCGATGAGGTGGCTGAATACGACTGGCAGCCATTGCCTGAGAAGCCACTGGGTAAGGCCGATTTCCGCAATGCGATCACTGATTTCTACCTGACGAACCCCATCGCACGGGCGTCAACCCTGATGGCGGAACTGAGTGCTAATGCAAAGGCACGTAAATCCGCACCCATGGCTGCGGAATAAGGGGTGCGGGCTGCGATGGTGATAGCTAGTTGTGCACTGATGGGATGCAATGCCCCCGATCCGATTGGTGAGGTCACGCAGTATCTTGGTTCAGATGTGACCATCGACGTCGCGAATGGGAAAGGCAAACTCCGCTCTGTCGCGACGCTTTCTGCCGTTGGCGTCGGCGCTGTGCCAGCCACACGATATGCTGCGTGCTCTGCCTATCAAGCAGCGGTCAATCGCGGCATCAGCGAAATCTATCTGGTGGGCTTGACGACTGACCGTAACAATGACGAATGGACGGCGGTCGGCAACTACATCATATCGCCAGACGCGCCAATGGGGGCCACATGGTTGGATACCGCGGCAACGCTAGAGCTTTGCCGCGAGCGCGGCACACCGACGAGCTAAGGACGAATCATGATTGAATTCTTTACCAACACCAATACGGGCATCGTCCTTTTCATCCTGTTTCAGTGCCTGTTGGTACTGATCCCGCTGCTGTTGGCACTGGCATTCCTGATGTATGCCGACCGCAAGGTCTGGGCCGCCGTGCAGATGCGAAAGGGGCCGAATGTCGTTGGCGCCTTTGGTTTGCTCCAGAGCTTTGCCGATTTCCTGAAATACATCGTCAAGGAAATCGTCGTACCTGCCGGTGCGGACAAAGTCGTGTTCTTCCTCGCCCCCATGATCGCCTTTGTACTGGCGGTGATTTCGTGGGCCGTGATCCCCTTCAACGAAGGTTGGGTGCTGGCCGATATTAACGTCGCGATCCTGTATATCTTGGCCATCGGCTCGCTTGAGGTTTATGGCGTGATCATGGGTGGTTGGGCGTCGAACTCCAAATATCCGTTCCTGGGTTCGCTGCGCTCTGCGGCGCAGATGATCTCTTACGAGGTGTCGATTGGCCTGATCATCATCGGCGTCATCATCTCGGCAGGCTCCATGAATTTCGGCGATATCGTTGCAGCACAAGATGGCAGCGCGGGGCTGTTCAACTGGTTCTGGGTTGCGCATTTCCCGATGCTTTTCCTGTTCTTTATCAGCGCCTTGGCTGAAACGAACCGCCCGCCGTTTGACTTGCCAGAGGCGGAATCCGAACTGGTCGCGGGCTATCAGGTGGAATATTCATCCACGCCGTTCCTGTTGTTCATGATCGGCGAGTTGATGGCAGTGGTGCTGATGTGCGCATTGATTAGCCTCTTGTTCTTTGGCGGTTGGCTGTCGCCCGTGCCATTTCTGCCTGACGGCATCTTCTGGATGGTGCTGAAGATGGCCGCCTGTTTCTTTGTGTTCTCCATGATCAAAGCGATCACCCCGCGCTATCGCTACGACCAATTGATGCGGATCGGCTGGAAAGTGTTCCTGCCACTGTCGCTTGCCTGGGTCGTGATCGTATCGTTTCTTGCAAAATTTGAAGTGCTGGGTGGCTTCTGGGCACGCTGGACCATAGGAGCATAAACATGTCGGAAAACAAAATCTGGGACGCGATCGCGCAATCATCCTCGCGCGAGTTGTTCAACTTTGTCATGACGTTAGAGACGCATTTTGCGCTCAAACGGCACGATAAGGCGACAGACAAGATGTATGACGTGACCGAGGGTGATCTGGCGCAATTCCTGTTCGAAATCGCAGAAGAGCAGGATACGCCCGTTCGTCCAAATGTCGTTGAGGTGAAATCATGACTCAAATCGACTACAACCGCGCGGCCAAGTATTTCCTGCTGCAGGACGTCTGGCAGGGGTTCAAACTGGGGATGAAGTACTTTTTCGCCCCCAAGGCCACCGTGAACTACCCGCATGAAAAGGGGCCGCTTTCCCCGCGGTTCCGGGGTGAGCATGCGTTGCGCCGCTATCCGAATGGCGAAGAACGCTGCATTGCCTGCAAACTTTGCGAGGCCGTGTGCCCTGCGCAAGCCATTACGATTGATGCTGAACCGCGCGATGACGGCAGCCGCCGCACGACCCGCTATGACATCGACATGACCAAATGCATCTATTGCGGCTTCTGTCAGGAGGCCTGTCCGGTGGATGCGATCGTCGAGGGCCCGAATTTCGAATTCAGCACCGAAACGCGGGAAGAACTGTACTACGATAAGGAAAAATTGCTGGAAAACGGCGACCGCTGGGAGACCGAGATTGCGCGCAACCTTGAACTGGATGCGCCTTACAGATGAGC
>JBCBDL010000167.1:0-3135 GCA_038529695.1 Pseudomonadota bacterium | reverse complement strand
CCCGGCGCTGGAGTCTTTCACGCCAAAGGGATTTGAGGCACTCTTTCCCACCATGCCTAAGGACCTGATGGAAGCCTTTATGGGCAAGGGCGTGAGCCCGGAAGGATTGGATGCGAAAACCCGCCTTTTGTTGACGCTCGCCGGTCTGACCGTGCTGGGCGCGCAGGCAGAGGCGCAGATCAGGCTGACGGTCCGCCATCTGGTGGAGGCGGGAGCCACGAAACAGGAAATTGCCGAAACGATTGCCCAGATGGGCATGTTCGGCGGTGTGCCAGCCATGTCAAAAGCCATGGAATTGGCCAATGAGGTTTTGGAAAAGGACGAGACGGAATGACAGTCTTTGCGTTCACCTTTTATTTGTTTGCAGTGGCGACTGTAACCGGCGGTTTGATGACCGTGGTTAGCCGCAATCCGGTGCATTCGGTCCTGTGGTTGATCCTTGCTTTCCTTTCCTCTGCCGGATTGTTTGTGACGCTGGGCGCAGAATTCGTGGCCATGCTCTTGATCATCGTCTATGTGGGCGCGGTTGCGGTGCTGTTTTTGTTCGTCGTGATGATGCTGGACATCGACTTTGCCGAGCTGAAGGCCGAGATGACGAAATACTTGCCGCTTGGTCTGCTCATTGGGGTTGTCGTTCTGATGCAACTTGCGCTGGCCCTTGGGGTCTGGGGCTTTGCAGATGGGGTCGAGGATCGGATCGCTGCGCCTGCTGGTGATTTGGACAATACGCGCGCTTTAGGGCTTTTGCTCTATGACAAGTACATCCTGCTCTTCCAGTTGGCTGGCCTGATCCTGCTGGTTGCGATGATCGGGGCAATTGTCCTCACCCTGCGTCACCGGGTGGATATCAAGCGCCAGAACGTGCTGGAGCAGATGTATCGTGATCCAGCCAAAGCCATGGAACTGCGTGATGTAAAGCCGGGGCAGGGGCTTTGAATGCCAGATTTTTCTAGAAAAATTTGGCGGGTTGAAGACCTTTCTCGAAAGGTCTTCACGGCTGGCCTTGCTGTGCTTTTGGGCTCGCAGGCGCATGCGCTGACCCTCGCCGATTGTACCCGCACCACACATATCAGCCATGGCGGACAGGCCGATCACATGGATCTTGGCGAAGGCCGCGTGATGTGGCGCGATTGGTGGTCGCAGGAAGGGACGGCGACAACCTTTGTGCTGGTGGATTGCGCATCGGGTGAGGCGCTGTCTTTGCGCGCCGCAGAAGAGAATATGGGCCGCCGCACGGCCTTTGACCGGATTGACGACGTCTGGGACGTGCTGGACAGGCATCAATCGGGCGCGCGTGTTTTTGCAACCTTCGAACGGATCGCAGCTGATCTTGAGAACGTCGCGCGGGATGTGACGGTCGCGATGCGTACAGACGAAACATGCGCCTGTGCCGCGGTCTACCCGACGCTGAGAGGCGAGAAGACAGAATTTGCACTGGCCGGTTGAAGGCCCGCGCAGACAAGACTAAAGGGTCGTTGAGCGACCCGAAAAGGGACGAAGTGATGATCGATTGGGATCAGAGGGACCGTGGCCATGTGTTCGGCCAAGCCAAGCGGGCCAAGCAATGGAGCTGGGGATATGCGTAACATCCTGCTTGCCACGACCGTATTGGCGCTGGCCGCCGGGCATTTTGCGGGCACCGATGCGGTGTCACTGGTCCATGGTCAGCCCGTTGGTAATCCCTTCACAACCGGTGTCAGCCCCGCCTTGCCACAAGGAGCGTCCCAATGATCGGACTTGAACATTACCTGACCGTGGCAGCGGCACTATTCGTCATCGGCATCTTTGGCCTGTTTCTGAACCGCAAAAACGTGATCATCCTGTTGATGAGCATCGAATTGATGCTGCTGGCAGTGAATATCAACCTTGTCGCGTTTTCCAGCTATCTGGGCGATCTGGTGGGGCAGGTCTTTACCCTCTTCGTGCTGACCGTCGCCGCCGCCGAGGCCGCCATTGGCCTTGCGATCCTTGTCTGTTTCTTCCGCAACCGCGGGACCATCGACGTTGAAGACGTCAACGTGATGAAGGGCTGAACCCATGGAAACCATCATCCTCTTCGCCCCGCTGGTTGGTGCCATCCTCTGTGGATTTGGCTGGAAACTGATTGGCGAGACCGCCGCCCAATGGGTTGCGACAAGCCTGTTGTTCCTCGCTGCGATCCTGTCATGGATTGTGTTCCTGACGTTTGATCCAAGCGCCCATCCCAATGGCGGCTACACGGTCACCATTCTGCGCTGGATTGAGAGCGGTACGCTGTCCACAGACTGGGCCATTCGGATGGACCGGCTGACCGCGATCATGCTGATTGTGATCAACACGGTTTCGGCACTCGTGCACCTTTATTCCTTCGGCTACATGGCCCATGACGAGAATTTCAAGGACGACGAAAGCTACCGGCCCCGCTTCTTTGCCTATCTGTCCTTCTTCACCTTTGCGATGCTGATGCTGGTGACGGCCGATAACCTCGTCCAGATGTTCTTTGGCTGGGAAGGGGTGGGCGTCGCGTCCTACCTGCTGATCGGGTTTTACTTCCGCAAACCCAGCGCCAATGGGGCGGCGATCAAGGCGTTTGTGGTCAACCGGGTGGGGGATTTCGGCTTTGCTTTGGGGATTTTCGCGCTTTACCTCGTGACGGACTCGATCCGGTTTGAGGATATCTTTGCCGCGATCCCTGATCTGCAGGATCACACGATCACCTTCCTGTGGCGCGACTGGAACACGCTGAACCTGATCGCGTTCCTTTTGTTCATCGGGGCGATGGGCAAATCAGCTCAGTTGTTTCTGCACACATGGCTGCCCGACGCGATGGAAGGCCCGACGCCAGTGTCGGCGCTGATCCACGCAGCGACAATGGTGACGGCGGGCGTTTTCCTTGTCTGCCGCATGTCGCCGCTGATGGAATACGCGCCTGCGGCGACCAATTTCATCGTGTTTCTGGGTGCCTCGACTGCGTTCTTCGCTGCGACCGTGGGCCTGGTGCAGAACGACATCAAACGCGTCATCGCCTATTCGACTTGTTCGCAGTTGGGTTACATGTTCGTGGCGGCGGGCCTCGGCGTTTATTCCGTCGCCATGTTCCACCTGCTGACCCACGCCTTTTTCAAGGCAATGCTGTTCCTTGGCGCTGGCTCGGTC
>JBCBDL010000166.1:0-6190 GCA_038529695.1 Pseudomonadota bacterium | reverse complement strand
CCACCGCACATTTCCTGTTCTGGACCATATTCTTTCAGGTGCTGATCGGGTTCACGTTGGCCTGGCTGATTAACAAGAAATTCAAGGGCAATGACCTGTGGACCACAATCATCGTGCTCCCGATGATGTTGTCGCCCGCCGTGGTCGGCAACTTCTGGAAGTTTCTCTATCAACCGCAGATCGGGCTTTTCAACTACATCATCGCGTTTTTCACCGGCCGGGATCCATCCAGTTTCGAGATGTTGGGACAGGTCAATCTGGCGCCATGGTCCATCGTTATCGTGGATACCTGGATGTGGACGCCCTTTGTCATGCTGATCTGCCTGGCCGGGCTGCGTAGCATTCCAGACTATATCTACGAGGCAGCCGAAATCGACCGCGCCTCGAAGGTCCGGCAATTCTTCACGATCACGGTGCCCATGGTCCTACCGTTCCTGATGTTGGCGGTCCTTTTCCGCGGCATCGAGAATTTCAAGATGTTCGATCTGGTGGTGCAACTGACAGGCGGCGGCCCCGGTTCCACCACCGAGCTGACATCGATCAACCTCAAGCGCGAGGCGTTTGAGAAATGGCGCACCGGCTACGCCTCGGCCTATGCGATCATTCTGTTCGTCACGGTCTTTGGCCTCGCCAGCATCTACGTCAAAGCGCTGAACAAGGTGAAAGAGAGATGAGCAGTTTTTCCGTCACCGAACCGTCCGGCCGTACCAAGTGGTTCGCGGGCACACTGGTCATCCTTTATGCCCTCATCACCATGATACCGCTGGTCTGGATCGGCATCACCGGCTTCAAATCGCCCGCCGATGCTATCAGTTATCCGCCGAAATACCTTGTCGGCTGCGATGGTCCCGCCTGTTTCGAGCCGACGCTGGAAGGCTATGTGAACCTCTTCACGACCCGGACCCGCCAGACCCAGGACTTTCTGGACGCCAACCCGCCAGAGAACTGGGCCGATGAGATCGTGCGCCAATACGACATGGTCATTGTTGGTCCGTCGAAATTCGGCGAACGCTTTCTGAACTCTGTTATCATCGGCTTCGGCTCTACCTTCCTGTCGATTTTTCTTGGCACGCTGGCGGCCTACGCGTTCTCGCGTTTCAAGATCCCGCTGGCCGATGATCTGCTGTTCTTCATTCTGTCCACGCGGATGATGCCGCCCATTGCGGTCGCGATCCCCATTTTTCTGATGTACCGCACGCTGGGTTTGTCCGACACACATCTGGGGATGATCCTGCTTTACACGGCGGTAAATATCAGCCTCGCGGTCTGGCTATTGAAAAGCTTTATCGATGGTATCCCGACAGAATATGAAGAAGCGGCGCTGATTGACGGATACACGCGGTTTCAGGCGTTTTATAAGGTCGTGCTGCCACAAGCCGCGACAGGCATCGCGTCAACTGCGATTTTCTGTCTGATCTTTGCGTGGAACGAATACGCATTTGCGGTCCTTCTGACGACGGCGAACGCCCAGACGGCCCCGCCCTTTATTCCGACGATCATTGGTGTTGGTGGCCTGGACTGGCCCGCCATCGCGGCCGGCGTGACGCTGTTCCTGTTGCCGGTGATGATCTTCACCATCCTGCTGCGCAAACATCTGTTGCGCGGGATCACCTTCGGAGCGGTGCGCAAATGAGGAACTTCGTGAACGGCCTTCTCAAATTGCGCCGCGGCCCGTGGGAGATGCTGGCCACAATCATTATCGCGATCGGTGTCTTCATGCTGATGCAGCCCTTCGCGATCTGGGCCTTCACCTATTCGTTCATCACAACATTGGTGGGCACCGTCATGTTCATCATCGTTAGCCACTTTCCGGAGTAGAAATGGCGCAGATCGTCATCAAGAACCTCAAAAAGCAGTTCGGCGATTTCACAGCCGTTCGCGAAAGCTCTTTCACCATCGAGGATGGCGAGTTTTTCATGCTGCTTGGCCCGTCCGGCTGCGGCAAGACCACAACGCTTAGGATGATCGCGGGACTGGAACTGCCCACTTCGGGCGAGATATTTCTGGATGGCGAGGAGATATCGCAGCGTCCGCCATCCAAGCGGGACATCGCCTTTGTCTTTCAGATGTTCGCCCTTTATCCGCATATGAACGTGCGGAAGAATATCAGTTATCCCTTGATCAGTCAGGGCATGCCGCGCGCGGCGGTCAAAGCCAAGGTCGCAGAAGTCGCCGGAATTCTTGGAATCGAAGATATTCTGGACCGGCCTGTCGGCGGCCTTTCGGGTGGGGACCGTCAGCGTGTGGCGCTTGGCCGGGCCATCGTGCGAGAGCCGAAAGCCTTTATGATGGATGAACCGCTTGGCGCGCTTGATGCGGAATTTCGCGAACACATGGCCGAAGAGCTTCGGGCATTGCATGACCGCATGGGTGCGACAACTGTTTATGTCACGCATGATCAGCTTGAGGCCATGCAGATGGGCGACAAGATCGTGGTCATGAACAACGCGGTCGTTGAACAATTCGGCACCCCGCAAGAGATCTACGACAAACCTGCAACGATGTTTGTTGCCGATTTCATTGGGTCGCCTTCGATGAACTTTCTGAAATTCCATGGAAAAATCGGGGCAGATGTGGACGAGGTGACGATGCAGGACATTGCGTTCCGCGTACCAAGATCGCGCGAGCCTTTTGAAGGCGACATGGCATTTGGCGTCCGGCCCGAACACATCCAGCTTTCTGACACCGCGCCTTTTCGTGCGGAGGTGCTTGCCAGCGAATATCTTGGGACCACTCAGATCGTGACGCTGAAAACAGCTGGTGGAGAGGTCAAGGCGCGCATTTCATCCCAGCAATCCGCCAAAACGGGCGAAACAGTGGGCCTTGCATTCAATGCCGAAACGATCACTCTTTTCGATCGCCAGTCTGGAAGAGCCCTGAAATCCGAACTGAACGAGGGCGTCTTGCATGGCTGAAGTATCGCTCAGGAATGTATCAAAGGCATTCGGCAAATCCTTGGCCGTGTCAGACATCACCATGATGATCGAAGATGGGGCCTTTGTTGTTCTGCTCGGCCCGACGGGGGCGGGAAAAACCACAACGTTGCGGCTGATCTCAGGGCTTGAGATGCTCGACAGCGGCAGCATTCATATCGGTGGTCGCAATGTCGGCAACGACACGCCAGCGCAACGCGATGTGGCGATGGTGTTCCAACAATACTCTTTGTATCCGCATCTGAAAGTCTACGACAATCTTGCATTTCCGCTACGCTCACCGATCCTGAAGACGCCCGAAGACATCATCGCGACGAAAGTTCAGGAAATCGCAGAGATTTTGCAGATTCCGCATAAGCTGCAAAACAAGGCGACGGAGCTTTCGGGTGGTGAAATGCAAAGGGTATCCATTGGTCGCGCCCTCGTCCGCGACCCCGCCATTTACCTGATGGACGAACCGCTCAGCTCACTGGACGCAAAACTGCGCGCTGACCTTCGGGTGGAGCTGAAACGCATTCAGGCCGATCTTGGATCAACGCTTCTTTATGTGACGCATGATCAAATCGAAGCCATGACAATGGCCACTCATATCGGCGTTCTGGAGGAGGGTCGGCTAGTTCAATACGGCACACCGAAAGAGATTTACGAGGACCCGACCAGTGTTTATGTGGCCAGCCGCCTTGGCCAGCCGCGGATCAATATTCTGCCTGCCTCGCTCTTTCCCGGAACGCATAAAGGGTCGCAGATGGGCCTGCGGCCTGAAAACATCAGACAGGGTGATGGCGTTGAGGCGACAGTGCTGCGGTCAGAGCATCTGGGCGATCACACGCGGTTGCATCTTGATCTTCAGGGGCACCCGATCACAACGCTTGTCGATCCGCACCAGGACTATGACACCAACACCACGCTAAAGATTTGCCCGCAAAACCCTTTGTATTTTGACGCATCCGGTGCGCGGGTCGTTTAAGGGAGGACCATCATGGCTCAATTCATTAACGCCAAAGAGGACCTGGTGACCGAGGCGATTGACGGGGTTCTCGCCACTGCGGGCGGCGCGCTGTCCCGGTTGGACGGTTATCCGCACATCAAGGTTGTGTTTCGTACGGATTGGGACAAATCCAAGGTTGCGCTGGTGTCGGGCGGCGGATCGGGTCACGAACCTGCCCATGCCGGTTTCGTTGGTAAAGGTATGTTGACGGCGGCCGTATGTGGCGAAGTCTTCGCATCTCCGTCGGTCGATGCGGTCTTGGCAGGCATCCTTGCAGTGACGGGCGAGGCTGGCTGTCTTCTGATCGTCAAGAACTACACCGGTGACCGGCTGAATTTCGGTCTTGCCGCTGAACGGGCCCGCGCGCTTGGCCGCAAGGTCGAAATGGTGGTGGTCGATGATGATATCGCGCTTCCCGATCTGCCGCAGCCGCGTGGTGTTGCCGGAACGCTTTTTGTTCACAAGATCTGCGGAGCACTTGCCGAAGATGGTGCCGATCTTGAAACGGTGGCGGAGGCCGCGCGCGGCGTGATCGGCAAAGTCGCCTCCATCGGGATGAGCCTTGATACATGCACCATCCCCGGATCAAGCAAGGAAAACCGCATTGGTACGGGAAAGGCCGAACTTGGCCTTGGCATTCATGGCGAGCCGGGCGTCGAACAGGTCGATTTCACGACCGCGATGAACGCAATGGGCACAGTTGTCGACAAACTTCGGGGCCATGCCAGTGGTGATACGATCGCGATCGTGAACAACCTGGGCTCCACTACACCGCTTGAAATGTCGGTTCTGACACATGCCTTGGCGGCTTCTGGGCTGGTCAAGCAGATCATTGGCCCCGCGCCGCTGATGACATCACTTGATATGCACGGTTTTTCGGTCTCGATAATGGATGCGACGCCGACGGAACACGCCGCACTGGCGGCACCCGTCGGCCTGCCTGCCTGGCCGGGCATGACCCAGATTGTCGATCCGCCGGTTGTGCCCTTGCCCGACGGTCTGACGCCGATTGAACCGATCCCTTCCGCGAACGACAAGACCCGGCACATCATCGAAAGGGTGACCCATCTTTTGATTTCTGCTGAAGAGGCTCTGAACCAGCTTGATGCCAAATCAGGCGATGGCGACACTGGCAGCACGCTTGCGACCGCTGCCCGCGCGCTCAAGTCAAGCCTCGACCGCATGCCGCTGGCTGATCTGACCCAGTTGTTTCCGGCACTTGGAAATGAACTGAGCCAGACGATGGGCGGATCATCCGGCGTGATCCTCGCAATCTATTTCAACGCTGCCGGGGACGCATGCGCCAATGGCGCGTCCGTGCAAAAGGCGCTAGTTGATGGGCTGAACCGCGTCAGTCAAGTTGGCGGCGCGACGATAGGTGACCGGACGATGATCGATGCACTGGCCCCTGCGCTTGCAGCTTTGCCCAATGGTATCGCAGCCGCTGCCAAAGCAGCCCGGACTGGCGCGGATAGTACGGCATCAATTCACCGGGCCAAAGCCGGACGCGCGGCCTATGTGCCAGAGGAGAACCTGAAAGGACATAACGATCCGGGTGCCGAAGCCGTGGCGCTCCTCTTTGATGCGCTCGCAAAGGAAATGGTGTAGAAAACTGAACAAGCCACGTCTCAAAGTTGTCGCCAAACCAACGGTCAATGACATTGCCCGCGTGGCCGGTGTGAGCCTTGCCACTGTTGATCGGGTGTTGAACGAGCGTCCAGGCGTCAGATCGGTCACGATCAAGAAGGTACAGGCGGCCATTGCCGAACTCGGTTATATCCGTGACACCGCTGCGGCCAATCTCGCGCGGCGTCGGGTCTACAATCTGCTATTCGTCTTGCCGGACACGCAAAACGAATTTGTCATCGCCCTGCGCAATCGGATTGATGAGCAGGCTGAGAAACTGTCGAATGACAGGATGGAGCTGTCGGTCGCGCTCGCCGCGCCTTTCGACGCACAGGACTTCGTCGCAGTACTTGACCGCATCGATCCAAGCGAAACCGACGGGGTCGCCATCTTTGCCCCAGAAACGCCTTCGGTGCGTGATGCGATCAAACGCGTGCGGGAAAAAGGGATCGCCGTCGTCACTCTGGTCTCTGACCTGCCGTCTTCGCAGCGCGATCACTTCGTGGGCATCGACAATGTGTCGGCTGGCCGCACCGCCGCGCATCTGATGGGCCGGTTCGTTCGTCGCCCCGGCAAAATCCTTTTCATCACGGGCTCAAGGTTTGCCCGCGATCATTTGGAGAGGCGGCAAGGCTTTGACCTT
>JBCBDL010000165.1:0-6266 GCA_038529695.1 Pseudomonadota bacterium | reverse complement strand
CTTTGCGATATGCTGACCTGCATCAGGGGCCGGATCAAGTTGGCACTAGTCCCGCGCCATGAATTGAACGCTTGTTCAAAAAATGATTTGACGGATCGCATATCTCCCCCACACTATAGAGTGAAGGGGGTGCGCGAGGAGGCGATTCACCCCCGCAGAACCGGAAAACCGGTCAGGGAGGAATAGCATGACAGCACCCGCGTCCGGCGGACCCACTTCAATTCCTGCATTGCTCGCGCGGAACGTCGCGCAGCATGGATCCAAGGCGGCCTATCGCGAAAAGGAATTCGGGATCTGGCAAAGCTGGACATGGGAAGAGGCGGCGTTTGAGATTGACGCGCTTGCTGCTGGCTTTCTGACGCTGGGTGCGGAGGTTGGTGATCACATTGCCATCACAGGGCGCAACCGCCCTGCACTTTATTGGGCGATGGTGGCGGCACAGAAGGTCGGATGCGTGCCTGTCCCGCTTTATGCGGACGCGGCAGCAGAGGAAATCGCCTATGCGCTGGATCATTGCGGCGCGCGGTTTGTGGTGGCGGGCGATCAGGAACAGGTCGACAAGATCGCGGATATCCGGGATCAGTTGCATGTGCTGGACCACGTCATCTATCTTGATGGGCGCGGTCTGCGGAAATACGACCATACGCATATGACGTCCTATGACGATGTGCAGAAGGCCGGGCGTGACAGTGGGCGGATGGGCGAAGTGGAAGAACGCACCGCTGCGCTGACGCTCGATGATAAATGTGTGATGCTTTACACCTCTGGCACGACCGGGCGGCCCAAGGGTGTGGTGCTGTCGAATTACAATGTGATTGAGACGTCCAAGAACTCTGCGGAATTTGACCATTTGCAGCCGGGGGATGAGGTTTTGGCCTATCTGCCCATGGCCTGGGTGGGTGATTTCATCTTTTCCATCGGACAGGCCATGTGGACGGGGTTCTGCGTGAACTGCCCCGAAAGCGCCGAGACGATGCAGACCGATCTGCGCGAGATCGGGCCGACGTACTTTTTTGCGCCGCCACGGGTGTTTGAGCAGCAGCTGACAAACGTGATGATCCGGATGGAGGATGCAGGCCGGTTCAAGAAGTGGTTGTTTGACAGATATATGGGCCTTGCGCGGAAGATCGGGCCGAAGATCTTGGATGGCGAAGCCGTCTCCGGAATGGAGCGGTTGCAGTACCGCCTTGCCGATTTACTAGTGATCGGGCCGCTGAAGAACACTTTGGGCCTAAGTCGAGTGCGCGTGGGCTACACGGCGGGCGAGGCGATTGGGCCGGAGATTTTTGATTTCTATCGGGCGCTGGGCATCAACCTCAAACAGCTATACGGCCAGACAGAGGCGACGGTGTTCATCACCCAGCAGCCAGATGGAGAGGTGCGGTCTGATACCGTTGGTGTGCCAAGCCCCGGTGTAGAGCTGAAAATCGCGGAGAATGGCGAGGTGTTTTATCGCTCGCCCGGTGTTTTTGTCGAATATTACAAGAACGCGGAAAGCACGGCGTCGACCAAGGATCCGGAAGGTTGGGTTGCGACCGGGGATGCCGGGTTCATCGAGGAAGGTACTGGCCATCTGCGGATCATCGACCGGGCCAAGGATGTGGGCAAGATGGCATCGGGCGCGCTGTTTGCGCCGAAATACGTTGAGAACAAGCTGAAATTCTACCCGGATATTCTTGAGGCGGTCGTGTTTGGGTCGGATCGCGATTATTGCACCGCCTTTATCAATATCGACCTGACGGCCGTGGGCAACTGGGCGGAGCGGAACAACATCGCCTATTCCAGCTATCAGGAATTATCACAGCATCCCCGTGTGCTGGATACGATTGAGGCGCATGTGACGGAGGTGAACAAATCGGTCGCGGCGGATGAGATGCTGGCAGGGTGCCAAATTCATCGGTTCCTTGTGCTGCACAAGGAACTGGATGCCGATGACGGTGAAATGACCCGCACCCGGAAGGTGCGCCGTCGGATCGTGGAGGAGAAATTCGCTGATTTGATCGACGCGCTTTATGGCGGAAAATCAGAGATCTATACTGAGACCGAAGTGACCTATGAAGACGGGCGCAAAGGCAAGATCACGGCGACTTTGGCAATCCGGGATGCGCAGGTTGTGGATGCCGGACACAAGGTGGCAGCGGAATGATCGCGCGTCGCTCGCCCCCGTTGAAAATGCAATTTTCAACGCAGGCATCGCCCCGCCCGCCATCCCGTTTTGCCTTCGGCGAGAGTATTTTTGGCAAGATGATAAGGGCTTTGGCATGAAAGACGCTGTCGAGCCATATGTGACACCAGATGGCCGCCAGATCGGTGGCGTGTTGATGGACATGCGCAATATCACCCTGCGCTTTGGCGGGGTGGAGGCAATCAAGGATATCTCATTCGATATTCGCGAGGGCGAAATTCGCGCGATTATTGGGCCAAACGGGGCTGGGAAATCTTCGATGCTCAATGTGATTTCGGGGTTTTACAATCCGCAAGAGGGCGAGGTCTGGTTTCGCGGTGAAAAGCGCCCGCCGATGAAGCCTTATCAGGTGGCGCGGCTTGGCATCGCGCGGACGTTTCAGAACATTGCGCTGTTTGAGGGGATGACGGTGCTCGACAACGTCATGACGGGCCGTTTGACCCATATGAAAGCGAACATGTTCTGGCAGGCGATCTGGAGCGGGCGGGCCGAGCATGAAGAGGTTGAAAACCGCGAGAAAGTTGAGCGGATCATTGATTTTCTTGAGATTCAGGCGATCCGGAAGACGCCGGTGGGGCGGCTGCCTTACGGGTTGAAAAAGCGGGTCGAACTGGCGCGGGCCTTGGCGGCGGAGCCGAAGCTCTTGCTGCTGGATGAGCCGATGGCGGGCATGAATGTTGAAGAGAAAGAGGACATGTCCCGCTTTATTTTGGACGTGAATGACGAATTTGGCACGACCATCGCACTGATCGAACATGATATGGGCGTGGTTATGGACCTGTCTGACCGTGTTGTCGTGATGGATTACGGGCGCAAGATCGGGGACGGGACACCCGATGAAGTGCGCAACAACGAACAGGTGATCGACGCCTATCTGGGGGTGGCGCATGACTGATTTGCACCAGCAAGAAGCCGTACAGAAGCTGTACAGAACCTGTACGTACAATGTGCGGAGGCATACGTATGTCCGCTGATTTCCTTTACGGTATCGAAGTTGTCATCAATGGGCTGATGGCCGGGGTGCTTTATGCCCTTGTCGCCCTTGGCTTTGTGTTGATTTTCAAGGCGTCTGGCATCTTCAACTATGCCCAAGGGGTCATGGCGCTGTTTGCGGCGCTGACCCTTGTGGGGATCATGGAAGGGCAGGTGCCGTTTGCGCACCTCATCAATGCGATCTTTGGCACGAAGATCCACCATTTCGGGTGGGAGGTCCCGGCGCTGTTTGCGATCTTCCTGACGGTATTGGTGATGATCTTTTTTGCCTGGGCGGTGCAGCGGTTCGTGTTCCGATATCTGGTGGGGCAGGAGCCGATCATTCTGTTCATGGCAACGATTGGTCTGGCCTATTTCCTGGAAGGTGTCGGTGATTTGATGTGGGGGTCGGACATTAAGACCATCGCGCTGGGTCTGCCGCAGGGTGGGTCGCTGGTGGTTGAGGAATGGACATCCGGGTTGGGCGGTGACGATTTCTTTGGTTTCTTCATCGACCAGCTGGATATGGTGGCGACGGTCGTGGCGATCATCCTGGTGATCAGCCTGATCGCCTTCGCCCAGTACACCAAGCAGGGCCGCGCGATGCGCGCTGTCGCAGATGATCATCAGGCAGCATTGAGCGTCGGGATATCGCTGAACTACATCTGGGTGCTGGTCTGGTCGCTTGCCGGGATCGTGGCGATGGTGGCGGGCATCATGTGGGGTGCGAAATCGGGTGTGCAGTTTTCGCTGTCGCTGATTGCGCTGAAGGCGTTGCCGGTGCTGATGCTGGGCGGGTTCACATCGATCCCCGGTGCCATTGTCGGCGGGTTGATCATCGGGGTGGGCGAGAAGCTGTTCGAATATACGATTGGTGCGCCTTATCTGGGCGGGGCGACCGAGAACTGGTTCGCCTACATGCTCGCGCTGATATTTCTGGTGTTCCGGCCTCAGGGGTTGTTTGGGGAGAAGATCATTGAGAGGGTTTGAAGGGCGTCTTGCAAACGCTCCGGGGGAGCGTTTGAGCCCTTCAATGGGTGGAGCCCAGGATGGCAATTTCGCGTGGGTTTTACCCACCCTACCGACCGCCCATAGGGTGCGCGAAACCCACGTGTTTATCGGGGAAGTGATCTAATGCTCTACCGTGAAGCCGGGGATTTCAAAACCTCCTACCACGCTGACAACCACACCTTTCCGATCAAGTTTGATCGGATCGGGTTTTGGGTCACGCTGGCGATTGCCTTTGGGATCATTCCGTTGGTCATCAATGATTACTGGGCGAATGCGATCTTTGTGCCGTTCCTGATCTATGCCATTGCCGCGATTGGGCTGAACATCCTGACGGGCTATTGCGGGCAGGTGAGCCTTGGGACCGGGGGTTTCATGGCCGTGGGGGCTTATGCCTGTTACAAGCTGATGACGGGATTGGATATCTATTTTGCCAGTTCGGGGTATACACCGGGTGATGGTGCGATGATCCCGAAAGGGGGCGAGACGTTTGAAGTGACCGGGCAATTCCTCTTCTTCACCATCGCGCAGAATGCGGAATGGACCGTCTATATCCTTGAGAACATCAACCCGATGATCGCGGTGATATTGGCGGGCTTTGTGACTGCCTTTGTGGGCGTGCTGTTTGGTCTGCCGTCTTTGCGGATCAAGGGGTTTTACCTGGCAGTCGCCACACTGGCCGCGCAGTTTTTCCTTGTGTGGATGTTCAACAAGATCAGTTGGTTCTACAACTACTCCGCCTCTGGCCAGATCAACGCGCCAGAGCGGTTTGTGGGGCCGATCGCAGTGACCGGGCCGAACACGGAACCTTGGGCGCAGTACATGATCTGTCTGATCTTCGTGGCGGTGTGCGCGCTGATTGCCCGTAACCTGACGCGTGGCACGACGGGCCGGTCCTGGATGGCGATCCGGGACATGGACATCGCGGCGGAGATCATTGGGGTGAACCCGCTGCGGGCGAAGCTGACGGCCTTTGCTGTGTCGTCGTTCTTCATCGGCATTTCGGGCGCGCTGTTCTTTGCGGTCTATTTGGGTGCTGTGGAAGTGGGTGAGGCGTTTGGTATCCAGAAATCTTTCCTTGTGCTCTTTATGATCATCATTGGCGGGCTTGGCAGCATCTTCGGCAGCTTCGCCGGGGCCGCGTTCCTTGTTCTGCTGCCTGTCGCGCTTAAGGTGATCGGGGTCGACTGGCTGGGCTGGCCCACGGACCTTGTGGCGCATTTCCAACTGGTGATCATTGGCGCGCTGATCATGTTTTTCCTGATCAAGGAACCGCATGGGCTGGCGCAGCTTTGGCGGCTCGCAAAAGAGAAATTACGGCTGTGGCCGTTCCCCTATTAAGACCAAGAACGGGGCAAAGCCCCGACCACATTTCGGATAAAACCTATGGGAGGAAAAAACCGATGAAAAGAAAGACACTGGCCGCAATGGCCCTGGGCGCGGCGGTGGCTGCTGGCCCCGTGATGGCAGATCTTGTCATCCCTGACCTGAGTTATCGCACCGGGCC
The DNA here is from genome assembly GCA_038529695.1 of Pseudomonadota bacterium. Classification (GTDB taxonomy): domain Bacteria; phylum Pseudomonadota; class Alphaproteobacteria; order Rhodobacterales; family Rhodobacteraceae; genus Yoonia. The sequence continues at coordinate 594 of JBCBDL010000165.1, read as the reverse complement.
TTACGCGGCGGGCGGGACTCCGTTTTCTGACGGGTATCAGGACTATTTCGCCCTGCTGAATGCTCGTGATGGCGGCATTGGTGGTATGCCGGCGCGAGTGCTGGAATGCGAGACGGGCTATAACACCGAGAAAGGTGTGGAATGCTACGAAAGTACAAAGGGTGAAGGCGCGTTGATTTATCAGCCGCTCTCGACTGGTATCACCTATCAGATCATCCCCAAGGCAACGGCGGATCAGATCCCGATCCACACGATGGGCTATGGCCGGACCTCGGCCGCGAATGGGGAAGTGTTCAACTGGGTCTTCAATTACCCTGCGAATTACTGGGATGCGGCATCGGTTGCTGTGAACTACCTGCTGGAGGAGAACGGTGGTGATCTGGGCGGCAAGAAAATCGCGCTGGTCTATCACAATTCTGCCTATGGCAAGGAGCCGATCCGCACTTTGGAAGCGCTTTCAGACATGCATGGGTTTGAGCTGAGCCAGCTGGCCGTGGACCATCCCGGGCAGGAACAGAAATCGCAATGGTTGCAGATCCGGCGCGAGCGTCCGGATTATGTCCTGATGTGGGGCTGGGGTGTGATGAACCAGGT
>JBCBDL010000164.1:0-6307 GCA_038529695.1 Pseudomonadota bacterium | reverse complement strand
ATCGGGCATCGCGGCGATGGTTTTGGCATCAACCGCCTTGCCAGAAATCTCCAACCCGTTGGCGAAAACACCCCCGGCAGCCCGGTTCTGATCGAGGCATCATCGGATGCAGGCGCCTGCGGTGCTGCGGTCTTTCACACACGAGAGGCTGCATAGATGGGTGTTTTCGCCAACGGGTTGGAGATTTCTGGCAAGGCGGTTGATGCCAAAACCATCGCCGCGATGCCCGATACCTGCTTCACGCCACCCGAGGCTCCGCCAACGCCCACCGGCGTCCCGATACCCTATCCGAGCTTTGGAATGGCTGGCGACACCGACAAAGGCACGGGAACAGTCAAGATCGGCGGGAAAACGGTCAATATCAAAAACAAGAGCCACCTGACGAAGACCACGGGAACCGAGGCGGGGAGTGCGGCGAAGAAGGGGATCGTCACGTCAAAGAATACCGGGAAAGAGCAGTTCAATTCCTGGTCAAACGATGTGAAGTTCGATGGCGAGCCGGTAATTCGAAATACGGATATGGCGACGAATAATCACGCCTCACCCGCGGGGAATACGCCGCCTTGGGTCCATATTGCGAAACTTTCAAAAGCTGGTGGCAATTGTGAAAAGGTCTATCAAGATCTTGAAGGGCACCCCCATGGAAAAAGCCCGTGTAATTATTCAAAGACGGGTAAGCAATCCGAACATACGGCCCGTGCATCAGCCTTGATGCATACACGCAAGTCGAACAAAGCTTGTACCAATTTCCCGAACTACGATCAGAAGAAGGCCCCATGTATCTGCATGGAGGCCAAAAGAATGAAGAAGAAAAAGAAAGAGCCTTCGATCAAGGGAATGCCGCACTATAACAAGACCAAGAAGATCGATGATTTCCTGGATAAGGGACGTACGGGTTGCAAGTCGGGTTCGAAAATTAAATGCGCGGAAAAATGCAAGGTGCCGACGGTTGGAGCACTGGCAAAGAAATCTGCCGACGCGACAGTTGAGGAACACCCAAAGACAAAGAGCAAGGCAAAGAAAAAGACAAAAAAACAAAAGCAGGTGTCAGAATGCTTGGAACTGATAAACCTGACTTATGTGGCGGGCGTGACAAAAGATGACACGCCAGCGCAAGCGCGCAAGAAGGTGGCGGCGGCGAAGAAAAAGAAGATATGCACCAAGGGAATCTGCCGCGCGCCAAAGAGCAAGAAATGCCACGGCTGCTAGCGAGGAACGCAAATGGAGACGATTGAAGCGATATTCTCGGCCAACGATTGCTGGTGCGAAGTAACAAGTGCCTGGGCTTTTTCAATGGATGAGGTCTTTCTTTATCTTGATATGGCGAGTGAGGAATCTGATCAGCAAGCATCGTTATTGCTGCGCGCTGATCTGACCAAAAAAATCCCGGTTGCCACAATGATTCAGTCGATTGATTTTGGCGCGCTTGACTACGTCGCGCACAGTGCTGACGATCATTGGCTTCTCGTGAGTGGCGGTTACATCCATCATATTTCGAACGGCAATGAACAATTCTATGATCCGGTAACGCAACTATTCCTGCGTGGTTTTGCGAAGTCAGACGCGCAAGATCTGTTCCTGTTCGGGGAGGATGGCTCTGTCTTTTCATTTGACGCTGGCAACGCTGAACAACTTGCAAATCCATTAGATGACGAAATGCTTGATGGGCATTTCATCGCTAAAGATAAGGGTTATATCTGCGGGACTGGGGGCGCCCTTGTGCGCTGGGATGGACAGCGGCTGACAGCAATCGATCCTGGCAGCAACGATGAATTCGAGGCTGTCTATGGTAAGGACGACGGTGCCCTATTGCTTGGTGTGAATGATGGGACTGGCATTGTTTTGCAAAACGACGAAGCGCTTCGCGTCGGACAGGCTGACGGGGGCATTCAGGCTATCACCGTATTTCAGGGCATCGAATATTGGGGGGATGACGATTTTGGAATATATGTTCGTAAAGGCGATGAACTAATTGAGAAATTTGAGACAGAGGGTGCGTTCAAGTTGAATTCAACCAACCAAGTGATGTGTACTGTTGTTGGTGCCGAGGTGTACATGTTTGACGGAACAAACTGGATACAGCTTCACATCTCGCCGTCCGTTGAGAGCCTTGTGAGGCGTGTGCCGCTCGATTTCACCCCACTATAAGGCTTGCGAAATATAGCCCCGCACCTTCTCCAAATCCAACCTTTCTACGGTCATCCCCTCTGCCCCGGGCTGCAGCATCCGCACCACAAACAGTTCCCCCGGCTCGCGATACTCGGCAAGTCGTTCTTCGGCGATGCGTATTCCGTCCGGCCCCGCAACCCGCAACCCATCCAGATGTGCCTCTAGCCGTTCGACCACCCGGGCAAGCCGGTCAGCGTCCATATCGGGGTTTTCGTCAGGGTAGAGCAAGGCGCGGTCGTAGACCGTCCACAAAAACGCGGCCTGTTCGGCATGTTGCCGCACGATGTTTTCAAGGACAGGGGCGGACATTCAGTTCAGATTGATCGATCCACCACGGATGCGATTACTGGCTGAGGCCTGGCTGACCAGATAGGTCCCCCGGATCGTGATATGTCCGTCCTTCTCCATAACGATCGACGCTTTGCCGACCCGCAGTTCGATCCGTTCATCCGCTGTCACTTTGACCGCCTCGCCATCACGGATCACGGTCGGGGCATCGGTTTTCGGCGCAGGCGCAAGGACGCGACCAATGATGAGCGGTTTGTCCCGCGCGTCGTCTTCGAACAATAATGCAACCTCGCATCCTATGGAGGAGGCCGGCAGGCTGACCAGGGTGCGGGCAGGGATCGCCTTGTCCGAGGGGTTTCCGGCAAATACGACAATCGGCTGGCCATCTTGTAGCCCCATGAACAATCCGATGATGACTCCGCCAGTGGTTTCAGTGGCCAACATGGTGTCCCTCATATCGCAAGAATTGGCGTCAATAAGCAAAAGCCTAAGAGCATTGTCACAATTTCGCAAATCCAATCACTGCGGAAATGTATACGCGTGACCCACCTGATGCGCCGATCTCGCGTGGCATACGGGCCAGTGCAGGTCAGGAAAACCTGCATAATGATCGATGTTCTCGCGCTTGATCCATTAGCAGGTTTTGCGCTAACCTGTTCATATATTGTTAATCTTTTGATTGGCTGTTTTAGATGGGCATCCTGCGTGGTCGTTCACCCTTTGTTTTGCGGTTTGCATTTGCATCGCTGCTTTTGTCGCAGCAGGCCGTTGCACAAACGGCGAGCGAGATCACACCAGACAGTTTTCGCCCGCAATTGCAGACGCTGACTGGCGCCATCGTTTTTAGTGGCGAGCCGGGCACACAAGCCCCTCCAGGCGCTGAACGTATCGGCATTACGTTGTCCGCGGTGCAGATTTCTGGTGCGCGGCCCGAACTGGCCGAGGCAAATGCCGCGTTGCAGGATAGGTTGACCGGCCAGCAAATCCCGGTATCGGAGCTGTTTGAAGCCACGGCCGCGTTGGAAGAGGCCTATGTCAACGCAGGGCTTGTTTTGACGCGCGTTGTGTTGCCCCAACAAGCACTGAGGGATGGTGGTACGCTGCGTGTTGACGTTGTGAATGGGTTCGTCGAAACCGTAGACGATGCCGCTGTTCCGGAGGAAGTGCGCACACGGGTGGGGCGTCTTGTAGAGCCGTTGGTTGGCAGACCGGGTGTGACTTTGGCTGAGCTCGAGCGGCAGCTCTTGCTTGCGGGCGATGTCTCTGGCGTTGCCCTTAACACGGCGCTGGCAACCGGTGAGACGCAGGGCGGCACTGTGCTCGCACTTGATGTGCAGTATCAGCGCGTCACCAGCTTTTTTTCGTACGATAACTTTCCGGATAAGGCTCTGGGTGAGCCGACGTTGAACTTTGGCACCGAGGTGAATTCGGCCTTGGGCTTTGGCGAGACGCTTTATCTCCGTGTTTCAGCGACGCCGCAAAGGGGTTTGACGGACACCCCGTTCTATCGTGTCGGCGCATTTGGTGCGATCTTTCCGGTGGGCCGGTCGGGTCTGACTGCCAATCTGGAAGTAACGCGCAGCGTAACCAACCCCGAGGATGATATTGCACCGACCAGTTCGTCCTTCGGTCGCGAGTCGCTCCGGCTGATCTATCCGTGGGTCCGGTCTCGCAGCATCAACCTGAATGCCCAAATTGCGTTCGAGCATCAAACTGATGAGCAGGATATTGAATTGGCAGGCGAAACAACACCTGTGTACCAGGATGACATCAACGTCCTGCGCATCGCTGCGAATGGCAGTTACCAGCATAGCGACACCGCCACCTCCGAGGCGAGCCTGACGGTGTCGCGGGGGCTGGATATACTTGATGCACGCGAGGGCACGGCCGAGCTGCCCTTATCGCGGGCGGCGGCCAAGCCTGTTTTCACTACGCTGAGTGGTTCGTACCGATTTCAACGCGCATTCGAGAACGCGTATGCAATGTCATTGAACGCGCGGGCTCAGACATCATTTGGTGATACGGTGGTGGCTTCCGAACAATTCAGTGCGGTTGGCGCGGGCGATTTGTCGACCTTTGATAGCGGTTCACTGCGCGGCGATAGCGGTGCAACCCTACGCGGTGAGTTCAGCCGAGGTTTTGATGGCCAATTGAACGGTGAACCCTTTGTGATCGCGCCGTACATTTTTGCGGCGGTGGGGGCATTGCGCCTGAATGATCCGACAGCGTTGGAAGATAGCGACGATAGCGCGGCCTCAATTGGAATTGGTTTTGATTACTTCGTTCTTGGGGATACCCCATTTCGTGCCGATAATATGAGAATTGAATTTGGGAGAGGGTTTAGTGAAAACGATGGAAACCAGAACCGGCTTAGCGTCTCTGCCAGCCTCAGATTCTAACTGCAGCCGACGTGCCGGATTACTCGCGTTACTCGCATCATGCGTATCACCGCTTGCGTTAATGGCGCAGGATCTGCCAGCGGGCGGTGATGTGGTGGCTGGGCAGGCGCAGATCACCTCGCCCACCGCAACCCAAATGACAATCACGCAAACGACGAATAATGCGGTCATCAACTGGGACAGTTTCAATGTCGGCTCTGGTGCGCAACTCCAGTTTGATCAGCCAAGCAGTTCAAGCGCGACGCTCAACCGTGTGACGGGATCGACGGGGTCGGACATTCACGGCCAGATCACGGCCAATGGATCGGTCTTTGTCGTCAACCCGAACGGGATTTTCATTGGGGCTGATGGCGACATTCAAGCCGGTGGTGGCTTTGTCGCCTCAACACTCAATATCACGAACGAGGATTTCCAGAACGGTCGTTTGCGTTTTGAAGGCAACGGGCAATCCGCGACAGTCGAAAACGCTGGGGCCATTACGGTCGGGCGTGGCGGCTATGCGGCATTGCTGGGCGGGCAAGTCGACAATTCCGGCACGATCTCGGTGCCGATGGGTCGCGTCGCCTTCGGTTCGGGTGAGCGGATTACGCTTGATCTATCGGGTGACGGGTTTTTGCAAGTGGCCGTGCCCACGGATGCGATCAGCGCCGAGGGGCAGGCGCTGATTGAGCATTCCGGCTCTGTCGCTGCAGAGGGTGGCCGCATCGAAATGAAGGCCGCAACAGCGCGCGAGGCTGTGCGCCAGGCCGTTAATCTCAGCGGCGTGGCAGAGGCGACTTCAGTTCAACAACGCGGTGGTACCATTATTCTTGGCGGCGGACAGGGCGGACAGGTTCACGTGTCTGGCCGCGTCGATACGCGTGCGGAGATTGTCACAGCAGTCGAAACGTCGATCCGTCCGCAAGCCAGGGGCGGTGATGTGACGATCACTGGCAGGGATATTGCGCTGTCAGGAGCCGAGATTAACGCAAGCGGCGCAGACGGCGGCGGCCGGATCAGGATAGGTGGAGATTTTGCGGGCGCAGGGGAGCTGCTCCGTGCCGACACCGTAACTGCCGATGCCGCCAGCACGCTGACCGCCGATGGGCTTGGCGATGGCGATGGGGGGCGGATTGTCGTCTGGTCGGATATCATGACCGACTTCGCAGGCAGGATTTCGGCACGTGGTGGTGATGCCAGCGGAGATGGTGGCTTTGTCGAAGTCTCAAGCGCGCAAGAGCTACGCTATACCGGGCGGACCGATACGACGGCAGCGTTTGGCGAGACCGGAACACTCCTGCTGGACCCGACCGATATCATTATCGATACGGCCGCAGAAGAGGCAACGCTGGAGGCGGACCTCGCAACAACTAACGTAGAGCTGAATACGAATTCGGGTGGCACTGATGCTGGGAATATCATCATTTCGCGCGATATCGACTGGACCAACCAGACGCGGCTGACACTTGTTG
>JBCBDL010000163.1:0-6325 GCA_038529695.1 Pseudomonadota bacterium | reverse complement strand
GACACGCCCCGCGACTACGTGATCGCCACCGGGACGCAGCACTCCGTACAGGATTTCATCATCTGGACGGCGGCCGAGCTGGGGATGACGCTGGAGTTTACGGGCCACGGCGTGGATGAAATCGCAACCGTCGCTGCGGTCAGCAACAACCGCGCCCCAGCCGTGAAGCCGGGCGACGTGGTGATGCGGGTCGATCCGCGCTATTTCCGCCCTGCAGAGGTCGAAACCTTGCTGGGGGATCCGGCCAGGGCCAAGGCTGAATTGGGTTGGACACCGCAGATCAGCGCAGAAGAGATGTGCGCAGAGATGGTGGCCGAAGACCTGAAAGCGGCGCATAGGCAAGCACTGCTGAAAGAACACGGTATGAGCCTGCCCATCTCGGTCGAGGCTTAGAATATGCGCATATATTTGGCAGGGCATACCGGTATGGTCGGCAGCGCGATCTTGCGCCAACTATTGGCCGATGGAACACATGACGTCATCACGGCCACGCGCCAGCGCTTGGACCTAACCGATCAGTCGGCGGTACAAGCGTTTATGCACAAGGAACGGCCCGATGCCGTGATCCTTGCCGCTGCAAAGGTCGGTGGGATCATGGCGAATAAGACATATCCGGCCACGTTTATCGCCGAAAACCTGATGATTGCGACCAATGTGATCACTGCTGCGCAAATGGCGGGTGTTGAGAAGCTGCTACAACTCGGTTCATCCTGCATCTATCCGCGTGACGCAGCGCAACCAATTGTCGAGAGCGCGCTGCTGACCGGCGCGCTTGAACCTACGAATGAACCATACGCGATCGCCAAAATTGCAGCGATCAAACTGTGTGAAAGCTGTAACCGTCAATATGGGACGGACTATCGGTCAATCATGCCGACCAATTTATATGGGCCGGGCGACAACTTTCACCCCGAAAACGCGCATGTCCTTCCGGCGCTTATCGGACGATTTCACAATGCGGTCGCAACGGGCGCGGGCCACGTGACCATCTGGGGCAGTGGTGCCCCGATGCGCGAGTTTCTGCATGTTGATGATATGGCCAATGCTGCATTGTTTGTACTTGCACTGCCGCGGGTGGACTATCGGAACTGTACCACTCCAATGCAAAGCCATCTGAATGTTGGTTTTGGGCAGGACATCACTATTAGGGACCTTGCGCAGATGGTTGCGGGGGTGACGGGCTTTACTGGCGAAATACGCTTTGATCGCACAAAACCCGATGGGACATCGCGAAAATTGCTGGATGTCAGCAAGATGCAACAGCTTGGGTGGTCACCCAAAATCGACTTGCGTGCAGGGATCAGCGCGACCTATGACTGGTATATTGAACAATGCCAATTAGGCGGCACGCTGCGCGCCAGTTAAGAGGATAGCAATGATCACTCCGGTTATTTTGTGCGGCGGGTCTGGCACCCGGCTTTGGCCGTTGTCGCGCAAAAGCTATCCAAAGCAGTTTTCGCCGCTCATGGGATCGGAAAGCCTGTTCCAGACCAGTGCAAAACGGGTCCAGGGCCCACTATTTCAGGCCCCTGTCATCGTAACAGCCAATGAATTTCGATTTATCGCGGTTCAGCAATTGCAAGAGGCTGGCGTCGATCCGGCTGCCGTGCTGATCGAACCGTCAGGGCGCGATACGGCGCCAGCAATTCTGGCCGCGGCGTTGCACCTGCGGACCACCGATCCGGACGGTTTAATGCTTGTCGCCCCGTCTGATCATGTAATCCCCGACAATGTGCTTTTTGCCGCAACGGTCGAGGCTGCGGTCCCTGCCGCGCGTGAGGGGCAATTGGTGACATTCGGGATCACGCCAGACCGGCCGGAGACCGGTTATGGTTATCTCGAATTGGATGCCGCGCCGACAAAAGAGCCACGACCGATTCCGCTTATCAGCTTTGTTGAAAAACCGGATGCCGCCCGCGCAGCGCAGATGCTGGATGCTGGCCGCTATCTTTGGAATGCGGGAATCTTCTTGTTCTCGGTCAAAAGCATCCTCGCCGCTTTCGAGGCGTCAGCCCCCGACATGGTCAAGGCGGTGACAGCCGCGGTTTCGAATGCCAAGGCAGACCTTGGCTTCTTGCGTTTGGCCGACGGGCCCTGGGCAGAGGCGCCTGCAATCTCGGTTGATTATGCCGTGATGGAAAAGGCATCCAACCTTTCGGTTGTACCTTTCTCGGGGCGCTGGTCAGATTTGGGGGACTGGGCCGCCGTTTGGCGCGAAACTCAGACTAACGGTATGGCACAAACCGCTGAGACGACGGCAATTTCCTGCAAGAATACGTTGTTGCGGTCTGAGGTGGAAGGCCAACATGTCGTTGGGATCGGCCTGGATGATATCGTGGCCGTCGCCATGCCCGACGCGGTCTTGATAAGCCACAAAGACCATACACAAGAAGTCAAACAGGCGGTTGCGCAATTGAAGTCAGTGGACGCCGTCCAGGCCGAGAATTTCCCAAAGGATCACCGCCCCTGGGGCTGGTTTGAGAGCCTTGTCATTGGCGACAGGTTCCAGGTGAAACGGATCGTGGTGAATGCCGGCGCCGCGCTGTCGTTGCAATCGCATGTCCACCGCGCCGAACACTGGATCGTTGTGCAAGGCACTGCAAAGGTCACGGTTGATGATGATGTCAAACTGGTCACTGAAAACCAGTCAATTTACATTCCGCTCGGCGCGAAACACCGAATGGAAAACCCCGGTAAATTGCCGATGGTTCTGATTGAGGTGCAGACAGGCAGCTACCTGGGTGAAGATGACATCGTTCGTTACGAGGATATCTATGCGCGGGACTGACAGCGGAGGGGTTGGCATCTGACCAAGACATTTTGTGGCTTGCAGCAACAATACCGTGGTTTCTGCTGAATTTTGCCATAGTTGTGCGATTGATGATCGGCACAAGAAGTGTGCCTGAGGAGTGAAACGACCGTGTGTGAATTATGCCAAGCATTCTCTGACCAAGCAGCAGCGGTTTCGGGAATGCCTGCCGGTAGCCCAGTAGATTCGCTGTTTTCTGGCAGGGAGCGCACTGACACGAATATTTCGGTACACTTTGTTGGTTTCGGCCAAGATTCAGTGTCAGGTTTCGATAACACCATATCTGAAGGTTGGTCTGATTATGAACGTGAGCGCGTCGAAGCCGCATTGGCTTCTATCGCTGCAGTCATCAACGTGACTTTCACGATTACAGCCGATCCGAGCGCAGATTTTCAGCTTGTCAAAAGTGATGACCCATTCTCTAGCAGCGGTGAGTTGGGATATTTCTATCTTCCCAACTTTACCGGACAAAGCGTCGGCGTTTTCAACTCTGATGGTTTTGGCTGGACTGAAGATGGTCTGCGCGATGGCGGCACCGGCTACACAACGATTGTGCATGAACTTTTGCATGGGCTGGGGCTGGCGCATCCGCATGACGGCCCGAATGTGCTGGATGGTGTCACATCGGCGTTTGGAAGTTTTGGAAACAACAACCTGAACCAGGGCGTCTACACGACGATGTCCTACAATTCCGGCAATTTCGGGACGCCAAACTTTGATCGCGGGTCTGAGGCTGGCCCTATGGCATTGGATATTGCGGCGCTGCAGCAGATATATGGCGCGAACATGTCGCATGCGACTGGCGACGATATTTATGAACTCGACAACACCAACAGCGATGGCGCGGCATGGGAAGCGATTTGGGATGCTGGTGGCAACGATACAATTCGGTATAACGGCACGGCCGATACAGTCATCGACCTGCGCGAGGCGACGCTGCAATATGGGCCGGGTGGCGGCGGTTTCGTATCCAGCGCGTCCAATGTGTCTGGCGGCTACACTATCGCCAATGGCGCTATCATCGAGAACGCAATTGGCGGATCGGGGAATGACACACTGATCGGTAATGATGTGGCCAACAGCCTGACCGGAAATGGCGGGAACGATACCTTCATGGGCGGCGCTGGTGGCGACAATATCGATGGCGGCAGCGGTAACGATGATGCCTCTGGCGGCACGGGCGATGACGATATTGATCTTGGTTCGGGCAATGACACGGCTGACGGCAATTCCGGCGGCGATGAAATTGAGACGGCCAGCGGGACCAATACGATCTACGGCGGTTCCGGCAATGACATGATTACAGGCGGTACAGGTTTTGACACCATATTCGGTGGCAGTGGTGACGACACGATAAACGGCAATGGCGGCAATGATGCGCTGTTTGGCGGACGCGGGGACGACACGATCGACGGTGGGGCGAATAACGACCGTATCACCGGGGGACTGGGCGCAGATACCTTGACCGGCGGCAGCGGGGCGGACGATTTCATCTTTGAATCTGTCAGTGATAGCAGGGCGGGTGCCGGCAATAGCGACACAATACAGGACTTCGAGGTTGGCGTTGATGACATCGACCTCAGCCTGATCAATGGTCTGAGCCTTGCCGATGATGTTACGCTGACCACAAGCGGTGGCGACACGATTGTCGGGATCGATGTCAACGGGGATGATATTGACGACATGGAGATTGTCATCGCCGGTGTTACAGGTCTGGGCGCGAGTGATTTTATCCTCTAGCGTTTTGTTGCGCGCCAGTGCCATTGCCATCACGGGTGCGGCTCTTCAAAAGCGTTGACTGTAGGGGTTTGTCGAATGCGCGTACTTGTCACTGGCGGTGCCGGCTATATCGGGAGCCATACCCTGCTTGAACTGATGGCGCAGGGGCATCAGGTTGCTGTGTTGGACAATTACTCCAATGCATCGCCAGAGGTCCTGACACGCGTGCGGGCGCTGTCGAACGGTCAGGTCGCTGATTACACCGGTGACGTGCGCGATCCCGCAACGCTGGACGCTGTGATGCAGACCTTTCAACCGGATGCCGTTATCCATTTTGCGGGGCTCAAGGCGGTTGGCGAAAGCACTGAAAAGCCGTTGCTTTATTATGATGTGAACGTGGCCGGTACGCTTGCCCTGTTGCACGCGATGGATCGGATTGGCTGCAAAAAGATCATCTTCTCGTCCTCTGCAACCGTTTACGGCGACCCGGTCTATTTGCCATATGATGAAGCGCACCCAACCAACCCTACTTCTGTCTATGGGCGGACAAAACTGATCGCCGAAGGCATGCTGACGGCCTGGACTGAGGCGCAACCTGGCACATCTGCCGTGCTTTTGCGCTACTTCAACCCTGTTGGTGCCCATGCCTCAACCCGGCTGGGAGAGGACCCCAAAGATGTTCCGAACAACTTGATGCCGTTTATTGCGCAGGTTGCGGTGGGTAAACGCGACGCACTAACGGTGTTCGGGGATGATTATGAGACGCCCGATGGTACGGGCAAACGTGACTACATCCACGTTGTCGATCTGGCGCGTGCGCATGTTGCGGCGTTGGACTACGCCGATGCGCATGTTGGTGCCCGCCCATTCAATATCGGCACAGGCGAAAGCTACAGCGTGCGCGATATGGTAGCTGCATTTGAACGGGCCAGTGGGAGGGCCATACCGACCAAGTTGGCCGGTCGACGCGCCGGCGACATTGCTGCGATGCAGGCGGATGCGAGCCGCGCCGAGGCCGAGATGGGGTGGCAGGCCACACATACATTGGACGACATGACGTCAAGCACATGGGCATGGCAGTCCGCTAATCCAAATGGGTATCAAACCGAGGGCTGATAATAGTTTTAGCTGCCGCCAAGAAAAAACTCCCCGTGCTGTCGCACGAGGAGTTGGGTACTCAAAAACAAACTATTAAAACTTAGCCCCTGAAAACAGAATTAGCGAAAATCCGCCGAGTGTTCTGTGCGCTTTGTCACAAAACTGAAAAATTTAGCCGAATTTCCATAAAACAGCCCGCTAAATTTTGGCGCGGAGTTGTGCTGCCATGTAGCGCAGGCCCTCTTTGAGGGTTGCGTCTGCCGCTGTTGTACTGTCGGCTTCGACATAAAGTCGTAGCTCTGGGGCATTGCCGGATGGGCGTATATGAACGATGCGACCGTCAACCAGTGTTATCCGAACACCATCGGTGAGGTTCAGGTCGCATTCACTGCTGCCTAGATCAGTTAAGAACGCGGCCCTGTTTTCTGCATCATCCAGCAACGACTGAACAAAGCGCTGTGCCGCAGCCAAAGGCACCTCTTGCAAACGATCCGCAGCCGTAAAGCGCGCAGGCTCAGCCTCAACACGCGCGGCAAGTCCACCATCACCTGCCGCAACAAGCGTCGCGATAATCGGCAAAACGGCGTCACGCGTCATCAGTGGCGCGAGCGGTCCGGCTGGTCCTTTGGCTTCAAAGCCCAATAGGAACCCCCCATTCGCCTCGTATCCGACAACGCGCCCCGGTGCCTCGGCCATGGC
>JBCBDL010000162.1:0-6475 GCA_038529695.1 Pseudomonadota bacterium | reverse complement strand
GCACGGTGTTGCAGTAGGACTGGATGAAGCCGTCGCGCACGGGCGTCCAGTTGATCGCCCATTCGACCTTGCCCGGTTCGCCGAATTTCTCCTGAAAATCGACGGTGCCGGAGAAGGGTTTGTCGGCGTAGGTGGTCGCTGTTCCAAGCGTTTCCTTGAGGTAGTCGGAGAGGCCGCCGGGGAAGTGGAAGGTTGCCTCAAGCGGGGTTTCGCCGTCGTCGATTTCGGATTTCCAGCGGATTTCGACGCCGGAGAACAGGTAGGCCTTGGACCGGATGGATTTGAAGAGGCGGGCGGGTTTGAACCGGTGGTGGCCGAAGATCTCTTCATCTGCGTGGAAAGTGGTTGTCGTGCCGCGCCGATTGGGGGCCTGGCCGATTTTCTTGGCGGGGCCCAGGGGAATGCCGCGCGAGAAGCGTTGTTCGTAGAGTTCCTTGTTCCGCGCGACCTGGACGATCATGGAGTCCGACAGTGCGTTGACGACCGACGCGCCGACCCCGTGCAGACCGCCGGAGGTCTGATAGGCCTTGCCGCTGAACTTGCCGCCGGCGTGGAGCGTGCAGAGGATGACCTCTAATGCGGATTTGTCGGGGAATTTGGGGTGCGGGTCGATGGGGATGCCGCGCCCGTTATCCTTGATGGTGATGGAATAGTCGGCGTGCAGGTCAACCTCGATCCGGTTGGCGTGGCCCGCGACAGCCTCGTCCATGGAATTGTCCAGCACCTCGGCCACGAGGTGATGCAGCGCGCGTTCATCGGTGCCGCCGATATACATGCCGGGGCGTTTGCGCACAGGCTCCAACCCCTCCAGCACTTCGATACTGTCGGCGTTGTAGTCGTCGGGGGCACCCCCGGAGAGAAGATCATCGGCCATGGCTGCTCATTTCTTATGGTTTGGCGGCGAGTATGCCAGAGCGGGGAGGGCGGGGGAAGGCTGGTTCTGCGGGGCATTGATGCGAAAGCGCGCGGGATTTGCCTGAAATTCAGGCGAACGTGGCGCGGTGAGGCGGGATGGCAAGATGCCCTCTTGGCAGTGCAAGGCGGGTGTGCGACCAGACGGGCGACCCATGGATGAGATGTGATGCAGAACCTTGTTGATGCCCCGGAGCCCTGCCTGCGCGACCTGCCGGATTGGCGCTATCTGCTGCAGGAATATTACGAGTTGTATCGGTATCTGCCCTCGGGTGGATCGAGCCGCATTCGCGGGCATCAGCGGAGTGTGCGCGAGGCGATCAGCCGGGTGTTGAAGGCAAACCCGGCGATCCGGACTCAACCGCCTGCGACGAAACCGGTGACGGCACATTTGAAGCGCGCGCTGGATGAGGGGCGGGGGGACCGGATGGGCGCGATGGTGCGCGCACTGGAATCGGTCATGCCGCATTTGTCCTGGCAATATGGGTATGAGAAGGTGCCGAAGGGGCTGGTTGACAGCTATGCGTATGCAGAAGTCACAGGGCCGGGTGGCCCCGTGGTGAGCGAAGAAATCATTCTTGGGATTGTCCTATTTGCACCCGGATGTACCTATCCCGCCCATGCGCATCAGGGGATTACCGAAAGCTATGTCTGCCTGTCGGGGGCGGTGTCCGAGAACCATCAAGGGGTCTATGTGCCCGGATCGATGATTTTCAATCCGCCGGAGCATCTGCACCGGATCACCGTTGGGATCAATGAGCCGGCATTGCTCGCCTATGCCTGGATGGGCGCGCGCGAGGATTTGCTGGACCAGAAGATGGTGTTTACGCGCAAGCGGAGATAGTACAAGACATCTTTTTGCGAAGCGGCCGCACGATGGGGTGCGGCGCGCTTTGCTTCCTTTGTACCGTCATGCTTGCACAGGCATTACTCTTGTTCGCCCGGCGTTGGCGGCAGTGGCCATACGCGGGCGTCATGGCCTGTTTACATTCGGGTGTCTTCCGGTGGGACCGTGCGCTGCGCTTCCCTCTTTGCGTCCCACTCTTCCCGCTCGGCGTCCCACTGTTCCTGTTGTTCCGGGCTAAGGTCACGATAATACGGGGCCGCCGCTAGCTCTTTGATGATATCATCATGGGTCATCTTCACGGGTTTCGCCTCTTCCAGCTCCGCCTCTCGCCGACTTATGATGTCTTCCAGCTGCGCGACCTGTTCTTCAAGCTCGACCGCGTACGCAACGGTAACCATTGTCCCATCATCCAGCCGCGGAAGTGCTGGCGGCTTAATCGGTTCTGGTGTTGGTCTGAAACTTGCCGCCGGGTCCTTTACAAAGGACGAAACTACTTTCGCGGCACTACTGAAACTACCTGCAATTCTTTTGATCAGGTCCAGTGGTGACTTAATCGGCCCGTGGTTTTCCTTTGCGTTATCGGACCTTGTCTTCTGATTGTATTCATAACGCTGGTTGATGTAATCTGCTTGTTTGTCGTGCGCGGTTTTGAGCTTTGCAGCGAGTTCGGCGTGGTCCTCTTTTAGCTGAGCGAGGTCAGCAGTGTCGTCTATCCCTCCCGCCAAGCTGCGATGACTTTCGTCAACTTGTAACAGATTGGTACTGTATCTTTCACTTAAGCGCACAGAGTCATGCCCTGATGCAAACGACGCCCTATCAAAGCCCGAAGCATTTCTAACATGGACAGTATCGTCGGAGCGGTGGCTATCAATTTCCAGTCGAGCTGGCAGATTTGCATCCCGTTGATGCGCATTAGGGCCTTTGAGAACTGAAAGATCGCTGTCCGGCTGCTTATCCGATCCAACCTTTACGTCTGTGCGCAACATCTTTGGCGGAGGCGGAGGTCGGCCATTATCGGCGCTCGCGATTTTTAGGCCAGCACCTAACCGACCCTCATCTCCATTGTTAGGCGCGACCCGCTCAGCGGGCTGGTTTGGGATCAATCCTGTTGCGCCAGGTATGTTTGTGGCCGGAACGCTCATTTTGAAGACTCCTTGATACCGATCTGTGGTCAGGATAAGGCAGTCAATGATCACCGCTGTGTTGTTTGGGACATACTGCGTAATTTGCCTGTGTGACCCATTGCCAAGACGTGGTTGCGGCGATGGTCACGTCAAATCGGGCGGCGGATGCAGCGCGCGCCTTTTTTGCTTTGCAATCCCATTGCAGCGGCCAACACAGTCTACGGCCGCGACCCGGCACGTCCGTTCGGCCTGCCGTGCGCTGTTATTCCCCGGCCAGCTTGGTTTCAAACCGCAAACCTGCGGCGGTGCGGTTGGGAAAGCCGGTCCAGTAGCTGTGCTCGCCCGTTTCTTCGCCATTTTCATCGACCGCCCAGACACCATCTGTTGCAACCGGCGTCAGATCGAGGAACCGCGCCTTCACCTCGTCCTGTTTAAGGTGCAGGTCAAGATAGGCAGTAATGAAATGCTGGCTGATATTGTTCATCCGGACATTGTCCCAGACCGGATCGGCATAGTGATCGAAGGGCGCGTAGCCGAGCGTTTCGGAAAAAGCATAGCTTTCGGCGGGGGCAGGCATGGGGGCACCGGCATTGTGGTTGGCGTTGTCGAATGTCAGCAAATGCCGGGTTGTGTTCATCGTGTCATCAAAGATGCCGCGCATCGCTTCGTATTGTGACACGTCATCGATGCTGCCGGCGATCAACATAAGTGGTGTGCCAATCCCGGCCCAGCCTTCTGCATCCCAAAAGCCTGTATTGTTTCCCCACGGACCAAAGGCCACGATGGCTTTGACGCGGTCATCAGCGAGGCTTGCATGGGTTTCAGTGCCCATCATGTTGCGTTCCAGCAGGGATTGCGGCGCGCCCCATTCGTAAGTTGTGCTTAGCAGCGTGACCCCAGCGCCGGCGTAGATCAAGGCGCCGTAGCCACCCATCGAATAGCCTATGATGGCGATGTTGTCGTCCTGGATGATCGCGCCAAGATCACCGTCGAGCGCGGTGACGCTATCAATCACAAAGCGTTGGTCCCATGGGCGGTTGACAAGGGTGGAGCCAAATGCGCCTTGATCGTCATACGTGCTGTCAGGGTGATCGATGGATGCCACCACATAGCCTTTTGAGGCGAGGTTTTCGGCAAGCGGTGATAACAGGAACCGATTGCCCGGATAGCCATGTGAGATAATGACCAATGGAAATGTCTCGGACCGGTCGGGGGCGGCGTTGCGCGCCGCCTGACCTGCTAGTTCGGCTGTAGTGACCCCGTCGCGCAGGATGGCCGTGTAGGTGCCGCCCGGCACTGTATCGTCAATCGCCGGGTACCACATTTCAACGGTCAGCGTCCGGTCATAAAGGGGCGGTTCGCCGGTCTCATCGGTATTGACCACATCAATCTGGTCGGGGTTTGTGAATGTCATCGTGGTGACCCCGATCTTGTGATCGCCAAAGGCGGCGAGTTCGGGGGCATCAGGGCGGATGGTATCAATTCTGTTTTCGGCAAACCCGGCGGTGGCAGCAAGAATGCCTATTGCTGCGGTCATGGTGCGCATCGGGTCCTCCCTTGGGTCTTTGACGTGATGCGCACCCTAACGGGGTGTTGGGGAAATGAATAGGCGTGATGGTTGTCATTTTTGTTGCAATGTTGTGTTGTCCAGCCAGCACCGCACGGCCATGTGGCTCTGGTTTGCCTACTGGCTTGCAGTTCCCCCGAAGGCGGCGATGCCACCGACCTGATCCGTCTGACCGTTGTCGTTTGTCGCCGTAACATCAACGGTCGCGATGCCAGCCACCTCCGAGGCGAAGGTCCCATAAAACACGCCGCCAATGTCGCCGTTGCCAGTGCATGCTGCAAAGCTGCAGTCGGTCAGGGTCAATTCTGAT
The DNA here is from genome assembly GCA_038529695.1 of Pseudomonadota bacterium. Taxonomy (GTDB): domain Bacteria; phylum Pseudomonadota; class Alphaproteobacteria; order Rhodobacterales; family Rhodobacteraceae; genus Yoonia. Next base: position 1,715 of record JBCBDL010000162.1, on the reverse strand, counting down.
GAAAACCCGTTGCCGGTGATATCGGTTTGGGCAATGTCGAAATCAAGGTCTCCTGTACCAATGGTTGTTTCAACGCCTGTCAAAGTTGCATTGCCATCAATCATGCCGCTCGCGAAATCCGCGACCAACAGAAATTCGCCACCAAAGCTTGGAAGGTTTGCAGTGGTATCGGTCACGCCGGCAATTGCCCCCGTGTAAAACACAGAACCAGCTATTTGTGTCAGGTTATCTGGAGCCGTTTCAAAGCCGCTTGTTAAAATGGCGAGGGTGATTTCGCCGTCTTGCGTCCCTGCCGTGCCACTGTTGGAGACGCTCAAGATTTCTACATTGTCCAAGGATGTAAAAGGGCTGACGGCGCCGCCGAAAATAGGGGTTCCGTCGCCAAGTGCCGACGCGCCATCCGCAAACGCGATGGTTTCGCCGTCCAGCGTTATCGTGAAGTCATCATCGTTCCCGTTCGGCGTCATGATCAGCGTCTCATCCGACGTACTTTGGGTAGCTTCGCCAGTTGCACCGTCGCGCGTCAGACGTATGAGGCGGACAGTATGTGCCTGCCCCTCCAAATCATCGAGGTCTTGTGTGCCGTCGGCATAGTCCAGCCCGCTGCGGGATACGTTCGGGTCGGTGCTGCCGAAGAACAGATCAAGTGACTGAGGGACCTCATCGCCACCGGCACCACCCCCACCGCCGCCGGAGGAACACGCGGTGAGTGTGACAAGGGCGATGGCAGTAGAAGCGATGAGGTTGAGATGCATGATTGGTTCCATATGATTGAGAATTTGCTGAAGATGCGCGTCTGATCTGCGGCGTTACCGCAGTCGCTCGGCAACAGGGGCGTCGGTGAAAGCACCGCCTCCTTCAAACGTGACGATGCCACCGTCGGCGTCGACGATATCCAGGTCTATTGTGGCAAGGCCCGCGACTTCATCCGCGTTCGGTCCAAAGAAAACGCCACCGATTTCGGCGTCGGCGTTGCAGATCGCTTCTGTGCCGCAGCCGGTCACATTCAGATCAGCAACAAAACCGTTACCCTCGATGGCACCAGGTGCGACATCGAACGCGATAGGAATCGGTGGCGCTGCAATCGCGGCTTCAAGTCCCCCGCCAGTTGTCCCACCTGAGGAGACGAGCTGTCCATTGCCATTTCCGCTGATTGTTGCGGATGTGAAGTCAGCCTCCAATGTCATATCGGCAAATAGGCTTCCTGACGTATTGCTGCCGACACCGTCAACGCGCCCTTCGACTGACAGTCGGGTTTCATACGTCACTGAACCGCTGCGCGCCTCAATTTCCTGAGGGTTGGTTTCAGCGCCAAAGACGCTGGCAAAGGATGCGCCGAACCTGTTGCCGTTGATCTGGCGGATACTCACCTCACCTGAGAAATCATCATTGATGACACTGCCAAAAAGTCTCTGGCCATCGGGGCCTTCGGCTAGCCCATTGACAAATTCGACCTCTTGTCCGTCGATTGAAACGGTAAAATTGTTTGCGTCGATAAAGTTCAGAACGCTGTCCGACACGGTCAGGGTGCCAACATCCTGTCCAGTCCGGTTCGGCGTTTGGATCAACTGCACCTTGATATCGGTGCCTGCCAAATCCTCGATTTCAGTCTGGTCATCAGCAAAGGCCACACCATTTGCGGCGTGTTCGTCCGGTGGTGGCGGTGGTGATGCCGCCGAACAATCCCGGCTCTTCTTCGGCAGCACCGATCCAAA
>JBCBDL010000161.1:0-6522 GCA_038529695.1 Pseudomonadota bacterium | reverse complement strand
CCGGCTTCTTCAACGTCATAATCAAAGACTCGCGCAAATGCGGCACCAATTGCGCGGGCGACGTTAGCGCCCGCATCGCCGCCGCCCCTTTAGACGCACCTTTCCATCCGGACATTGTCTGTTCGGCCAGCAGCACCTCTAACCCCGCGCGCTCCGCCTGCCAGAGCAGCTGTGGCAGCGTGTATTCGTGCATATGGCCCATCGGCTCATTGTCGTCGTTATAGCGGAAATGATCCAACACACGCTTGTTGGCCAGCATGTAAAGGACATTTCGCAGCCGAAACCCGTTGGGCGTCGTCATAAACAAGACACCACCCGGTTTCAGCATCTTCGCCAACCTGCCCAGGATTAGATAGGGCGGGATGGGAATATGCTCGATGACCTCAAGAATGGAAATCACATCGAATTGCTGGCTGGTGTCGTAGTCCTCATCCATCAGATTGAGCAACAGAAACTCCAACCCCGCCGCATGAATATCCGCCTCCGCATCACTCACCGCATCCGCCGCTGTCGCCTGATACCCGAAGAGTTGCTGGGTCAGGATCGCAAATTGCCCACCGCCAATGTCCAAAAGCGACGCGCCATCAGCGGGCCGGTGCTTGGCAAACTGCACAAGGCTGCGCCAATAGCGTTCGCGCGATTGTTCGTAATAGGCTTTGTCTTCGACAAAGGCACGGCCAAGGATGCGTTCGTTGTAAACGTCATCATAGCGCGCGCGTGAAACGGTCTGTGTCATGGGGCATCCTTTGGGTTTGAAACGGGGCTACTTGTCCGCGGCCATACCTGGCGAGGCCGCAAAGGTGCCTGAAGTGTTTTGGAACAATGCAATGTGATCTGAATATGGATAAGTATGTTGCTGTGTAATGTCGCAACGCAGCATGAGAATTTCGCGGTAATCTGTCAACTCGGTGCTCCACATACGGTCAGGTCCACGCATAGTTAAAACTGACCGAGACACGTTCATCCTCTTCTGCCATATTCATCGGCACTTCGTGGCGCAGCCAGCTTTCCCAAAGCAGGACGTCTCCAACGCTGGGCTCAACGTAAACAAATGTCTTCAGCTCGTCTCGCACCTCTTTCAAACGCGACGGTGCGGCCATCATCATCGGCAAACGCGGATCTTCCAGCTTCAGCGCGCTCGCCCCGTCTGGCATCGCGACATAGGTGGTGCCGCTGATGACAGCATGCGGGTGGATATGTCCGGTATGAATGCCGCCAGGAGGCAGAATGTTGATCCAAATATCCTCAACCTTCAGCGCCTTGTCGCCCAGATCAAACTGCAGATCCTCGGAAAAGGCGGCGACATGGGCATCAAGCACCTTTACCAGATCGGCAAAGATAGGGAACCGCCAGGGCAGATCGGTCAGCGATGCGTAAGAGGTGTAGCCGGGATACCCGTTTTTCTCACACCAATCCTGCCCGGCTTCGTCATCGCCTGCGATCACAAAGCAGGAATTCTCAAGCTCGGCCGGGTCAATCGGATCGCCAAATTCAGACAATTTGGCGTGATACAAGCGGGTCGCAAAGAGCGATTTTATCTGAGACATAAGCATTTCCTAGTCTGAACCGATGACAAGCGCACGCAAAGTTGCCGCCAAGTCATTCAATAAAAACGAATTTAAACGTCTTCTACCACGGTGTGGAACAAATTCCTGCCACACAAGGCGCTTAGCAGTCCAACTATCACGTTAACCAAATACAAGGTAAGCCCATGCGCTTCATGCGATCTCTCCTTCTGACCTCTGGTCTTTGTTTTACTGCAGCGACGGCCTCTGCCCAGGCCGTAACCTGCGGGCAGGACTACGTGGTTCAATCCGGCGATTATCTGTCGACAATTGCGCAGCGCGCCTATGGGAATACCGGCAACTTCAACCTGATCTACAGCGCCAATGTGGACGTCATCGGCCCCAATCCTGGTCTGATCGATGTGGGCGATCGTCTATTCATCCCATGTGTTGATGGCGATCTGGGTCAGTCTGCGGCAAATGCCTCCGCGATCCGCAACGTGCAGACGACCGAACGTCTGCCGGCGCCCGCAGAGAACAAGCCCATTCGCGTGCTGACCGCCACCGGCTGGGCACCCTTCATGGATGAAGATCAGGAACAAGGCGGCCTGCTGACCGAGATCATCAACCTGGCGCTGGAAAATGCGGATAGCAATCCGGAATACCAGATCGACTTTATCAACGATGATGGCGCGCATCTGAACCCGCTGATCGTGGACCATGCCTATGACATCAGCATCGGGTGGAGCCAGCCGAATTGCGAAATCATGGACAAACTGGAAGACGAATCCCAGTTCCGCTGCAACAACCTCGATTTCAGCGACCCGATGTATGAGGAAGTGCTGGGATACTACAGCCTCGCCTCTGATCCGGTCTTTACCGATCATGCAGAGCTGCAAGGTCAGCGCATCTGCCGGGCCGAGGCGTTTACACTGGCCCCACTGGAAGGTGTCGACCTGGTTGAGCCAGCCATCAGCATCGTCCGCGCCCCAACGGCGGCCGACTGCATCAATTTCGTTCTTGATGACAAGGCAGACGTCGCCTTGGTCGCCGTTGACGTGGCCGACGGACGTATCAGCGAACTGGATGCCGCGGCACAGGTGCAGATGCACGAGGCGCTGACATTCGTCGACGTGCTGCACGCCGTGATCGCGAAGACGCATCCACGCAACGAGGCGATCTTGGCGACCGTCAATAGTGGCTTGGGCAATATCAAAGAATCCGGGTTGTGGTTCGCCACGGTTCGCCGGCACATGACAGCCTTCCGCGCGCTGAACCAGTAGGCTGGTTCGGGTCGAAAGAGAACGCCCGCCTTGGAAACAGGGCGGGTTTTTTATCTAAGATTGAACGACTGCAGCATTGACCGTCTCCTGACAGTCCTCCGCATAAGAAAAACGCCCCGCAATTTCCTGCGAGGCGTTTCATCATTCCGTAGGGTGCGCGTTCATGCGCACCACAGCACTTACCCGCGCTCTTCGATAATCTCCACCAGATGCGGAATGCTGTTGACCATGCCGCGCACGGAAGGTGTGTCTTCCAGCTCACGCGTGCGGTTCATCTTGTTCAGGCCCAGACCAACGAGCGTCGCACGCTGTTTGGCGGGGCGGCGGATCGGGGAGCCGATCTGCTTGACGACGATTGTTTTAGCCATCTCTTCGTCTCCTTACGCTTCTGCTGTTTCAGCAGGGGCCTCGGTAACAGGCGCCTCGTCCCGCTTGGGCAGGATGTCAGCAACCTTTTTGCCACGACGCTGGGCCACGTTGCGCGGTGACTGCTCTTTTTGCAGGCCGTTCATGGTGGCACGGATCATGTTGTAGGGGTTCTGCGAGCCGATGGATTTCGACACAACGTCCTTCACGCCCAGCATTTCGAACACAGCACGCATTGGACCACCGGCGATGATCCCGGTACCCTCAGGGGCGGTGCGCATCACAACCTTACCGGCGCCATGGCGACCTTCCATATCGTGGTGCAGTGTGCGGCCGTCGCGCAAAGGCACGCGAATCATCTGACGCTTGGCCTGCTCGGTCGCCTTGCGGATCGCCTCAGGCACTTCCTTGGCCTTACCCTTGCCAAAGCCCACGCGACCTTTCTGATCGCCGACAACGACGAGTGCGGCAAAACCGAAGTTCTTACCACCCTTGGTCGTCTTGGACACCCGGTTGATGGCGACCAGACGGTCGGCAAATTCGGGGGCCTGTTCTTCACGGTTGCGGCCACGGCCGCGGTTTTCACGTTCTGCCATTGATGGCATCCTTTGTTTTGTTGGGCTCCCGCCCGGTTGTCCAATCGCGGTGACCAAATGGCCCCGGATCATCGAGGGTGCGCATGAACGCGCACCCTACAGGTCGCTCTTTTCGTTTGGTGCGCGTTCATGCGCACCAAACGCTTAGATCTTCAATCCGCCTTCACGGGCCGCATCGGCCAAAGCCTTGATCTTGCCGTGAAAGAGGAACCCACCACGGTCGAAATAGGCAACTTCGACGCCGGCTTTCTTCGCGCGCTCTGCGATTGCAGCGCCCACTTTGGAAGCGGCTTCGATGTTGTTCTTGCCGACCACGCCCAGATCTTTTTCGAGCGATGAGGCCGACGCGATTGTCACGCCGTTTGCATCGTCGATCAGCTGGGCGCTGATGTTTTTGTTGCTGCGATGAACCGACAGGCGGGCACGGCCCTGGTTGACGGTCACACCGCGCAGCTTGTTCCGAACGCGCATACGGCGCTTCAGAAACAGTTGTCTCTTGCTGTTTGCCATTTTTACGTTCCTTACTTCTTCTTACCTTCTTTGCGGAAGATATACTCGCCTTTGTACTTGATACCCTTGCCCTTATAGGGCTCGGGCTTGCGCCATTCGCGGATATTTGCCGCGACCTGGCCCACAAGCTGTTGGTCGATGCCTTCAACGATCACATCCGTGGGCTTCGGGGCGGTGACAGTCACGCCCTCTGGCACTTCGAAGTTCACGTCGTGGCTGTAGCCCAGCGACAGTTTCAGGACATTGCCCTGCATCTGCGCACGATAACCCACACCAGACAGCTCAAGCTCTTTCTTGAAGCCGTTGGTGACGCCCTCAACAAGGTTGGCCACCTGCGTGCGGCTCATGCCCCATTGCTGGCGGGCGCGCTTGGATTTGCCGCGTGGTTCTACGTTGATGACATTGTCGTCAACGCTGATGCTGACATCGTCGGTCGCTTTGAAGGTCCGGGTGCCTTTGGGCCCCTTCACTTCAACGGTCTGGCCGCTCACGGATGCAGTCACACCCGATGGCAGCTCAACCGGTTTTTTCCCAATACGAGACATCGCGATCTCCTTAGAATACGGTGCAAATGACTTCACCACCAACATTGGCAGCGCGTGCATTTGCGTCCGACATCACACCCTTGGGGGTGGAGACAATCGACACACCCAGGCCCTGACGGACAGATGGGAGGTCCTGTGCGCCCAGGTAAACGCGACGGCCGGGTTTTGAGACCCGCTTGACTTCGCGAATGACAGGGGTGCCCTCGTAGTATTTCAGCTCAATGTTGAAAGCAGGATGGCCGTCTTTGCCGTCCTTCTTTTCATAGCCGCGGATGTAGCCTTCGTCAGAAAGCACATCCAGAACCCAGCCACGCAGCTTCGACGCCGGTGTTTCCACCGAAGACTTGCCGCGCATCTGGCCGTTGCGGATACGTGTGAGCATATCACCGATAGGATCATTCATAAACGTATCTCCTTACCAGCTCGACTTGACCATGCCGGGGATTTCACCGTTGGACCCAAGGTCCCGCAGCGCGATCCGGCTGATCTTCAGTTTACGGTAATAGGCGTGTGGACGCCCGGTGAGCTGGCAACGGTTGTGCAACCGTGTCGCAGAAGAGTTGCGGGGCAGCTTCGCCAGTTCCAGCGATGCCTTGAACCGCTCTTCCACGGGCTTTTCACGGTCGTTGATGATGGCCTTCAGCGCTGCACGTTTCTCAGCGTATTGGGCGACCAGCTTTTCGCGCTTTTTCTCACGCGCGATCATGGATTTCTTAGCCATATCTAAATCTCCCTCACGCTTCAGCTGTTGAACGGCATGTTGAAGTGCTTCAACAGGCTCTTGGCTTCAGCGTCAGTGTTCGCTGTTGTGCAGATAACGATGTCCATGCCCCAGTTCTCATCGATCTTGTCGAAGTTGATCTCGGGGAACACCAGATGTTCCTTGATGCCAGTGGCATAGTTGCCGCGGCCATCGAAAGACTTGCCCGACACGCCGCGGAAGTCGCGGATACGTGGCATGGCAACGGTGATCAGACGGTCGAGGAATTCATACATCCGGTCGCCACGCAGGGTCACTTTCGCACCCAAAGGCATGTCTTCACGCACCCGGAAACCCGCGATGGATTTCTTGGCCCGTGTCGTCATGGCCTTCTGACCAGCGATGGTTGTCAGATCTTCCTGTGCCGATTTCGCTTTCTTGCTGTCACGGACAGCCTCAGCACCGCAGCCGATATTCAGGACGATCTTGTCCAGCTTCGGGATCTGCATGTCGTTCTTGTAACCGAACTCTTCCTTCAGTGCCGCACGAATGGTCTTCGTGTACTGCGTCTTCAGGCGGGGGGTGTAGTTTGCAGCATCAAGCATCAGATCGCATCCCCTGTTGTCTTGGCGTAACGCACCTTGTTGTCGCCATCCATGCGGAAGCCGACGCGGGACGCTTTGCCGTTTGCATCAACAATGGCCAGGTTCGACAGGTCGATCGGCATCGCCTTTGGCGTGCGACCACCCTGGGACTGGGCTGATTGTTTCTGGTGGCGGATGGCGATGTTGATCCCGTCAACAACAGCCTTGCCGGCCTTCGGGTCGACTGACGAAATCTCGCCGGTCTTGCCCTTGTCCTTGCCGGCCAGCACGATGACCTTGTCACCTTTGCGGAGTTTCGCAGCCATCTTACAGCACCTCCGGAGCGAGCGAGATGATCTTCATGAAATTCTTGGCACGCAGTTCGCGCACCACAGGCCCGAAGATACGTGTGCCGATCGGCTCACCATTGTTG
>JBCBDL010000160.1:0-6615 GCA_038529695.1 Pseudomonadota bacterium | reverse complement strand
CTCAACCCGGCATCCGGTTTCTGTCGCCGTGAACGTCTGTGCGGTGGCCGCAACACGCCCGTCGGGCAGGACCAGCATCACCTGATGGCTGTTTTCATCACTATGCAATACTTTCCCGGCAAGTCGCGCGACAAAGGGCTGATCGGGATTTTCTGGGTCTGCCACCTGCGGTGCCATAATTGCGACATCAAACAAGCCGTCACTATCGGCCACACCACTCAGGATTCGGCCACGGCGTGTTGCTGGCTGCAGCGCAAACTGGCGCCGCGCGACATCGGTCGAACAGGGCAGTTCCATCACCGCTTTCACGCGCAATTTGATGGCCGGTCCGACATAGATCAATGCCGACAGCACCGCCTTGGCCAGCGCCATCATGACACCCGCAATAATCACAGCCAAAGTCACGAGCAGCATATAGGCCGCACTGGCGTTTTCTGCCGGGGCCATCCAGGCCAGTGATTTGATCCAAGGCGCTGAAACAACAAGCAAAGTCACCGCCAGCGACAGGCTCAGCGTCTCGGTCGCGACATTTGGAAACAGCATGACATGGCCAACAACCATCACCGCAACGGCAAGTGCACCCAGTGTCGCGCGGTCAGGCGACAGGAACGCCGGATCAATCGCCGCGCCGATCAACATCACGCTGAAAGGGATCAGCGTGGCAAGGACCACAAGGCGCCGCAACCGCATCACACGGTAGATCATCTGGTCTGGGGTTGGCCAATCAAACAACATACGCATCTCCTCGTTGATACGAATAGACGCGGTGAATCAGTCCAAAGTGAGACGGAAATCTGTCGAGGTTCTTATTTGGTTAATGACGTGGCGTTCCAAGGCGCTGCACGCTTTTCAAAGAAGGCCGCAATGCCCTCTTTGGCCTCTTCGCTGTTCCATTGCGTGATCAATGCATCAATTGATCGGGTGACTGTTTCCGCATCAATGACCGGACCAAGCGACCGTGCAAACGCCTTGGCCGCAGCCACGGCACGCGGCGCGCAGGCCAGATAGGGCGTCACCTCTGCCTCGATGGCGGTATCAAGATCCGTCAGCGGCACCGCTTTGGCGATGATGCCCAGATCAACCGCCTCATCAGCCCCAAACACCCGGCTGGACATGAACACGCGCCGCGCCTGTGCCTCACCCATCCTTGCCAGCACGTAGGGGCCAATTGTCGCCGGGATGAGGCCGAGCCTGGTCTCGGTCAAACCAAATTTCACGTGATCTGCAGCAATCGCCACATCGCAAATACAAGCCAAACCGACCCCGCCGCCAAAGGCATTGCCATGAATGCGCCCGATCACCGGTTGCGGTAGCGTATTCAGCGCGCCCAACATCTCGGCAATTGACCGGGCCGCTGCGCGTTTCATGTCGGCATCACCTGCCATCTGGTCGCGCATCCAGTTCAGATCGCCACCTGCGCAGAACGATGCACCCTCGCCCGCCAAAACCACAACGCGGATTTCCTCATGCGATGCAATCATATCCGCAGCGCCGCACAATGCATCAATCAGCGCTTGCGACAGCGCGTTGTGCTTGTCCGCGCGCGCGAGCGCCAGGGTCGCCACGCCCCGCTCATCAATGCTCAGATCGATCATCGCAATCCTCCTGCCATGTCCGCGGCGCGCGCAATCACATCCCGATCCACGCCTGTTTGATACCCCAAATCAGCAAGCAATGACAAAACGGCCTCTGTTGCCACGTTGCCTGGCGCGCCCGGCGCATAAGGGCACCCCCCCAAACCGCCCACAGCCGCATCAAAAGCGCGCAAACCCAGATCAAGCGAGGCTTCTATATTCTCAAGCGCCAAGCCACCGGTATCATGAAAATGCCCGGCCAGTTCACAGATCGGCGCAACATCACGGACCGCCGCGATCATCGCTGCCACCCGCTCTGGCGTGCCCTTTCCAATCGTGTCGCCCAGCGACAGCGGCATCGGCGCCACCCCGCGCAGCATCTGGGCCGCGCGCGCCACAGCTGAAGGTGCTGTTGGCCCATCAAACGGGCAATCGGTCACGCAAGAGATATAACCGCGCAGGCCAATACCTGCCGCGGTGGCGGCGCGCACGACGGGCGTCAGGCGTTCGACAGATTCCGCAATCGAGCAATTCAGATTGCTTTGCGAAAACCCTTCCGATGCCGAGATGAAGACTGCAATCTCATAGGTCACTTCCGGCACACGCGCCGCAACAAACCCCTCCCAGCCGCGCATATTTGGCACCAGCACCGCATAGCGCACGCCATCCGCCGGGGTGATCCGGGCCAGCACATCATCGGTGTCCGCCATCTGCGGCACCCATTTGGGGCTCACAAAACTGCCCACCTCGATATCCCGCAGGCCCGACTGGCTGAGCACATCAATCAGCGCGACCTTGTCGGCGACCGAAATCACCCCTGGCTCATTCTGCAAACCATCCCGTGGCCCCACTTCGTGGATGCGCACAAATTCAGCCATCACATGCTCTTCTCATGTTTAAAAATATCTCCGAAGGAAGAGCGAAGCGGGGGGACAGCGCGCCCATCACGACGGCATTTCCCATGGCGGATAAAAGTCTTTGGCATAAAGACCCGGCCCCTCTGGCAGTGCTTTTTGATAGGCCGCCCGCGCCTGCAACCGCGCAAACCAGGCCGAAAGTTTGGGAAACTGCGCCAGTTCGACAAAATGCCCGGCCATATACACCGCCTGCCCGACCCCAATATCGGCCGCGGAAAATGACGACAGCAGATAATCGTCCGGCAACCCCGCCTCTACGGTGCGCAATGTCTTGGCCAACCGCTTCGCCTCCAATTGCATGACGATCGGAGAGCGCATGTGATCTTCGTAAAGGGCTACATGCTGTTGGGTCAAAGCGGCGATATGCTGACTGATCGTTTCCGCAAAATGAATCCAGTTCAGCCATGCCGCGCGTTCCGGGTCACCGGGCGCGCGCCCAAGGCCCGCTCGCGGAAACCGTTCGCACAAATACTCCGCAATCGCACCGCTTTCGGTAATCACGACCTGATCAATCTCAAGCGTCGGCACGCGACCCGTTGGGTTCAATGAGCGATAGGGGTCCTCGCGCAATGTCTTGTCGAAAGGATAGACCTGCAGCTCAAAATCAACACCCAGCTCGTAAAGCAGCCAAAGGCTGCGCATCGACCGCGTCTGGTGACAATGATGTAACCGGATCATGGCGCCTCCTCCAACGCGACCATCAGCGCACCTGCTGTGACCTGATCACCTGTTGCCACGGCGACAGATGCCACAACACCGTCGCGCGGTGCGCGCAGCACATGCTCCATCTTCATCGCCTCCAAAACGGCGATGCGGTCGCCTTCTGCCACCGCTTGACCCGGCGCAACGGCCACGTCGCGCACCAGGCCGGGCATCGGCGCCAGCACAGTATCACCACCAGCAATCGCCGCCCCGCGATCCAGCGGATCGATCACCACCCATGTCAGCGTTTGCGGACCAAAGACTGTGACGCGGTCACCATGGCGGATCGCGGGCATACCCCAATCTGCGCCGCGATGGGTCAGGACAACGTTTTCATCCGCGATCGCCACATGGACATTGTTTGCATCCAGGACTGTCAAACGGGCGGTCACAGATTCCCCATCAAAGCCCAATGTAATGTCCCTGACCAACGGGGACCACAGGTTGAACCCGGTGAACGGTCCACGCGCAATATCTGCAGCCACAACCGCCGCAATGGCAATGTCGCGGAGGGTCGGCTGACCCTTGCCGCACAAATCCGCATTGGCCCGCGCGATCAGACCGGTATCAACATCCCCAGATGCAAAATCAGGGTGACGCGACAACTTGCGCAAAAAGTCGATATTTGTCACCGTGCCCGCAACCCGCGTCGCATCCAACGCTGCAGAAAGGGACCGCAAAGCCGTGGCCCGATCCGGGCCATAAACAGTCACCTTCGCAATCATTGGGTCGTACCAGGGCGATATCTCAGAGCCAGTCGTGACCCCACTATCGATCCGGGCATCCTTTGGGAAAGCCAGATGATCGATCATGCCAGTTGCGGGCAGAAAGCCGGCTGACACATCCTCTGCGTAAAGACGCGCCTCAAAGGCGTGCCCATGGAGCGTCAGATCGGCTTGGGACACGGGCAGCTTTTCACCTGCGGCAACGCGCAATTGCCATGCCACCAGATCAATCCCTGTCACGGCTTCGGTCACTGGGTGTTCCACCTGCAACCGTGTGTTCATCTCCATAAACCAGAAGCCATCGGGGCGCAGCCCGTCCGACCCGTCCACGATAAACTCAATGGTGCCCGCGCCTGCATATCCAATCGCCCGGGCGGCGGTGACCGCTGCCTGCCCCATCGCCTGACGCATCGTTGGCGTCATTCCAGGGGCGGGGGCCTCTTCGATGACTTTCTGATGGCGGCGCTGCAACGAACAATCCCGCTCGAACAGATGCACCGCATCTTTACCGTCACCAAATACCTGTACCTCGATATGGCGCGGGCTTTCGATGTATTTTTCAATCAAGACATCAGCATTCCCAAAGGCGGTTTCCGCCTCGGCCTGGGCGGATGCCAAATTTTCCAGAAAATTTGGTGCCCCCGCCACCAACCGCATGCCCTTGCCACCACCGCCTGCGACGGCCTTGATTAAGACAGGATAGCCAATCTCCTCGGCCTTTTTCGCCAAAAAGGCGGGGTCCTGACGCACACCATGATACCCCGGCACAACAGGCACGCCCGCATCAGCCATCAGCACCTTGGCCGCATCTTTCAGCCCCATCGCGCGGATCGCCTCCGCAGACGGTCCGATAAATGTCAGCCCGGCCGCTTGGACGGACTCCACAAAATCCGGGTTCTCCGACAGAAACCCATAACCCGGATGGATTGCCTGCGCGCCGGTCTGCAGTGCCGCCTGAATGATAAGATCACCGCGCAGATAACTCTCTGCGACCGGCGCTGGGCCCAAGCGCACCGCCTCATCTGCTTGGCAGACATGCAGCGCTTGCGCATCGGCATCCGAATAGACGGCGACGCTCCGCACACCCATCGCACGGGCCGTCCGGATGACACGGCAGGCAATCTCACCCCGGTTGGCAATCAGGATTTTGTCAAACATCGCCTACCACCATGATGTTGAGGACGCGTCGGTCAGATGATCGCGGACAAAAGCCGGAAGCGGCCAGGCATCGTAATCCATATCCCGCTGCGATACTGGCCCATGCTTGCGAGCATGATCATAAAGCTCACGGTGCAATGTGACCTCCATTTGCGCGAGGGCCTGATCGACCTTGTCCTGCGTCTCAGCGATACTGTTTTCCAGCCTTTCACAATCGCTTTTCTCGCGCAGGAACCCCGGCAGCGGCAGCGCGGACCAGACCATCTTGCCCGCCGACATCGCCACAAGCAGCACCACATTCGCCACAAAACCGCTCACTGCGCCGCCCAGAATGTCCTTGCCGAGGCTCCAACTGAACCAACCATTTTTCTTGCCCCCGCCAGCGGCAAGCGCCAGCCGCGCGGCATCAAACTCGGCCGCGAAACTTTTGCGGAATTGCTGCGCGAAAGCACCGCGCGCAAAGTCACTGCGCCCGGCCCAGACCTTCAGTCGTGGACGCACAAAGATGCCGGACCGCGAGCGTTCCACAAATTGTTCGAAGTCGAAGATAAAGAAATAATCTTCCGGGTCGGCGCTGTTGTGGATGACGTAGACGGGGATATCGACCGCCTTGCCCAAAGTCGGCATCTTGACGTTTGGCAATTGCTCCCAAATCCGGTCTTTAAGACCACGCATCCGCACCTCCGGAACTTTCGCGGCGTATGTACAACATCTGTACAGCATCTGTACGCATTCTGTACGTGCCCCACATCACATCCGAAACACGCCAAAGCGCGTCTCCCGGATCGGTGCGTTCACTGCTGCAGAGAGTGACAGCGCCAGCACCTCTCGGCTTTTCCTGGGGTCGATAATCCCGTCATCCCACAGCCGGGCGGAGGCATAAAGTGGGTGCGATTGTTCATTGAACATATCAATCGTGGGCTTTTTGAACGCGGCTTCCTCTTCCGCCGACCAATCTCCGCCCGCCCGCTCAATCGCGTCGCGTTTGACGGTCGCGAGCACACCAGCCGCCTGTTCGCCGCCCATCACCCTGATGCGCGATGTCGGCCAAGACCACATGAAATGCGGGCTATAAGCCCTTCCCGCCATGCCATAATTTCCAGCACCGAACGACCCACCCACCAGCATCGTGATCTTGGGCACGGATGTCGTCGCCACTGCCGTCACCATCTTGGCCCCATGCCGGGCGATGCCTTCGTTCTCGTATTTCTGGCCCACCATAAAACCGGTGATATTCTGCAAGAAAACCAAAGGGATACGGCGCTGAGAACACAATTCCACAAAATGCGCCCCCTTCTGTGCGCTTTCCGAAAACAGCACCCCGTTATTGGCGACAATCCCGCAAGGCCAGCCATCGATATGGGCAAAGCCACAGACGAGCGTTTCCCCAAACCGCGCCTTGAATTCATCAAAGCGCGAGCCGTCCACAATCCGCCAGATCACCTCGCGAATATCGTAAGGCGTGCGCAGATCAGCCGGGACAACATCGAACATCGTGGCAGGATCGACGATGGGAGGTTCGGACGGTATCCGCTTGAC
>JBCBDL010000159.1:4133-6627 GCA_038529695.1 Pseudomonadota bacterium | reverse complement strand
GCGCCACAACGCGAATGTTCTAACCGATATTCAAAACGACAGCAGGCACACCCACCGCGGCCTCTACCGCGAAATAGATCCACTTCTTGCGCGACGCACCGTCGAAGAGAATTGATGTGCCGCGACCCAAGGCCGCCCCGCACCAGCAAAAGCCCAGCATGACATAAGCCTCTGGCGTACCAAGGATCAGTGCGCCGATCCCCATACCCACGAATAAACACCCAACAGAGGCGCGGATTTCGGACAGACCCATCGTCGTCTCACCCATCGCCAGATCAAGCGCGCCAAGCGTGTAACGGGGGGCCAACCAGCCAAAGCAGCCCAACCCGATGCTCAGAATTGCAAAGATGATATTGATGATGTCCATGTGGGCGGCCCTTTATCTTGTCCGCCGCCACATGGGGCAAAGTGATGCAAGATCAATGCTGTGGCTCAGGATGCCTGCGAATACTGGGCCGCAATATCGCTGAACCGGTCATAACGCTGGGCGATCATGCGGGCCAATGGCCTGCCTGGCTCCGTGATCCGGATCTTGTCCCAATCCTGTATCACGTAGCCCTGAAACTCTTGCAGGATTGCGGCATGGGTCTCTACCAGTGTTTCCGAGTTTTCGTGGTGCGTCAGCGCATCCAGATCGATTTCAAAGTCACACATCAGCATATTGATCGCATCTGCCCGCAAGCGGTCGTTATCAGTCAGGGCGTAGCCGCGATGCCCGGCAAGCATGTCCGCCTCGATCCGTTCGATATACGCCGCGGTGGCGGACGCGTTCTGCACATATCCTTGTGCGAACTGCGAAATGGACGATGCGCCAATCCCGATGAGGGTGGGGCAGGTATCGTCGGTGTAGCCCTGGAAATTGCGACGCAGATGTCCCGATTTTGCTGCGATGGTCAGGCTGTCGTCAGGCTTGCCGAAGTGATCGATGCCAATCGTATGGTATCCTGCATCGGTAAACCGCCGTGCGGCCTGTTGTGCCAAGGCATAGCGCGTCTCTTCATCAGGTAGCGCATGATCCGGGATCAGTTTTTGGCGTTTTGAGAATGTCGGCACATGGGCGTAACCGAAAAGCGCAATGCGGTCCGGATCAAGAAGACTGACCTGATCCAGTGTTGCCGCCAGCCGTTGTGGTGTCTGGTGTGGCAGGCCATAGACCAGATCGGCGTTCAACGACGCGACCCCGGCATCGCGCAACATGTCAACACAATGCGCGGTTGCCTCAAAACTTTGTCCCCGGCCAATCGCGTCCTGCACAACCGGGTCAAAATCCTGAATGCCGATACTCGCGCGTGTCATGCCCATTGCGGCCAATGCTGCAATCTTGTCAGCATCGACCAGTGTCGGGTCAATCTCAACCGAGAAACCGAAATCATCGGCCCTCGGCAGCGCCTGATAGACGGCCTTGGCAAGATCGCAGATCATGGCTGGGGGCATGATGGTGGGCGTTCCACCACCCCAGTGCATTTGACCCATTCGCACGCCACGTGGCAGCATTGCGCGCAACATCGACAGTTCGCGTTTCAGCATGCCGAGATAGTTTTCAACCGGTTTCAAAGTGCTGGTGCCTTGCGTGCGGCAGGCGCAGAACCAGCAGAGCCGTTCGCAGAACGGGATATGGATATAAACGGAAACAGGCATGTCCGGGTCGAGCGCCTTAAGACAGCTGCGCTGAAAGTCTGCGCCGATATGCACGTTAAAGGCAGTGGCGGGTGGATAGCTCGTATAGCGTGGCACGCGGGCTTCAAATAGTCCGAGACGCCGGAGATTCTTCAGATGGTCCATTGGCCCGTTTTGCCAGAATGCAAAAAGGGCCAATTTGATCTAGATCAAGAAACGATGATCACATGCCAAATTTGCGGCAAAGGCCCATGTCACGTTAGCTGATTCATGAAGCAGGCCGTCGTTTCGGCCACCTGTTCGGGGGTGTTGTCGCGGCGAAAGAAAGTGGCGAAACCTGTCTCAGGAAACATCAGATAGGTCTGCGTGGAATGATCAACCAGATAGAATTCCGGATCATCATCATGGGCCCGGTAATAGGTCTTATAGGCTTGTGAGGCGGCTTTGACCTGTTCAGGTGTCCCGGTCAGACCGATCATGTTTTCATGAAAGTTGTCGGTAAAGTCCCTGACAACCTCAACCGTATCGCGCGGCGGGTCGACAGAGATGAAGACGGTGCCGATATCAAGCCCCTGATCTTCAAGCATGTAAGCCGCTTGCGCGTTGCGCATCGTGTCAAGCGGGCAAACATCCGGGCAGAATGTATAGCCGAAATAGACCAATGTTGGTTTGGTGATGATGTCGGCATCGGTCACCGTTTCACCGGTTTCCGAGACCAGTTCGAAAGGGCCGCCAATGGCGCCGCCAGCAACGGCTGTATCCCCGCAAGGGTGCGGCGCGGTGCGCTGGTTTTGCCAGGCGTAAATCCCCAGCCCGGCAGCCAGAGCCAATGTCGCAGAGCCAATGATTACAGGTTTCATAAGCAATCTCCTGGGTC
>JBCBDL010000159.1:0-4036 GCA_038529695.1 Pseudomonadota bacterium | reverse complement strand
TCTTCAAAGATCAACGTCGCGTCAACAGTTTCACCTTCTACCAAGGGGTTGTTACGCAACCCCATGAACATAACGTGCAGCCCGCCAGGCTCCAGCGTCACAGTCTCACCGGCAGGTACGGGAATCCCGTCTTCAAGGTGGATCATTCGCGCGATCCCCTCGCTGTCAAAGTCGTGGGCGTGCAGCTCGACGCGCGGAAAATCAGCCTCGACCGCGATCAGGCGATCATCGGCATCACTGGTATTCGTGATCTGCATAAACCCACCGCCGGCCATCGCTGTTGGTGCTGTTTCAAATGCCCGCACATCGGCGATTTCCATATCGGCCCATGCGGCGGGCGCAAATGTCGTCAGGGCGGCCAGAACGGCCAGTTTCATCGTTTTCATTGATTTGTCTTTCGTCTTGTCGCGCGGGTTCAGAACCGGCGCAGTGATCTGGTCATTTAGGTGAAGTGATCAGGTCAGACGAACAGGGGGCGCGCGCGCGCTTTGCGTTGAATGTGCGGCCGGCGCAGGGATGCGTTCAAGGACAATCACCCAGGTCAGTGCCGTTCCGGCATCCAAGGGCCGCGCGACATCTGAGGGTGTGGGCACGGCACAGGATTGGCTGATCACGCAGGCCATGCATTTCGTCACATGGGCCAGCGGATCGCCAGCGTCACCGCAAAGATCCGCCCAATCGCCACCGGCCAGGATATAGGCTTGCGCCTGCGCCTCGGTCTTGGGTGACAGGGTTTGATGGCCAAAGCTGATCAGGGTCAGCGCCACGACCAAAAGCGACGTTATGATTCCGCGCACAATCATGTGTGGGCACGGATCACGGCGCGCACATATTTCGCGGCAGAGCGGTAATGACTGGCGCCAGAGGCTTCGGCGAAGCGGCCCGTTGTCCACTTGTTGTTCGCGCCCTTCATCGGTGCACCATAAAGCTGCACGTCGTCATGCGCATCGATAAAGGCCATCAGCTTGCTGTAGCTGTCTTGCAGCATCTTTTGCACGTCATCCCATGACAAATCCGATTGCGCCGCGCGCAGGTCGGCGTTGTAGCGCTTAAGCTCATTCCATTTATACCCTTTCGCGGGCATGTACACGGGTTTTCCGGCTTGTCCGTCATTGTACCAGTCAAAGAAAATCTCGGTCCAGTGCGCCCTGTGGCCGATGACATCCTTGATCGTTGTTTCGTCATGCGACAGATAGGCGGTTGTCGCATCAATGCTTTCCAAGAGTTTGGAAAGTTTGGTGAATTCCTTTTCGGTAATGGTGCGCAGGTCGGTCTTGTTCGTTGCGGCGGGCATCGCGTTCTCCGTCATTGACGGATGCAGGGTAGCGTGGGCGGCCTGCGTCGCTTTGATGCAGATCAGTTTGTAGAATTGATCATGCGACGGGAGAAGGGCGGCGTTTAGGAAGCCGCCCCAATGACCCGTTCAGAACCCGGCTTTGATCAACTCAAAGGTCTCGGCCTGTCGCTCGCGCATTTCATTGCTCATTGGCAATTGCGCTAGGACAGGTACGTCGATGACGCCCAAACCGGCTGCTTCTAGGTCGTCCTCGGTCAGCACACCAGTCAGCGCAGCGGCGTTGGATGACCCATATCCAGCCTCAAGCAGCGGCACGACCGAGGACTCCGCCAACATCGCATTGATGTAATCATAGGCTTTGTCTTCGATGCCTTGTCCCTCTGCCAGGTTCACATAGCCGCAGAGCCATAGCGAAGAACCCTCTGCAGCCTCGCGTTGAAACCCGATGGGGCGGCCTTCCTCGACCATCGTGGGGTAGGTTTCGTTCCAGGCCCAGCTGACTAGAACCTCACCCGACGACAAGAGTTGCGCGAGCTCTGCCGGATCGGTCCAATAAGTGCGCAGGTTTGGATGCACCGCGCGCAACCAGTTCGAGGCCGCCTCGAACTCTGCGTCGGTGGCGGTCGTCCAATTATCGACGCCGGTGGCGAGATAGGCGAGCGCATAGGCATCATCGACATTGTCGGGCAGTGTCAATCGCCCTGCATAAGCGGGGTTCTTGAAGACATCCAAAGTCGCCACGTCTTCGGCAGGCACTTCATCGGGATTATAGGCGATGGCGGTTGACCCGAAATCGGTCGGGATGAAATAGGTCGCATCGCCCCCGATATCCGTGCCGGTCAGGTTGCTGTCCAGATCGCCATAGGCGGGGATCTTGCTGGTATCCCAAGGTTCGATAATCCCGCTTTCGGTCCATTTCGCGACCGAGCCTGCGCAGATATGTGCGACATCGGCCTCAAACCCCGCGCGGATTTTCTGAAACGCCTCGTCTTCGTCGCCGAAGAACGCGAAGGTAGGGCTTTGCCCGTGCTTTTCGATGTAATCCTGATGGAATGCAGGATCTTCAAAGCCCGAATAGTCAAAGACAAGCAGATCTGCATCCTGTGCCGCAACGGATGTGGCAAGCGCCGTGACCGAGACAGCACCCAAAAGCGCGGTAAATTTCATGACTGGTTCTCCCGATTGAACTTTGCGCCAAAAGTTAGGTGCGGTACGCGGCGACGGCAAGCCTCATTTCGCGTGACGCGCGGCGTTTCGTTTGGCGATGACGTCTTGCGCCAATTCCTGCGTATAGGTGGCCAGATTGGCGAGATTTTCATCAGCCTTTGCGCCGTCGCCCACCTCAATCGCGTCTGCAATCGCGGTATGCAAAGTGATGATCCGTTCCCGGTCACGCGCGCTGAAGGTGATCATGTTCATCAGGGGCTGCATCGCCTCAACCGCGCCCGCAAGCTGATACGACAAGACGGGATTACCAGCCGCATCGACAAGGGCACGGTGAAAGGCGACGTCAGAGGCGCAAAACGCTTCATCCGTCAGGCCGGGTTGCTGTTGCCGGTGTGCTTCGGCACGCATTGTCGCCAGATGATCCGCCGTACGCCGTTGGGCGGACAGCGGCGCACAGGCACGTTCGAGCGCATAACGCGCTTCGCAAGCGGTCGCGAAGCTGACGTCATTCATGGACAATAGCAGTGTGGATGTTGTGATCTGCTGGCCATACGCATCTTCAAACCGCAAACGGTTCACAAAGGCCCCGCCAGTTGCCCCGCGTTGCGTGCGGATCAATGATTGCGCAGCCAAACGTTTTAGCGCCTCACGCACTGTCGGGCGGGAGACGTTGAATTGATCGGCCAATTCAGCCTCCGACGGCAGCCGTTCGTCCACGGGCAACGCCCCAGAGATGATCGCGTCGCGGATCGCCTTTGCGATTTGGGCCGACAGATCAGCGGGATTTGCAGGATCAATTTTCATTTGTCAGACAATTAAACGTCTGACATATCTTTGCGCAAGCCCTGAGTCGCGTTTGGGAGGACGCTGGTGCCGCATATAATCCGATCATCGCTGTGGCTGGCCTTTTTCGGGGTCATCATCTTCGCATGGTGGATGATGTATATGATGGCAGTCGATATGGACCTCGATTGGATCGGGCGTCCTGGGCCGATGGGGCAGGCGATGGCGGATATGGACCCGCGCATGCCGATGGATATGCCGATGGCGCGGTTCGGACCGCTTTTCGCCATGTGGGCCATCATGATGGCGGCAATGATGCTGCCGACTTTGGTGCCTACACTCACGACATATGAAAGATTGATGATCAGCGCGGATGGCACACGTGGCGGATGGGTCGGCGTACTCTTGGGCTATTTCATTGTCTGGGTTGCCTTTGCTGCAGCGATTGCCGGCGTGCAATTGGCACTGCTTTTTGGTGGCGTTATCAATATGCTGGGCATCGGGCCACAATGGCTGTCTGCAGGCCTGCTCATTATTGTGGGGGCCTTTCAATTCAGCCGCGTGAAAGAGGTGTGCCACGGCGTCTGCCATGCGCCGATGACGTATTTCCTCGGCCACTGGAAGACAGGTTTTGTTGGCGGTTTGCGCATGGGGCTGGGCCTTGGTGCATTCTGTGTGGTCTGTTGCTGGGGTTTCATGGCGCTTGGCTTTGTCGGCGGCGTGATGAGCCTGCTCTGGATGGGCCTCGCGACACTTTTGATGATCTTCGAAAAACTGCCTGATATTGGG
>JBCBDL010000158.1:0-6808 GCA_038529695.1 Pseudomonadota bacterium | reverse complement strand
GCTGCGGTGCGTAAAGCGGTGAGCAGGTTGCCCCCGACCATCGCGGCGACTTTGCCGGTATCAGGATCAAACAGGAACACGGTGGACTGGTGGTTGATCAACCCACGCCGTTCAAGGTTATGCGGCCAGTATCCGCCCGCCTTGAGGCCCAGTGACATGCCTTTCCCGTCGAACCCGCCTTTGAAACCATAAAGCGCGTCTTCATGGCCAATCGCTTCGCGGATGACGGGGAAGTTATAGGCGTCGCCAGCGGACATGGCGGCGAAGACCTGTTCGACGGCGGTGAAGGCATCCGCGCGCGTCAGGATATCCGCAATTGCGGATTCGGGGACGATAATCATATTCGGGACTTTCTTTGGCGGCCGCTCATCAAGCCCGTTCGGGCTTTCTTCGCGATGAGCGACCGATAGGGAGCAATGAGCGTTCAGTAGGCCTTGCCGCGGGCCGAGACGGGCCAAAGCGTTTCGACCTTGCCGTTGCGCACACCGACATACCAGTCATGCACGTTGCAGGTCGGGTCACAGTGACCGGGTACGAGCTTGAGCTTGTCGTTGACCTTCAATGCGCCGTTGGGGTCTGCCACGACACCATGTTCGTCAGAACATTTGACGTATTCCACGTCGTCGCGCCCATAGATCGTCGGCAAGCCGCTGTCGACGGATTGCGCTTTGAGCCCGGCGTCAACGATGGCCTTGTCGGCTTTTGCGTGGCTCATCACCGAGGTCAGGATGAACAGCGCGTTTTCCCATTCGCCCTGGTCGATCCGGTTACCGTCCTTGTCGAGGATGCGACCGTAATCGGCATCCATGAAGGCGTAGGAGCCACACTGCAATTCGTTGAACACCCCCGATGCGCTTTCGAAATAGTAGGACCCCGTACCACCGCCCCCGACGATGTCGGATTCAATCCCTTCGGCTTTGAGCAATTCAAGTGTTTCAGCCACCTGGTCAATCGCGATCTGGGTTTTGCCCTGCCGTTCTTCATACGAATCGAGGTGCTGCATTGCGCCCTGATAGGCCTGGATACCGGCGTATTTCAGGCCGGGTGCGGCCTCAATCGCTTTGGCCAATTCCACAACCGGCGCCCCGTACTGCACACCGCAGCGGCCCGCGCCCACGTCGATTTCGACGAGGCATTCGATCTGGGTGCCGTGCTTTTGGGCCGCGGCAGACAGGTCGGCCACATTGTCCATGTCATCGACGCAGCAAATCGCGCGCGCGCCGAGTTTTGGGATGCGCGCCAGCCGGTCGATTTTCTGCGGGTCGCGGACCTGGTTCGACACCAGTACGTCCTTGATCCCGCCACGGGCAAAGACCTCGGCTTCGGATACCTTCTGGCAGCAGACGCCGACAGAGCCACCCAGACGCTCTTGCAGCAGGGCCACATCGACGGATTTGTGCATCTTGCCGTGCACCCGATGGCGCACACCCATGTCGGCGGCCAGCGTGCCCATCTTCGCGATGTTGCGCTCCAGCGCGTCCAGGTCCAGCACAAGGCACGGCGTCTGGATATCAGCCTCGTCCATGCCTGGGATGGCGGGGACGTCATAGCCAACTTCGAGGTTTTTCAGATTGCTCATATCGTTCATGGTTTCTCTCCCTTAGCCCTGCATCCAGGGTAGTTTATCCAGATCAACATTGCCGCCGGTGACGACCACACCGACACGCTTGCCTGCAAAGAACTCTTTATTCTTTATGATCGTGGCCAATGGTACGGCGCAGCTAGGCTCCATCACGATCTTCATGCGCTGCCAGGTTAGTTTCATCGCATCGATGATTTCCTGCTCGCTCGCTGTGAAAATCTCAGTCACATGGTTGCTGACGAAGTGCCAGGTCAGGTCCTTGAGCGGAACCTTCAGCCCGTCGGCAATCGTCACGGGCGCATCATCTGCGATGATGTGGCCGGCTTTGAAGCTGCGATAGGCGTCGTCTGCCTGTTCGGGCTCTGACGCGATGATCTGCACCTCTGGCGCGATATTGGACAGGGTCAGGCAGGTGCCCGAAATCATGCCGCCGCCGCCGATCGGGGCCACAACCATGTCCAGTCCATCGGTCTGCTCCATCATTTCCCGGCTGCAAGTTCCCTGACCTGCGATAACCCGTGGGTCATTATAAGGATGGACGAAGTCGCCCCCTGTTTCAGCCTGAACACGAGCAAACACTTCCTCGCGGGAGGTGGTGGAGGGTTCGCATTCTGTGATGATCCCACCATAGCCTTTCACTGCATCCTTTTTCGCTTGGGGCGCTGTCCGCGGCATCACGACATTGCACGGAATGCCGCGGCGTCCGGCTGCGTAAGATAGAGACAGCGCGTGGTTGCCCGATGAGTGGGTGCAGACACCCTTGGCGGCATCCGCGTCAGACAGGCCAAAGACCGCGTTTGAGGCGCCGCGTACCTTGAATGCGCCCGCTTTCTGAAAGTTCTCGCATTTGAAGAACAGCTCTGCCCCGATCAGATCGTTGAGATAGCTTGATGTCAGGATCGGCGTTCGATGGATATGCGGTTTAATGCGTTCATGCGCTGCAACAACATCGTCGTATGTCGGGATATAGGTGTCGGACAGGTCTTTCATTATGCTGCATCCTTCAATGTCGACGCATCTTGCTTGCCGCGGTAATACTCCTGCGCCGCTGCAACACCGCTGCCGAGTTTAATGTCGAGACCTAGGTCAACCATGCACATTTCCGCCGTTGCGATCCCGGACAGGGCCATGACGTCGGTCATGCTGCCCAGATGGCCGATACGGAACACTTTGCCGGCCACATCACCAAGGCCGGTGCCGAACGCCACGCCATATTTTTCGGCTGCATGTGATACGATGTCAGACGCGTTGAAGCCTTCGGGCGTGACGATTGCGCTCACTGTATCAGAATAAACGTCCGGTGTCGCGGCGCAGAGCTTCAGGCCCCAAGCATCAACCGCGGCCCGCACGCCAGAGGCGATCCGGGTGTGGCGGGCAAAAACGTTGTCGAGCCCCTCTTTCAACAGGGTTTCGGTGGCCAGCGCCAATCCATTCATCAGCCCGACGGATGGTGTGTAGGGATAGGCGTTTGCCTCATATCCCTTTGTCATGTCGTTGATGTCAAAAAATGTGCGTGGCAGCTTTGCCGACAGCCGGGCGTCCATAGCTTTGTCGCTGAAGCCGACAATGGCCAGGCCAGCGGGCAACATAAAACCTTTTTGCGATCCCGTGACCGCAACGTCTACACCCCATTCGTCAAAGCGGAAGTCCATGGAGGCAATTGAACTAACCCCGTCGACGAACAGCAATGCCGGATGGTTGGCGGCGTTTATCGCTTTGCGCACAGCGGCGATATCGGATTTCACGCCGGTGGCCGTTTCGTTGTGCGTGGCGAGAACCGCCTTGATCTTGTGCTCCTTGTCCGCGCTCAGAATTTCGGCATAGCGGTCGGCTGGTATCCCTTCACCCCATGTCGTCTGTACCATCTCAACATCCAGGCCAAAGCGCTGGCACATGTCGATCCATTTGTGGCTGAACATGCCATTGCGGCAGGCCAGAACGGTATCGCCGGGTGACAGTGTATTGGTGATCGCCGTTTCCCAGCCACCTGTTCCGGAGGCCGGAAAGATGAAAATCTCGGCATCAGCAGATTTCAGGATTTCCTGAACGCCAGCCCGAGCGGGATGCAGGATTTGGCCAAACAAAGGTGAGCGGTGGTCAATCGTCGGCATGTCGCATGCCTTGCGGATCGCCTCGGGCATGTTTGTCGGGCCGGGAATAAAGACGGGGTTCTGAAAGCTCATGTGCCGTTCCTCCATAGCGGTGATGGTGTTTTGGCAGAACGGTTCCTAGCGATCTATTTTTTTGAAAAAGTTTTTCAGAAGTGCATCGGAAAATAAAATACAGTATTATCAGTATGTTGAATTTTTCATATTGTGAAAAACGATTTCATACGCGATTATCCTTGCATGGAGCATGACCTGAAAAGAGGGCGCGGGCGCCCCAAGGCGTGGGACGACAAGGCCCCGCAGAACACGATTAAATCGCTGGATCGCGCGCTTGAGGTGCTGGTGCAATTGGGTGAGATGCAGGGCGCGACCCTGTCAGAGATTGCAGGAGCTTTGGATCAGTCCCCGGCAACGATATACCGGGTGCTCACGACGTTTCAGGGGCGCGGTTTTGTCGATTTTGATGAGCAAAGCCAGGTTTGGAATATCGGCCCGGCAGCGTTCCTGACCGGTTCACAATTCTTGCGCCGCACATCACTGGTCGAACGGGCGCGGCCTATCATGCGCGATTTGATGGAGGCCACGGGCGAGACCGCAAACCTAGGGATTGAACGGGACGGCAAGGTTTTGTTTCTGGGGCAGGTGGAAACCCATGCGACCATTCGGGCATTCTTTCCGCCGGGGACCGCCTCGGCCATGCATGCGTCTGGCATTGGCAAGGCGCTTCTTTGTCGGATGGATGACAAGCGACAGCGCGATGTGCTGGCTGCCAGCAAGCTGGAGCAATTCACGCCATATACACTGACCGATCCAGAGGCCATGATTGCCGATCTGCATGCGGCCAAGGCGCGTGGCTATGCAATTGATGGGGAAGAACGCAATCTGGGCATGCGCTGTATCGCAGCGCCCGTTTACAATGTATTCGGAGAGGCCGTGGCCGGCATATCTGTCTCTGGCCCGACAAGCAGGATCACCGAGGCGCGCATCGCAGATCTTGCGGAGCCTGTTATGGCCGCAGCGGCCGCATTGACCGTTGCGATTGGTGGAAATGGTCGCCCAGCGGGGTAACTAGACTGGCTAGACTTCGGCGAAGCCCAACCGCGTCAATGCCTTGCGGGCGTCTTCACGCTCGTCCGGTGTGCCAAAAAGGTATTCCTGGTTCAGTTTTACGACCGTTTCATGCAGCATTCGGTCGTGCAGTCTTTGTTGAACAAACGCCGCAGCGCCACCTTTTTCGATGCTCAAGACCTCTTGCGAGGCTGATTGCGCAGCAAATCGAAAGTCTTCCATACCCAGACACCCGTCGTTTGATTCCCCTGCGTTATCCTAACTTTGTTGAGCCGTCTGGGAAGCAAAAACATATCCACAGGCGGATGGGGTCTGTTACAAAAATTTCGCTTTTCTGATACAAATCTGCAAAGCCGTCGCTGCAGGTAGGTTCCGACATTGGGGACGTACATGCTGCACATCAATCAACTCACCAAATCTTTTGGGACGAACGTGGCTGTCGATGCTGCGACCATCGCCGTGGCGGAACCTGCGATGATCGGGATCATTGGCCGGTCTGGTGCAGGTAAATCAACGCTGTTGCGCATGTTGAACCGCTTGACTGACGCCACATCGGGCGAGGTTATGTTTGAGGGGCAGGATGTCACCCAACTGCGCGGGGCCGCCAAACGGAACTGGCAGTCACAATGCGCGATGATTTTTCAACAGTTCAATCTGGTGCCGCGGATGGATGTGGTGTCGAACGTTTTGCATGGCACGTTGAACCGCCGGTCCACTTTCGCGACGATGTTCAACCTGTACCCGACCGAAGATATCCACAGGGCGATTGAGATTTTGGATCGTTTGGGGATTGCCGAACACGCCCCGAAACGGGCCGAGGCGCTCTCTGGCGGGCAACAACAGCGTGTCGCGATCGCGCGGGCATTGATGCAGGATCCGAAAATCATTCTGGCTGATGAACCGATTGCCTCGCTTGATCCGATGAATGCGCAAGTCGTGATGGAGGCGCTGCGCCGCATTCACGAAGAAGATGGGCGCATGGTCATTGCCAACCTACACACGCTGGATACTGCACGCCGCTATTGCGACCGGGTGATTGGGATGCGCGACGGCAAGGTCGTGTTCGACGGCACGCCTGAACAACTGACGACCGGCGTTGCGCGCGACATTTACGGCGCGGATGAGACATTCTCCGAAGCCGCTACATCCACCGAAATTGAGACCCTCAATGCTGAGGTCGCGAAACTGGCACAGGTCGCAGAAAGCGTCTGAGCCGTTTGGTTTAACCCCCGCGCCCCGCTGCCCGGGGTGCTTAACGAGAGAGAAGACAATGAAAAAACTGATTGCTGCAGCGCTGGCGACAACGGCCCTGACAGGGAGTGCCTTTGCGCAAGAGATCACCGAATTCCGGATCGGTCTGCTGGGTGGTGAGAACGCACAGGACCGCCTGAACTCAAACGAGTGCTTGCGTGCTTATACCGAAGAGCTGTTGGGTGTAGAGACCAAGCTGTTCGCACCTGCTGACTATAACGGTGTGATCCAGGGGCTTTTGGGCGGCACGTTGGACATGGCGTGGCTGGGCGCGTCGTCTTACGCTGCCGTTTATCTGCAGAATCCTGACGCGGTTGAGCCTGTTCTGGTGAAAATCAACCTTGATGGGTCTTACGGCTATCACTCCATCGGTTTTGCCCGTGCGGACAGCGGCATCACCTCGCTTGAAGACATGCAGGACAGGGTGTTCGGTTTTGGTGATCCGAACTCTACCTCTGGCTACCTGATCCCGTCTATTGAGATCCCGCAGTCTACTGGTGCCACAATGGAATCGGGCGACTATTTCGGTGAGGTGAAATTCACCGGCGGTCATGAACAGACTATCATTGCTGTGAACAATGGTGACGTTGATGGCGGTGTGACCTGGGCCGATGGTCAGGGCGAATGGGAAGACGGTTTCAACTCTGGCGCACTGCGCAAGGCGGTTGATGCGGGTCTTGTCGACATGAATGACCTCGTTGAAATCTGGCGCTCTGCCCCCATCCCCGAAGGCCCTGTAGTGCTGCGTCAGGACCTGCCCGCAGGTGTCAAAGAGCAGATGATCGCATTGGTTGATGGC
>JBCBDL010000157.1:0-6830 GCA_038529695.1 Pseudomonadota bacterium | reverse complement strand
ATCGATGATCCTGGCATCGCAGAATTTGCTCTTCTCGCTGTTGGCACGATATTGATCGGGGTCGGCTTGCCTGCGCTTTTTCTGTTCATGTTCGCCAAATACCCAGGTGGGATGCTTTCCGCGCTTGGATTTTGCCTTGCACTCACAAGCTCGATCGCTGCGCGGCTAACGACTTAATGCACTTTTCGGTCGCGGAGCACGCTTTGGCTTTCTACCGCCAACCCTGCCACGGCTTCAGGGCCGCCTGTTTTGCGATAAAGCTGGTCGTCAGCGCATCAGGATCATATTCGGTCCTAATCCAGTCATCGATTGCAATGTGCGATTGCTTTGCACGCGTGGCATAGACATCAAGAAAATGATCTAGGATCCCGGTTTTGGTCCGCCGAATGTGCAGATAGTGGAAGCTCAGTTGTTTTCGCGCGACCTCTAAAGGCGCATCCTCATAGAGCATCAGGTAAATGGCCGCCGCTAGACCAGTGCGATCAGCGCCCGATTTGCAATGCAGCAAAAATGGGCGTTCGACCCGCGCGAACACATCTAAAAGATGCGTCAGCTCACGCACTTTTGGTGCGCGTCGTGCGGCCATCTGGCTGTTGATGAGTGTCAGGCCAAGGCTTTCGCAGCTTTCCACCTCAAACAGGTAATGCGGCTGTTTGGCGACCCCACGCAGGTTGATAACCGTTTTGATCCCCATCGCGGCATAAGCCTTGAACCGTTTATGATCGGGGTGGTTCGACCGATAGGCGCCGGGCGCGAACTCCTCGAAATTATGCCAGAAAGTGCGCAGGATGCCGTGATCAAGCAATTGAAAATGCACATGCGATCGCCGCCGCTCGCGCGGGTCGGCAATGTCATGCCCAAAGGATTTGCGCAAATCACGCTCTTTCTTATCCAGATGTCTGAGGAGTTTGCGGAGCATCAATGGGCAACCTGAGAAAGACATCCCTCACTTGGACCATGCAAGGCCGCATTGCAATGGGCGGCGCAATTGCCTGCCCGCGCCAAACGGCCTAGACAACGATCACCAAATCGAACCAAGGAGCCGTTCATGGACATCGCAGGCCGCAAAATCGGACCCGCCCACCCCCCGCTTGTCATCGCCGAGATCGGGATCAACCACGGCGGTGATCTGGACGTGGCGAAAGAAATGGTGCGTCTGGCTGCTGGTGCGGGATGTGAGATGATCAAACACCAGACGCATATCCTGGAAGATGAGATGACGGATGAGGCCAAATCAATCTTTCCGCCCAATGCGGATGTATCGATCTGGGATGTGATGGCCGCCTGTGCCTTGTCGCTTGAGGAAGAAGCAGAGCTGAAACGTTACACTGAAAGTCTGGGGATGATCTGGATTTCCACCCCGTTTTCACGCGCGGCGGCGGATTTTTTGCACAGCCTTGATGTACCTGCTTTCAAGATCGGATCGGGCGAGGCCGATAACCTGCCGCTGATCCGCCATATCGCGCGGATGGGCAAACCGGTGCTCATGTCGACGGGCATGCAAAGCATCGACACGATCCGCGCCTCGGTCGATATCCTGGATCAGGCGGGGGTGGATTATGCGCTGCTGGAATGTACGAACCTTTACCCCTCACCGCCTGAAATCGTGTCACTGCAGGGCGTGACCGATCTGCAAAAGGCATTCCCCAAGGCTGTTGTCGGGTTTTCGGATCATTCGATCGGGCCAGAGATGGCGCTGGCTTCGGTGGCGCTGGGTGCCTGTATTCTGGAGCGGCACTATACCGATACGCGCTATCGCAAAGGGCCGGATATCATCAACTCGATGGACCCTTCGGAGTTGCGTCACATCATCGACCGGTCGCGCGAAATTCATACAGCACTCCATAATCCCAAACAGCGCACCAGCGCCGAAGAGGATGTGTATCGCTTCGCCCGCGCCTCTGTCGTGGCTGACAAGGACCTTGCGGCAGGCCATGTAATTACCGAAGCCGATATCTGGGCGCGCCGCCCCGGATCGGGCGAAATCGCAGGCTATGATTTTGACAAGGTCGTCGGCAAGACCCTGACCCGCGCGGTTACCCGCAACACACAACTGACCTGGGCCGACCTGAATGGCTGAGCGCCTGACCCGCGCTGATCTGGGCATCTGGCTGATCAATCTGGATCGCGATGCCGAAAGGCTGGCGGGCATGCAGGCGCAG
The DNA here is from genome assembly GCA_038529695.1 of Pseudomonadota bacterium. Taxonomy (GTDB): domain Bacteria; phylum Pseudomonadota; class Alphaproteobacteria; order Rhodobacterales; family Rhodobacteraceae; genus Yoonia. Next base: position 4,668 of record JBCBDL010000157.1, on the reverse strand, counting down.
CTGGATGCGATGGGGTTGGAATACACCCGATTTCCCGCCATCTATGGCAAGGATCACGCCGAAGAACTGGCAAAACGCGCCGATGCCGACGCCTATGCGCGCAACATGGGCAGTCCGATTCTGCCCGGCAAAATGGGCTGTTATGCGAGCCACATCGCCGTGTGGGAGGCGTTTTTGGCATCGAAGCACAAAGTCTCGCTGATCCTTGAGGACGACGTGGTGTTTCATGATGATTTTCTGGAAAGCCTCGACCTCGCGCTGGCGGGTGCGGCGCATTGGGACACCGTGCGGTTCAACTGTGTGCGCGCGAAAATGCCGGTCAGTCAGGGGAAGATCGGGCGCTACACGCTAAACGCTTACATTGGCCCGTTCACCGGCAATGCGACCTATCTGCTCAAACGCGATGTGGCCGAACGGCTGCTGCCCAATCTATGGCCGCAGACGCGGGCGTTTGATCACGAATTGAACCGCTTTTTCCGGCATGATTTCCGCCAATTCGGGCTGGAGCCGTTTTCCAGCCATGTGGATGACGGCAATGTCAGTTCGATCACGGGCACAGGCTTTGCGCTGGTAGGTAAATTCAAGTGGTACAGGCGCCTGCCGCATTACCGGCTAAAGGCCGCGAACTATTTTCGGCGTGCCGCTTGGCTGGCGCGCGAGGGGCGACTGCTGCCCAAACGCGCATCCCTGCCGCTAAACGAATAATGGCCTCGCAAATCCACACTCTGGCGACGCTGAAAGCACCGCAGCCGATGTTTGGGTCCCGCATCGCGCCGCCGGGTAGCACGATCCGCGATACCGCATTCTGGGACCGCTATGATGTGGATACATTGATCTATGACAGCGTCTGGCGCCCAGAACGGGGGCTCTTGAGCCTTTATCTGCCGAAACTGCTCAATTTCGCGGAACCTTTGCAGGATTGCGCCTTTGGCCTTGGCGATCAGATGATCACCCCGAAAATACGCAAGTACGCCCGGTTTGATCGCCTTGATTTTAACGCCATTCCAACAGAACAGCCATTTCGTTTGATCACCCCGCAAGACGCGATTGATCTGGCGATTAGTCCTGCCGCGACAGACCGCTTTGCACGGCGCAATGTCATCTACGCGATGGTGCGGGATGATGATCTGACATGGATCCGGGATTGGGTGCTGGCGCATCAGCGCAATCATGGCGCCGATGCGGTGCTGATTGCCAATAATGGTAGCACGGCATACAGTTCTGACCTGCTGGCCAAAACAATTGCAAACGTACCGGGTATTGCGGTAGCCGATGTGCTGGACGTACCGCTGCCATATGGACCTGCGCCAAAGACAGCCAGCGCTGTGGGCTTCGCGAAATTCCTGCAAACGGCCTGTCTGAACCTTGTGCGCGATCGCTTCTTTGCGAAGTCGAAGGCAGTTTTACTGTGCGATATTGATGAGTTGGTGACGGCGCCGGAAGGGCGCAGCGTCTTTGATGCCACCGCCCGGTCGCTAACCAAATACAAACCCATCAGGGGCGTCTGGCGCTTCGCACCAGCCACCGATGGCCCGCTGCGCCATGGTGATCATATTCTGGGCGACGCAACCAACCATCCTTGCGCTGACAAATACTGCATCGTGCCAGACAGTTTCTTTGGCCGCATGTGCTGGTCTGTGCATTCTCTGGAAAACGTCAACCGCCGCATCTTTCGCCCGCGCGGCCCGTTCCGGTTCTACCATTGCAGAGGCATCAGTACGTCTTGGAAAGTGTCTCGCAAGGGTCACAGCCACCGCGCAGGTCCGCCGGATGCAGCGACGCTGGATTTTATGGCAAAGACGTTTGGCAGCTAGGACTTCTTTTGCGCCACAACCGCCGCAGCGATTTCGCGTTCGACGGTTTTGATTAGTTTTCGATTGTCGTACTTGTCCTGCGCTTTGACGCGGTTCGTTTCACCGATGCGTTTAGTCTGTTCGGGGTCCTGCAAGGCCTTGCGGATACAATCTGTAAAGCCTTGGCTGTCAAATTCATTGACCAGAAAACCGTTCTCACCCTCGCTTACGGCCTCTGGGATGCCAGCATGGCGGGTTGAGATGATCATCATGCCCGCTGACATCGCCTCTTGAATGGCGGTGGGCAGGCCTTCGGTATTCTTGTTTTTTGCAACCACGGAATGCTGCAGGAAGACCTCTGTCTCGGCCAGGCGTTCGCGGACAAATGCATGCGGACGCGCGCCATAGAAAATCACCCGGTCGGCCATATCGTATTCTGTGGCAATGGATTTGCATTGCTGCAATAGCGGACCATCACCGATCAGTTCCAACCGGGCCTCCGGCGTGTCACGGGCCGCATCGCAAAAGGATCGGACCGTGATGTCGGGCCGTTTTTTGTCCACAAACCGCCCAACGGCCAGAAAGCTCTTGGCCTGCTTGTTGCCCGGCAGGAAAAGCTGCGTATTCACCCCGCTGGGGACAACATGGCTGTTGTCATGTTGGATCCCCTGCGCCGCAAGCTCATCAAGCAAAAACTGTGCAACCGCAAAAACGCCATGAAGCTGCGGTATCATCCGCCGGTAAGCCTGCGCACGATAAGGTACCTGCAATTGCGAGGACGCATCCGCACCACGGAAATAGGAAAACATCGGAATGCCCATCGCATGCACAATCGGCGCGACCCGCATCGAGGTATTCCCGAATTCCCCCAAAACCGCCTCGACCTGATTGTCGCGCAGAAACGCTTCAACCTTCATGCGGTTAACACCATAAGGCACGCGCGCTGTGCGGTGCTGGACCATGTTGCGCAGCTTGCCGCCCAGAACAGACAGTTTATCCGTCACTGTCCTGATCTCGGATTTCGGTGTCATCCAGGCGTGATGGGGCCTGTCGAAGGGGTCATCTTCCATCGGGTTTTCACACAGGATGACGGAATTGCCTTCAAACAGATTTTGAATGTGAAAGTTAATCTGCGTTTCCTGCGGGTGGTAGTACTGCCCGGTCGCAATGCACAATTTGATCATGGCCAGGTAAAATCCAACTTGTCCATCACACCCGCCGCCTTTGCCGCGGCAAGTGTTTTCGCTTTGGCCGCGGCCAGACCTTCAATCCGGTCGACATGGCATTCAACGTAAATTTTCTTGATCCGATCCAAATGATCCGAGGCCAGAATAGCATCCAGCACGACATATTCGGCACCTTCGATATCCATTTTGATCACGACGTTCGGCCCATCCGTCATATCAAGCACTTCAGCGATGCTGATCACATCGACCGTCTTGTGCGTGTCATAGGTGACATTGGATTTGCCCGACACAATCGTCGCACCTTCGTAATGGCGCCCCGGCTTTGGCTCTTCGTAGTATAGTTCCATCTGCCCGGTCTGGTCGGACACGGCTTTGTTGAATATCTGGATATTTGGGTAGTTTTTGACCTGCCTCTGCAGCTCTGCAAACACATGCGGGTTGGGTTCAAAGGAATAGACGGCGCGCGCGTAATGCGAAAACTCGATTGAGGCTTTGCCGATATGCGCGCCGAGATCGATCACAACGTCGTCTTTGGAAAACAGCCGCGCCATGCGTCGCATCGCGGCGGCATCTTCATCCAGCGCCCAATCGGGCACCGACCAGCCGATACGGCGGAATTGATCCCGTATAATGCCCCTCAGACCCATTGTTATCCCCGTCTTCTTTGCGCCAAACCCTTACGCGGCTGTGGTGAACAAGACAAGCAGCGGGGCCATGCAATGTGCGGATGGCCGCGTGGGCCGATGACGGATGGTTCTGTCTTGCGTCGGCCGATATGAGAACATAACATGAACATATGGCGCGACTTGGCCTCTCTCAAAAGCTCGCAATCCTCAGCGATGCAGCCCGCTATGATGCATCTTGCGCATCCAGCGGAACGGCGCGGCGCGACAGCCGCGATGGTAAGGGGCTGGGATCGACCGAAGGGTCGGGCATTTGCCATTCTTATGCCCCCGATGGGCGCTGCATCAGCCTGCTGAAAATCCTGATGACGAATTTCTGCATCTACGATTGCGCCTATTGCGTGAACCGCGTGTCGTCAAACGTGGCCCGTGCGCGGTTTTCGGTGGACGAGGTTGTGCAACTGACCATCGAATTTTACCGACGCAACTATATCGAAGGGCTGTTTCTGTCGTCGGGTATCATTCGCTCGCCAGACGCGACGATGGCAGACATGCTGCGCATCGCAAAACGCCTGCGCGAGGTGGAGCATTTTCGCGGCTACATTCACCTGAAAACGATCCCCGACGCAGCACCTGAACTGATCGAACAAGCGGGGCTTTACGCAGACCGGCTGTCGATCAATATCGAATTGCCCACCGATCAAAGCGTGCAGGCCTATGCGCCCGAAAAGAACCCCGCGACCATTCGCAAGGCGATGGGCGATGTCCGGTCGCGCAAGGCAGCAGCTGCTGAGCGGAGTTATACCGGCAAACGCGGCAAACGGTTTGTGCCCGCGGGGCAATCCACACAAATGATCGTGGGCGCAGATGGGTCGACAGATGCCACGATCCTGGGCCAATCCACGCGGCTTTATGGGGATTACAAACTCAAGCGCGTCTATTATTCGGCCTTTTCGCCAATCCCAGATGCAACCGTAAAGCTACCGCTGATTAAGCCTCCGCTGGTGCGGGAACATCGGCTTTATCAGGCGGACTGGCTGTTGCGGTTTTATGGGTTCGGTGTGG
>JBCBDL010000156.1:0-6892 GCA_038529695.1 Pseudomonadota bacterium | reverse complement strand
CTGGCATGTCGAGGCGGATGATTTCACCGTGCAGGGCTTTACCCCCGCGACAAAGGCCAAGTCGTCCACGCTCACCATGACCTTCAAGAAACCCAATGAGGTCGTGGGCAACCACATCGCCAAGTATCAGGCGATGAAGCTGGCCAAGATGCTGATGGCCTATGATTTTGACCGGCGGCTGAACCCGTTTGCGGAACTGGGCGGGTTCATCTTTACCTTCATGGGCGACGGCAAGCCGGGGACGGGGAAGACGACCCTGATCCAGATGGTGGCGGGGATGATCAATGATTATTGCAAGATTGCGGGTTATCCGTTCCGCTATCAGAACCTGTCGACGGACAATATCGACAGCTATCAGGGCAAGTCGGGCCAGAACGCGAAGGCCTTTATCAACAATGTGCTGGACCCGCATGTGATCGGGTTCGGGACGATTGACGATATTGACCAGTTGGCGGGCAAGCGGGGGGACCGTCAATCATCCGCTGGGCAGTTGGAGATTACCGCTGTTTTGATGGAGAGCTTTGCGGGCGCGAATACGGTGGTGCGGGGGAATTGTACGTTCGGGATGTTCTCAAACTACCCGGAGAATGTGGATGATGCTTTGCGTCAGCGGGCAGGCGCACGGTTCCTGGTCGACGGGCCGCAGACGCGCGAGGATTACATCGATATCCTGTATCTGCTGATGGGTAAGAACCACGATATCCCCGTCGGTGAGCATGAGATTTTCAGCGCGCAGGAGATCAAGAAGGCCGTCGCCGCCTCTTTCGAAAGCCATGCGCGGCCGCATGAAGTGGGGCTGCAGCGGGTGTTTGAGCGCGTGCATGGGCAGGTTGGCGATCTGGATACGATTGCCAAGCTCGGCGCCTATCTGAAGGGCATTCAGGAGGCCGATGAACGGTTTACGGGCCGCGCCATCAAGAACATCACGGATGCGGTGAAGGTGCGTGCGATGGATTTTGAGCTGCCGGATGAATGGATGGAAGAGCCGGATCTGTTCCTGTTCAAGGATTACGAGACCAAGAAAGGCATGATCTCTGAGCTGCGCCAGCCAATCACCGTGGAGATGGTGATCCAGGAAATCAATCGCTACGCCGATAGCGAATTCCGCTATGCCGACAAATCGGACGAAGTTGCGATTGAGGCGATGGTGCGTGATTTTGGGCGGCAGGAGATCGCAAAGAAACGGTATCTGGAAAGCAAGGGATGAGCTGGCTTTTGTCACGAGCTTTGGGATCATGTTGGGATTGGCGGAGCGCCACGGTTTGAGCGGGCTGTTGTCAGATGCGCTTTTGCTACCGGCGGTCCTGCTTGGCGTGCTGGCATTCTTGGTGCCGCGCGGTCTTGCAAAGGTCCTGCCGGAGGGGGTCAAACCTTTGCTGCTCAACGCGTTTCTTTCGACCCTGATCCTGTTTTTGCTTAGCGCAGGGCTGTTTTTTGCACTTTACATCGGTCAAGGGGTGGCTGTCGCTGACCTGATGGTGGGTGGGGTGGCGGCCAATATCCTATTCTTTGGCAAACTAGGGCTTGCTGCCGCCATCATATGGGGGCCGATCATGATCTTGTCTTTGGCGGGGCTGCCGCGCAAGTGGGTGAAAGAGACGTGGTAGACAGACATCCCAGCCTGCGCGCGTTTCGCGCACCCGAAGGAGGTTCTGCATGTACCGACTGATCGAAAAGGGGTTGATGTTCGGTAACCTGGTCCGAGTGGATTCGCCTGTTCTGGTAGACCGCTATAATCGTGCGTTAAACCACCTTATTGGGCGAGAAACAAACCTTGATGTGTTCCACATTGATATTTCGGGATATTCGCCAGAAGTGGGTGATGCCTTTGACGATGATCTTTACCTGAACCATCAAGGCGTCAACCGACAGTTCATTTTGCTGACAACTGAACAGGCAAGCGCCCCGTTGCTGAACGCAAAATTCTCAACCTCACGCGGGATATTGCGGCAGTTTATCGAAGAAAACCGGGCCGAATTGTTTGCCCTGACGACGCGCGATGCTGTGGCGGGTGAGATCGTGAACTCTGTCTATCGGGCTGATGTCCCCGCGCGTCTGTTTGATATGCGCAAGGTGCGGATCGAAGCAGATACGACGAACGGTACCGTTGCAACGGCGGCAAAGCTGGGAGAGTTGATTGACCGGTTCAAGACGGAGGCAGACGCCTGGTACGACGATGTGCTGATTGCCGAGATGATCGGGATGGCAAAGGAAACGGGCGACGTTGTGCGCAACCCTGTGAAGCTCAAGCAGATGACATTCACGCAGGACAATTTCTGGACCGATCATTTTGGCGGCATGTATGTATTTCGCGGTGTCCCGCATCCAGCGGCAATTGTGACAAACAACAAGGCACGGTTCGATGACATGCCAATCCCGTATGTCTTTGATTTTGGCGATCGTTCTGCCATTGCGAAGTTTCTGGAACTTAACGATCTTGTCGAACCGATTGTTGATGCACGTGGAGTCGATGCAGCAGCGATTTTGCACCAAAAGATGGACTTTATCGTGGCTTCGGTTGCGGCAGAGATGGGAGAGAATCTGGCTGGTGCAACCCGCCGCGATTTGCGCAGGCTTGGTCGCCATTACGCGGACAAGTTGCCGGCGGAATGGAAAGGGCTTGCCGCGCTTGTGCGTTGGGCCGAGGAAGATGGCCCTTGGCCCAAGATCACGTCTGAACATCCGGCGTATTTCTACACTTTGCGTGCCAAGGCCCATGCAGATGCGGACCTTGTGAACATGTTGTTGGCAGAGCTGACCCCCTTGGATATCCGGCAATTGTTTATCTGCCATAAAGAGGTGTTTTATCGTGCCTATGCCGACTGGCCAGATGTAAAACAGGCCTATGTTGTTGATTTTCTTGACCGCGAATACCAAGTCGATAAGGCGGGAACGCGTGCTGCACTTTACGGCCATGAGGCGGCGATGGAAGAGCCACAGGCGCAAATGCAGCCTGATCTGATCACGCGCGTGGGCCCGTGGGGTGCAATTGTACCGAGGAGTCGTTAGATGGGTTTTGTCAAATTGGTGGTTTTCGGCTTTATCGGCCTGACGGTCATTTATTGGTCGATTTCGCTGTATTCCCGGTCGGTCCGCAAAGAGCGTTTGGAGAATGAATTTGATGCCGATCATCCGGATGGCGGCGCGCCCGGCGCGCGAGATGCGTTTATCACCGAGGGTCTCAAAGCTTATGATGGATCCATCCGGCCTAAACTGATTGGGCTGGTATACGTCGTACCAACGGTTGTGATTGCTGCCATTGCCTATACGATCAACGCGAATTGAGGGATTTTCCTATGCAACGTCTCAAAACAATCCTGCGCGTCGTCGTCCTGCTCTTTCTGGGGCTGTATTTCCATTACATATTGCCCCAGCATGACGTTGTGAAAGTGACGTCAACCGAAATTATCCGGACGGATTTTAGTGCGTTCAATCGGATCTTTTATGCGCAGGCGGATTCTGGCGCCGCCGAGCAGCCGACCCGCGATTTGCGCCTGATCAATACGCAAAAGCAGAACACGTTTCTTTTGGGGTTTGTGAGGCGCGATAGCAGCTCTGTCATGGTTTATCGTAACGAAGATACCGGATGGATCTACCCGCCCTATTTCAAGTTCGACAGTGCCGATTTACAGGCGGAGGCGGCAAATCTGGCGCGTGGTGACGAATGGGTCGTAGTGACCCATTATGGTTGGCGTATTCGCTGGGCCAGTGTTTATCCAAACGCTGTGGCGGTAAGGACCGTTTCGGGGCCTGATGTGACCATCGTCCCCTGGTTCAATATCTTCTTCTTTATCTTCCTGATGGCGGCAATCCTGTTCGTTCGGGCGATGTGGCGGCAGTTCCGCGAACGTTCGGTCGATCCGATCCTTGATGCGGCCGGTGAACAGATTGATGAGGTGCAGGCCAGCGTCGCGGAGCGCCGGGGGCGGCTGCGGCGATGGCTGGGTACTTGGAAGAAGAAGGACAATTCGAACCCGCCGCCGGAATGACGGCTGCGCCGATGTGGGTTTGGGGGCGTTGCCCCCCGGCCTGCGGCCTCCCCCCAGAGTATTTCCGGCAAGATGATAGGGGTTATTCGCCGTAGGGGATCCAGATATTTTTGATCTCGGTCGCGGATGCCAGCATGTCGCGCGCGGTTGGTTCGATCTGTTTGCCGTGGTTTACCCAGGTCCGTTTGAGATTTCCCGCGCTGGCCTTTTCGATGACGGTTGAGATATCGGCACCGGAGAAAGACCAGACCGCGTCAATGTCCATATGCGCTGCCGCATGTGGTGCCAGTTCGGTGTGATCGCCTGTCAGGATGTTGACCACGCCACCCGGCACGTCTGAGGTTTCCAGGATCTGGTAGAGTTCGGCCACCATCAGCGGGAACGGCTCGGACGCCATCAGCGTGACCCGGTTGCCCATCGCCATGGCCGCAGCCATCGGGGAGATCATGCCCAAAAGGGGCCAGCCATCTTCGCAGAAGACAGCCATGTTGCCGACGGGTTCTTTCATGGCGAGTGCGACGCCACGGATCGGAACACCATGCGCCTGCCCGTCATATTTGTCGGCCCAGGCGGCGAAGGTGAAAAGCGTCCGGATGCAGTGATCGACCTCATCCTGTCCGGATTTGCCGGTCAGGTCCTTGATGCGTTTGGCAAGCTCTTCTGTCCGAGCCGACAGGTTTTCGGCGATGTAGTAGAGGATCTGTGCGCGCAGGTGCCCCGTGGACTTTGACCATGACTTCGCGCCGTTCATTGCCTCGACCGCGTTGCGCAGGTCTTTTCGGTTGGCGACGGAGGCATGCCCGAGCAATTTGCCTTTGGGGCTGTAGACCGGTTTGGAGTAGCCGCCGTCGGGGCGGGCTTGCTTGCCGCCGATATAGAGTTTCGCCGTTCGATCCAGCGGGTCGGCGGGGTGGCCGTCTTCTGTCGTGTAGGGGTCTATTTTCTTGAGCGCTTTCGGGGTGCCTTTGGGTTTGGTGTAGCCCGACAGACCCTCCCAACCGCCTTCGCGGCCAAAGCCGCTTTCGCGCACACCGCCGAAGCCTGCGGCAGCGTCCATCATGTTGGTGCCGTTGATCCAGACGATGCCAGCGGCGAGTTTCGGGGCGATGTCGAGGGCGAGGTTGATGTTTTCGGACCAGACCGAGGCGGCCAGCCCATAGCGGGTGTTATTGGCGATTTGCACGGCCTCTGCGGGTGTGCGGAAGGTTGTGGCCGCGAGGACGGGGCCGAAGATTTCCTCTTGCATCAGTGTGGATGCTGGGGCGAGGCCGGTGATCAGCGTGGGTGGGTAGAAACAGCCCTTGGGGGCCGTGGTCTGAAAGGTTTGGCCTTCGGTGTTGGCGTTGACCATCTTTGTGATCTGGTCCAGTTGGATCGGATCGACGATGGCGCCCACGTCGATGCATTTGTCCAACGGGTCGCCGATGCGGAGGTTCTGCATGCGGGCTTTCAGCTTGGCATAGAACCGGTCGGCGATGCCTTCTTGGACCAAGAGCCGTGACCCGGCGCAACAGACTTGCCCCTGGTTGAACCAGATGGCGTCAACCAGTCCTTCGACGGCTGAGTCCATATCGGCATCGTCGAAGACGATGTAGGGGCTTTTGCCGCCGAGTTCGAGGGAGAGGGCCTTGCCACTCCCTCCGGTTGCTTCGCGGATTTTGCGGCCCACTTCGGTGGAACCGGTGAAGGCAATCTTGTCGACATCTGAATTGACTAGAGCGGCGCCTGTTTCGCCGTCGCCGGTGACGATGTTGACGACGCCGGGGGGCACGCCCGCCTCGGTGCAGATTTCGGCGAAGATCATGGCCGTGAGCGACGTGTATTCGGCGGGTTTCAGGACGACCGTGTTGCCCATGGCCAGCGCGGGCGCGATCTTCCAGGCGAGCATCAGGAGCGGAAAGTTCCAGGGGATGATCTGGCCGCAGACACCCAGCGGTTCGCGGTTGGGCAGTTCGGTGCGCATCAGCTGGGCGAAACCGGCATGGTGGTAGAAATGTCGGATGGCGAGCGGCACGTCGATGTCGCGGCTTTCCCGGATCGGTTTGCCGTTGTCGAGGCTTTCCATCACGGCCAGCAGGCGAGAGTGCTTTTGCATCAGCCGCGCGATGGCATAGAGGATGCGGGCGCGTTTGTGGCCCGATTTGGCCCATGCAGGCTGGGCCTTGCGAGCGGCGGCGACGGCCGTTTCGATTTCCTCTGCCGTGCCTTTGGTGACGCCCGCGAGCTTTTCGCCGGTGGCGGGATTGTTGGAGGGGAAATCATCGCGCAGCGGGCCCCATTTGCCGTTGATGTAGTGGCCGGCAATGCCGCCGCGATCAGCAATCCATTGCAGCGCTTCGGCGGCACTTTCAGGGGCGGGGCCGTAATCCAGGTGATCGAAGATTTCTTTGACGGTCATCTTTTTGTTCCTTGCTCGTCCGGGGCTCCGCCCGTTTGGCGCTGAAAGCGCTCCACTGGAGCGTTTTCTGGGCGCGCCTCACCCAATCGCATGCCGCCACGAGGCCGAATAGGCACCTGTGAAGTGGTGTTCGAGTTGCCGTTCGATGTCGCCCAACAGGCTGGATGCGCCGAAGCGGAAGAGGTCGGGCTGCAGCCAGCGGTCGCCAAGTTCGTCCTTGATCATCGCCAGATAGACCAGCGCGTCCTTGGCCTTGGAAATCCCGCCAGCAGGTTTGTAGCCGACCTTGATGCCCGTCCGGTCCTGATAGTCGCGGATGGCGCGGATCATCACAAGCGAGACCGGGAGCGTGGCGTTCACGCTTTCCTTGCCGGTGGATGTCTTGATGAAATCGGCCCCTGCCATCATGCAGACCACGCTCGCGCGCGCGACGTTGCGCAACGTGCCCAACTCACCCGTGGCCAGGATCGCCTTCACATGCGCCTCGCCGCAGGCCGCACGAAAT
>JBCBDL010000155.1:0-6979 GCA_038529695.1 Pseudomonadota bacterium | reverse complement strand
CATGATCAAGATCTTTGCCGGCCGCCATCCCATTAGACGCAGAGGGTGTGAAGAAGTCCTCCATCCGTGGTGGCGGACCCAGGGCGTAGACCTGTGACGCAGGCATTTCCACCGGATTGCGATCGGGTAATTCAGTGCCTGTGATCCAAGAGGTTGGTGTCTTCGGCGACCAAGGCGGGAAAGGGCAACCCGCCGCATGCTGCGCCTTGGAATAAAGCACACAATCATCAGGTGTAATGGCATTTTCATCGGCCTGACCAATCCGCACGCGCGCAGGGTCCCACTGAAAGGACGCATAGCGCTCCATCGCTTCACCCAAGGCAGACAGCTTTGCCTCCGCTTCGGTGCGGCCTTTGCCACCGGTAACTCGCACACCAATCTGCGTTTGCTGGCTACTGAAATGCGCCAGTGTGGCGTTCCACAGATGGGGCGGTGTGGGTTCTTGGGGTCCGCGCATTTGCGGAACAAGCGCTGTGACAATGCCGCAGCGCGGACTGACGAGTGCCGCGATCAGCCGGGAAGCGTCTGCTGCGTCGCTCATCCTTGGGCCTGTGCTGCGGCGCAAGCGGGGCATCCCGGTTTGCGCAGCACCATGTGTTTTTCGACCTGCAAGCCAGGAAGGCCAATCTGGACCAAGCGCCCATCAAGGCTGGGCAAGCTCGTCCCACTGAGCCACGTCAGCGCCTCTGCTGCGAGCATTCCACCAGCAATGTCAGCCGAAGCATTCAAATTTTCGCGGCGCGACGACAAATCGCTCTGGACCTCGGCCAGATAGTTTTCGGTCGCAAACCGTGCGTGCTGATTTGGCGCCGCCGCAAATTCACGCATTCGCCAACACATGTAGCACGGGCCCGTATCATGCCGAAAAAACCCTGGTCCAATCACAATGTCCGTGCCTTCCAAAGACGCAGCAATCCAAGGCATCCCGGCCGCCTTACACGCCATATTCAAGTATAGTGCCAAAGTTTGCTCGCCAGATTCCAGGCAGCATAGTGCAAGATGGGCCCCCGCAAGCAGCGGCAACACCGCATCGGGATCGGCGGGGCGCTCCACATGATGCGTCACCGTCGTCGGACCGTCGATTTTTCCCAAGGCCGTTGCCAGTGCAGCCGCGCGATTGGTGCCAATATCGGTCTTTTGAAAGACCCCTGAAAAGTAAAGGTCGCTCGATTGAACGTTCGTCGAATCAACGATGGTCAATTGGCCGATTCCTGCCGTGACCAGGGCGCGCGCAACGACCGCCCCATGCAGACCCGCGCCAAACACCACGACATGTGCTGCCGCAAGACTTTGCTGTGCCGCACGCCCGGCAGGCGCCGTTTCTGACAACCATCCAAGCTGCGGTGTCCTGTCGACGTCCGCTTCGGTTTGGGCAATATTATCGCCTTCGACCAAGATGCCTTGCGCCGCAAGCGTGGCAAAGGACGCCAAGATATCATCCCTGCTGAATAGGTGCGCCACCTCTTCACAGATTTGATCAATATCCCTTGTCCCGTTCAGAAGCGGCAGGACCTCATCGGCAAATTCTCGAAAGGACTGGCCTTGCAGCGTAAGATTCCGTCGCCATGACGATAGTCGCAGCGTTTCTTGCCCAGCATCATTTGCCGGTTCGGTCCAGTACAGGAAACAGGCGGGCAGCAAAGGCTTTCGCAGGGCTTTCGTTTCCTGCATGCTGCTATGCTCTGTCACGTGCTTATCCCTAAAACCTTGTTCTGATCCCCGCACAATTGCTGCCGGATTGCACGGCAGAGCGCAAGGGTCTAGCTGGCCTCGGGCACCACGCGCTCTGCAATTTCGGCAAGGACCGTTTCAAGGTCAGTGGGCATCTTGTTGTCTGCCAATTTGCCATCAATGCTCAGAAAAGACAGCCCATGCACAAAGCTCCACAACATGAACGCTTTGTCCCGATCTTCTTGTTCGATCGTCCGGCGGCCATGGCATTTTGCTACCTCAAGTTGTACAAACTCAAACTTTGAATCTCCTAAGACGTGCAGCGCTTCATCGTCCTCGCCATCACCTGACCAAGTGAACATCAGCCGGAATACGCCCGGTTCTGTCGTTGCAAAGCGAATATAGACTCGTCCCAGCGCAATGATCCGCGCGCGACTGCCTTCGGGATGTGGACTGATTTCCGCCAGCATCTGTTCGGATTGCCTGATCATCCCCTCTGCAGCAACCTCGCGCAGCATTTCTGTCTTATCTTTGAAATGCTTATAGGGTGCCGCTGTTGACACGCCAGCCCGGCGACATGCCTCTGACACAGAAAAATTGTCGGGGCCTTTTTCCTCGACCAGCGTGCGTGTTGCCTCAATCAGTTGCGCACGCAGATCGCCGTGATGATAGCGCGCTCTTTTTGTCGGTTCTTTCACGTTTTTCATGATCCAGTCTTTTTCAGAGAACGTAACACTTGTCAAAGTAAGAGTTTCTAACATATGTAAGAGTCTCTAACATTGCGAGAGGTGATCCCATGCAAGGCAATACAAAACCCAGTTTCGTGCGGCGCGGCCTGACGGCGATAGGTACGCTGATTGTTATTGCCGGCGCGGGCGCCGCCGTCAGCGTTGGTGCGGATATTCTGACAGATCGTGCCGCACAGGTACCGCCACCTGTTGCAGCGGATATCACGCCGGTCTCGGTCAGACCTCTAACATTTGAAGACGAATACATGGTCACCCGTCGTTTTCTCGGTCAGGTCGAAGCCAACACAGATGCGGCCCTATCATTCGAATTGGGCGGACGGTTGGCTGCGTTGCCTGTCGACGAAGGGGCAGCGGTAAATGCGGGCGACACAATCGCCCGACTTGATACCGCACTGCTTGAGGCTGAAAACACCCGCCTTCTGGCATCGCGCAACGCCACATTGGCGCAGCTTAACTTTGCCGAGACGCGGCTGACCCGCGCGACCGAGCTTTTGGGCGATGGTTTTTCGAGCCAGGAAACACTGGATCAGGCTCGCGCAACCCGCGACGAACTGGTCGCACGCATTGCCGAGATTGATGCAGCACTTCAGACCGTCAGTATCAATCTTGAAAAGTCCGTCATTCATGCGCCGTTTTCGGGCCGTGTTGGGACTTTGGCGGTCGAGGCGAACGAAACACTGGGCGCAGGACAGCATGTTCTGACGCTGATTGAAACGACTGCGCCAATCGTGCGTGTCGGTCTTCCGCTCGATCTGTCGCCAGACATGCTGCAAAATACCACAATCGAGATTGATGGGCAGCCATATGATGCGACACTCAAGCAACTGCGCCCTGATATTGACCCTGTCACACGTACACGAACGGCCCTCTTTCGCATTTCAGCCGATACTGCACCTGCATTCGGACAAACGGCCACATTACTTATCAATGCGCCCGTTGCTGCAACCGGCGCTTGGGTTCCCGTTGATGCCCTGCAAGAAGGGGCCGGTAGCATCTGGACAATTCTGGTTGTCGATGACGGCATCGTGCGCACCGCCGCGGTCGAACTTTTGCATGTGCAAAGCGACCGGGCCTATGTCCGCGGGACATTTGCGGAAGGCGCACAGCTGATCAGCACCGGCGCGCACCGTTTGGTGCCCGGCCAGAAAGTCGCTGTTCTTTCGGCAGAAGGCTAGAATCATGCGCACGCTTACATTTCGCCAACCGCGCCTTGTTGCGCTGATCCTTTTAGTTCTGATTTCTGCGGGTCTGTCGTCGTTTCTGTCACTTGGGCGGCAGGAAGACCCGACAATCACCAATCTTTTCGCCACGGTGACGACGCAGTTTCCAGGCGCAGACCCAGCACGTGTTGAAACGCTTGTCACTGCCGAGATCGAAGAAGAGCTGCGGACCATTCCCGAAGTCGATGTGATCACATCTGTGTCGCGATCCGGCGTTTCGGTTGTCTCTGTCGAACTCCTGCAAACACTTGATGCCGCAACGATTGAACAGGTCTGGTCAGAAGCGCGTGACGCGGTCGAAGCGGCACGGCGCAACTTCCCGGCAGGTGTGCAAGCGCCAGATTTCAACGCGGAAGGTATATCTGCCTATTCTGCCGTCATCGCGGTCACAGCCGATCATGACACGGTCCCGTTGACGATTGTCCAGGCGCATGCGGATGCTTTGGCAGACCGCCTGCGGTCAATCCCATCCACCCGTGCGGTTGATTTGTTTGGAGAGCCGGAAGACGAGGTTTTGGTGACGGTCGATGCGCAAGCTGCCGCAGCGCTTGGCCTGACGGCCCAAGACATCTCGCGCCTGATTACGGCTGCCGACGGCAAAGTGCAGGCAGGGCGGCTGCAAAGCACTGATGTGGATCTGACCATCAATATCTCAGGCGCCATTGAGGCGCTCGACCGGCTCGGCAATGTCGTTTTGCGCCAGAATGCCGAAGGTGCGACCGTGACACTGGCGGACATTGCGACAATCACACGCGGCATGCGCGAACCCGCATCAGAACTGGCCATCGCAAATGGTAGGCCAGCTGTGCTTGTCGGTGTTCTGGCCCAGGACGGCGTGCAGATCGACCGTTGGATGACATTCGTGCGTGAAGAACTGACAGCGGGCCAAGACCAGATCCCCGTGGGCCTGTCCGAGGCGCTGATGTTCGATCAAAGCACATATACGGCGGATCGTCTCGCTGAGGTGGGCACGAATATGGCCATCGGGATCAGTCTGGTGGTGGCTGTTTTATTTATCACATTGGGCACGCGTGCGGCTGCGATTGTGGCACTTGTCCTGCCGGTTGTGTCGCTTGCGACCTTGGCCAGCATGAACTTTATCGGGCTGCCGATCCACCAGATGTCCGTGACTGGTCTGATCGTGGCGCTTGGCCTTTTGGTGGATGCAGCCATCGTGATGGTAGACGAAGTGCGTCAGCGGCTTGCCAAAGGTATGGCGCGCATAGACGCTGTTGGCGACGCAACCGGGCGGCTTGCGGCACCGTTGCTCGCGTCCACTGTCACAACGGCGCTCTCCTTCACACCGATGATCCTATTGCCGGGTCCAGCGGGTGACTTTGTCGGGTCCATCGCGATTGCCGTTGTTTTAATGCTGGTCTGGTCGCTGTTTATCGCATTGACGGTCACACCTGCCCTGGCCGGGTGGTTTTTGAAAGGCGGGCAAGCGGGCGGCATTCAAATGCCCCGTCTGGGCCGGGCCTTTCACGCCCTGATCGGGCTGTCGGTGCGCAATCCTGTCCGCTCAATCGCCCTGTCGTTGATTTTGCCGGTGCTGGGCTTTGCGGCCTTCCCGACGCTCACGGCGCAGTTCTTCCCAGGCGTCGAACGCGACCAGTTTTACATCGAAATGGATATGCCACCTGGCACAGCCATCACCGAAACAGCTGCAATCGCAGCGGAGATTGATGCGCTTTTGGCCGACAATCCCGGTATTGATCGGGTCTATTGGTCGATCGGGCAGTCCGGACCTGCGTTTTACTATAACATCACCAGCGGACGGTCGTCCGAACCGACTTATGCGCAGGCGATGGTGAAAACGGAAACTGCAGAGGATGCCGCGCGGCTTGTGCCCGAATTGCAATCGCTGCTTGATACATCTTACCCGCAGGCACGGATCATTGTTCGTGACATTGTCCAAGGGCCACCCGTTGCAGCCCCGATTGAGGTCCGTCTTGTCGGCCCCGACCTTGAGGTGCTGCGCGCACTCGGTGATGAAGCGCGAGCGGCGCTGGCCGACCTGCCGCTGGTGACCCAAGTGCGCGCCGGTGTGGTCAGTGGCGCGCCGCAATTGCGCTATCAGATCGACGAAAATGCTGTCCGGCTGCTGGGCCTTAATCTGACGGATGTCGCCGCACAGCTTGAATCCGGTCTTGTCGGTGTCACGGGCGGTAGTCTGGTCGAGGGAACGGACCAATTGCCTGTCCGGGTCCGATTTGGCGACGGCCTGCGCAGTGATTTGCAGGGGATCAACGATTTGCCCATTCTGGTGCCCAATGCGGGAACGCTGTCAGGCTCTGGTGTTTTGCCGATTGTTCCATTCTCTGAACTGGCAAACCCGGTGCTGGAGCCGGCAGAAAGCGTGATCACGCGCCGAAACGGCGAACGGATCAACACCGTTCAGGCCTTTATTGTGCCGGGTGTGCTGCCGGAAGAGGCGTTGCAGACCGCGCTTGCGGCTCTCGATGAACGCGGTTTCGACGTGCCTGCGGGCTACAGGATTGAACTGGGCGGCGACAGCGACGCGCGCTCGGACACCGTCGGCAATCTGATGGCCTCGGTCGGTTTGATCGTGACGCTGACGATTGCGACAATCGTGCTGACCTTCAATTCGTTCCGGCTGACCGGCATCGCGCTGATCGTTTGTGTGTTGTCTGCCGGGCTGTCGATGCTGTCGCTCGCCCTGATGCAATATCCCTTTGGGATCAACGCGATCATCGGCGTGATCGGATCAATCGGAGTTTCTATCAACGCGGCCATCATCATCCTGACAGGGTTGAAAGCAAATCCGGATGCCGCGGCGGGTGATACGAAAGCCATCGCGGACGTTGTGACCGGATCCAGCCGCCACATCACATCCACCACCATCACAACATTCGGGGGCTTCCTGCCGCTGATCCTTGCCGGTGGTGGTTTTTGGCCGCCCTTTGCGGTCGCGATTGCAGGGGGTGTGATGTTCTCTGCCGTGATCTCATTCTTTTTCACGCCTGCCGCCTTCACACTGCTCTACCGCCGGAAGAGGGACGTGCTGGTTTTACATCGGGAAGATGCAGCGCCCATGCCAGATCGGATCCGCGACTTGCGGCAGAGTGGTAATCCTCCCACTTTAGAGGGGGCGCTTCAGTAGAATCTAAGCTGCTTTCGGTTTCTGTATTGGGGTCATACCGCCGATTCCCAAGTTTGGTCTTTCATCGTTGTATGTCCAGAGCCTGCGCCTGGCATGGTTTTGCACCTCCTCGATGCTGCTGAAAAGATACCGTCCGAGCCATTATGTCCTGACAGTTCGGTTGTATCGCTCGACATAGGCATTCTGCTACGGCTTTCTGTACCCAAGCCGTAGCA
>JBCBDL010000154.1:0-7002 GCA_038529695.1 Pseudomonadota bacterium | reverse complement strand
CTCGCCGAACTTCGGGAGTTGACCGGTGCCATACATCATCTCTTCGCGGACAAGGACGGGCGTGATCGTTTCGGTCAATCCATGCTCTTCCACATGCACATCCAGCATGAATTGCGCGAGCGCTCGGTGCAGACGTGCCACTGCACCAGACAGCAACACAAAGCGGCTACCCGACAGCTTCGCCGCCGTTTCAAAATCCATGCCGGGCCTGATGGCGGGGATGTCGTAATGCTCTAGCGGGTCAAAACTGAAATTGCGCGGGGCGCCGTGGCGGTGGATTTCGACATTGTCGTCTTCGTCTTCACCGTCGGGTGTTGCCTCATCCGGCAGGTTCGGGATGCCCATCAGCAGGTCATGCAGGGCAGCATCCTTGGCTTTCGCCTCTTCATTCAACGCAGCAATCTCTGATTTCTTCTCGGCCATCAGTGCGCGCAGACGCGCAAATTCGGTGTTGTCCCCGCGCGCCTTAGCAGCGCCCACCTCTTTGGCGGCTTTGTTGGCTTCGGCTTGCGCCGTCTCAGCCGCCAGGATCTTTTCCCGCCGTGCCTCATCAAGTGCGAGGACCTCAAGGGATACCGGCGCAATCCCACGACGAGACAATGCTGCGTCAAAAGCAGCTGGGTTGTCACGAATGGTGCGGATATCATGCATGGGTCCGGTCCTTGAATTGATGGTCTAAAGTGCGCGGAGATATGCATCATTGCTGCGGGCAGGGGAAGTGGTGTTGCAGGCGCATCCGCATAAACCAACAGATTACAATTGCTTTCCGCAATTCCAGCGCCCATATGACAGCGCAACACGGGGCGAAAGACACTGCCCGCGGTTGCCAAGCGCGCGGACGGATCATAATGTGCCGCGAATTTTAAGGGCGGTACAGCCGCGCAGACCAAGGGATGGAATATGAGAGCCGAAGACCTCATTTTGTTGCTGCTGATTTTCGGGATCATGTATTTCCTGCTGATCCGGCCTCAGCAGAAAAAAGTGAAAGAACATCAGGCGATGCTCTCGGCCCTGCGGCGGGGGGATCAGATTGTAACCCAGGGCGGTGTTGTGGGTAAAATTGTGAAGGTCAAAGATGACGCCAATGAGGTCGAGGTTGAGATTGCCAAAGGCGTCAATATCCGCGTGGTCAAATCGACCATTGCGACAGTGATGAACAAGACCGAACCGGCGAAAACCTGAACCCGCCGAGAGGCTGCTTGATGCTGAACATTTCCTTTCCAAAGCTCGTGATGATCTGGCTGACGGTCATTGTCGGCCTGACCTTTGCGATGCCGAACGGCTTTTATGGCCGGGTTGAGACCCATAATGACGCGATGGCGATCATTGAGACCGGGCAAACCAGTGCAGCACTTGAGGCGGACGCGGCCCAGTGGCCCAGTTTTCTGCCATCCGGACTGGTTAATCTGGGCCTTGATCTGCGCGGTGGGGCGCATTTGCTGGTCGAGGTGCAGGTGGAGGATGTGCATGCCTCTTTCCTCGAAGGGTTCTGGCCTTCGGTGCGCGACGTTCTTGCGGCAGAGCGGGATGTGGTCGGCTTTGTCACCCGCGAAGATAGCGTGCCAACCGAGCTGCGTGTGCGGATATCGGAAGCTGCAGGCGCGACACGGGCCTTTGAACTGGTTCGCGGGCTTGCCTCGCCGGTTGCGTCGTTTACCGGCGCCGCATCGACCAACATCGATGTGCGTATCAATGGGACATTGTTGACCATTACGCTCAGCGAGGCGGAACGTGCCGCCATGGATGAACGCACGATCCTGCAGACGCTCGAAATCATCCGCCGTCGGATTGATGAGGTTGGCACACGCGAACCCACCATCCAGCGGCAAGGGTCCGAGCGCATTTTAGTGCAAGTGCCGGGCGTCGGATCGGCCAATGAAATTATCGAATTGCTGGGCACCACGGCGCAGCTGACCTTCAATCAGGTTGAGGGGATCGCCTCTGACGCGAATGAATCTGCCGGGACCGGCAATATGATCCTGCCATCGCTTGATCAGGAAGGCTTGTTTTACCGTTTGGTGCGCCGCCCGGTTGTGACGGGTGAAGATCTTGAAAACGCGCAATTAGATTTTGACCAGAACGGGCGGCCCGCCGTCGCGTTCCGCTTCAACACCTCTGCCGCGCGGACATTTGGCGACTACACGCTGGAAAATATCGGGCGACAATTCGCGATTGTGCTTGATGAAGAGGTGATCTCGGCCCCCACAATCCAAAGCCATATTCCGGGCGGGTCGGGCATCATCACCGGGAATTTTACCGTGGAAGAGGCGACAAACCTCGCGGTGCTTCTGCGTGCAGGTGCGCTGCCAGCGGAACTGACGTTTCTTGAAGAGCGTACCATCGGCCCCGAACTCGGCGCTGACAGCATCGCGGCCGGCCAGATCGCTTGTATCGTCGCGGGGCTGGCGATTCTGGTCTATATGGTTCTTAGCTACGGTCTGTTTGGCATCTTCGCCAATATCGCTTTGGTCATCAATGTGGGGCTGATTTTCGGACTGCTGAGCATTGTGGGTGCCACACTGACCCTGCCGGGGATTGCGGGGATCGTGCTGACAATTGGGATGGCGGTGGATGCGAATGTCATCGTGTTTGAACGGATCCGCGAGGAGTTGAAGACCGCCAAAGGCCCCGCCCGCGCGATTGAGCTGGGCTATGAAAAGGCGCTGTCCTCGATCATTGACGCCAATATCACGACCTTCATCACAGCTGTGATCCTGTTCACCATGGGATCTGGTCCGGTCAGCGGTTTTGCCGTCACGCTTGGCTTTGGCATCATCACATCCGTGTTCACCGCGATTTTCGTTACCCGATCTTTGATCGTGGTCTGGTTTGCGCGCACCCGCCCCAAGACAATCGAGGTTTGATATGCGTCTAAAGCTGGTTCGCGAAAACACATCGATTGATTTCTTCAGCCGCGCGCGCATCTGGCTGGGCATCTCCATGGTGCTGATGGTCGTGGCTCTTGCTTCGTTTCTGATACAGGGCCTGAATTACGGGATCGACTTTCAGGGCGGTACGAGCATCCGAACAGAATCTTCGACGCCCGTCGATGTCGGCGCATATCGCTCCGCTTTGGAGGCGCTGGACCTTGGCGATATCTCAATTGCCGAGGTGGATGATCCGCTGTTTGATGAGGATCAGCATGTGGCGCTTGTCCGCGTTCAGGCGCAGGAAGGTGATGAACGGATCGCGAGTGAAACCATTGAGGCGATTCAATCCGCCTTACGGACAATCGATCCGAACATGACCTTCCCGTCCGTCGAATCCGTCGGGCCAAAAGTTTCGGGCGAATTGATCCAGACGGCGATCATCGCGGTTGCACTCGCCGTCCTCGCGATCCTGCTTTACATCTGGCTGCGGTTCGAATGGCAGTTTGCCATCGGTGCGGTGCTGGCTCTGTCGCACGACGTGATCCTGACGATTGGTATCTTCTCGGAACTGCAAATCAAGTTTGACCTGGCGATCATTGCGGCCTTGCTGACAATCGTGGGGTATTCGATCAACGACACAGTGATCGTGTTTGACAGGGTCCGCGAAAACCTGCGGAAGTATAAGAAGAAGGACCTCAAGGAAGTTCTGAATATCTCGATCAACGAAACGCTCAGCCGGACCTTGATGACCTCGGTGACGACATTGCTCGCGCTGATTTCGCTGTTTGTTTTGGGTGGCGATGTGATCCGCGGCTTTGTCTTTGCGATGATCTGGGGTGTGATCATCGGGACCTATTCGTCGATCTTTGTAGCGTCTGCGATCCTGCTGGTGCTGGGGGTCAAGCGGGATTGGTCGAAGAAGGACCCGTCCGCCGGAACCCGCTATGGCCATATCGATACGTAAAGGAAGCACATGCGCCTGAACGAAGTCGAATATAATGATGCGGTGCCGATCGATGGCTATGGTCCGGGGTTTTTCCGGATCGCGGGCGAGCGGTTTGACGGGTCGGTCGCCGTTTTTGCCAGTGGCGTGAAAAGCTGGGGTGGCTTTACCGATACACAGACGATCATTGATCAGGCAGACAGTCTGGATGTGCTGTTTGTCGGCACCGGAGCCGAGATCGCGCATTTACCGAATGACTTCCGCATCACGCTGGAGGCAGCCGGCATCGGCGTGGAACCCATGGCCTCACCCGCCGCATGCCGCACCTATAATGTGCTGTTGTCCGAGGGGCGGCGCATCGCTGTTGCCTTGCTGCCGGTCTGAATGCTGAAGGTCCAGAACCTGACATGCGCGCGCGGCGGTGTGCCGGTGCTGAGCGATGTGGGGTTCACGGTTGAGGCTGGGCAGGCGCTGATCCTGCGGGGGCCGAACGGGATTGGGAAGACGACGCTTTTGCGGACCTTGGCGGGGTTGCAGCTAGCGATTGCGGGTGAGGTTGATTATCCAGAGGATCAGGGGGCTTATGCCAGCCATGCCGATGGGATCAAGGCAGCGCTGACGGTCGCCGAGAACCTAGAGTTTTGGGCGGATGTGTATGGGCAAGGCGCAAACGGCGCAGATGGCCCGCCCGGCGGCACCGCTGGGCAGCCCCCGACCGCCTCCATGGGCTGGGGCTTCACCCCCACCCGCGGCCGGGGGCTGCCCTCCGTCCTGAAAGCATTCGATCTCGTTGATCTGCAAAACCGAATGGGCGGAACGCTGTCTGCGGGGCAAACACGCCGCTTGGGATTGGCACGGCTCGCCGTCATCGGTCGCAAGGTCTTGTTTCTAGATGAACCGACTGTGTCGCTGGACAGGTTTTCGGTGAAACTCTTTGTTGACTGGCTGCAGGGGCATCTAGCTAAAGGCGGGATCGCTGTCATCGCGACACATATTGATCTTGGCTTGGACGCCCCCGAACTGGACCTGACGCCTTTCAAAGCCGCGCTGGACATGGGCGGCGGCACGGATGAGGCGTTCCTATGATCGCGCTTTTGCTGCGTGATCTGCGGCTTGCGGTCAGGGCAGGGGGTGGCTTTGGGCTTGGGTTGGCCTTCTTTCTGATTGTCGTTGTGCTGGTGCCATTCGGCGTCGGCCCGGAAACGGAGCTTTTGTCGCGCATCGCGCCGGGTATCCTTTGGGTCGCCTCGCTCCTGGCCGCGCTCTTGTCGCTCGACCGCATCTTTGCGTTGGACTATGAAGACGGCTCGCTAGCGCTTTTGGCCACATCGCCGCTTCCGCTGGAAGGGGCGGCATTGATGAAGGCGCTGGCCCATTGGATCACGACTGGTCTGCCTTTAACTGTGGCCGCGCCGATGCTGGGTTTCCTGTTGAGCCTCGCACCAGAGGCCTACGCCTATCTACTCGTCTCGCTCCTGATCGGCACACCGGCCTTGTCGATGATCGGGACGTTCGGAGCAGCTTTGACAGTAGGACTGCGTCGGGGTGGCCTCTTGCTTTCACTGCTTGTGCTGCCGCTGTACGTTCCCACCCTGATCTTCGGGGCAGAGGCGGTGCGGCGAGGTGCTGATGGCCTTGATCCGACCGGCGCCTTGGTCCTGCTGGGTGGGATCACAGCAGGGACATTTGCGCTGATGCCTTTCGCCACTGCGGCGACGTTGCGCATCAATCTGCGGTGATGGGGATTGAGCGGATGATGCGAGAGGGCTAGATAAGCGCCATGTCGATGTGGGAATATGCCAATCCGAAGCTATTTATGGGCTGGACCCGCCCGGTCCTGCCATGGCTGTTCTGGTCAGCGGGGGTTTGCCTGGTCGTCGGCCTGACCTGGGGGTTCTTCTTCACGCCTGACGATTTCCGGCAAGGATCGACCGTCAAGATCATCTATCTCCACGTCCCTTCCGCCCTGATGGCGATCAACGCCTGGCTGATGATGCTGGTCGCCTCGATCATCTGGGTCGTGCGGCGGCACCATGTCTCGGCCTTGGCCGCGCGGGCAGCGGCCCCCGTGGGTGTGGTGATGACGCTCATCGCGCTCTTCACAGGCGGCATCTGGGGGCAGCCGATGTGGGGCACCTATTGGGCCTGGGACCCAAGGCTGACCTCGTTCCTGATCCTATTCCTGTTCTATCTGGGCTATATTGCGCTGTGGGAGGCCATTGAAGACCCCGATACCGCAGCGGACCTCACAAGCGTGCTTTGCATGGTTGGGTCGATCTTTGCGATCCTGTCGCGCTACGCGGTGCTGTTCTGGAACCAGGGGCTGCATCAGGGCGCGACACTGTCGCTCGATAAGGAAGAGAATATCTCGGACGTGTTCTGGTATCCGCTTTTGGTCTGCATCGCCGGATTTGTGCTCTTGTTCATAGCACTCGTCCTGATGCGCACCCGTACCGAAATTCGCGCCCGCCGCATGCGGGCCTTGCAGGCGAGGGCGGCCCGTGCCTGATCTGGGGGAATATGCGGTCGAGGTGCTCTCGGCCTATGCGGTGACGCTGACGCTGCTCGCGATCTTGATCTGGCTTAGCTGGCGGCGCTACGCGCGGGTGAAAGCGGCGTTGGAGGAGGTTGAACGGAATGGCTAAAATCTCACCCCTGATGATCCTACCGCCAGCGATCTTTGCTGCCTTTGCCGGGCTGGCGCTGGCGGGCATGATGCGGGATAATCCCGATGAATTGCCCTCGACCTTCGTCGGGCAACAGGCACCGCCGGTCCCTGCTGAGGCTGTACAGGGCACCGCGCAACTGACTGATGATGACCTGCGGTCGGGCGACATTACCATCGTGAACTTCTGGGCCAGCTGGTGTCCGCCTTGCCGGGCGGAGCATCCGAATTTGCTGGACCTTGAGGCCCAAGGCTACCGCATCGCCGGGGTGAATTTCCGCGACCAGCAAGAGCAGGCGTCGACCTATCTGGTCGATTACGACGATCCGTTCTTTGCCACCGGGTTTGATCTGCGGGGCCGGGTGGCCATCGACTGGGGTGTGACCGCCCCGCCAGAGACGTTCATCGTGGATGGGGACGGAACGGTGCTTTACCGGTTTGTCGGGCCGCTGGTCGGGTCGGATTACGAGCAGCGTTTTCTGCCGGAATTGGCGAAGGCGGTGGAGTAGGTCAAAATCGTGAGT
>JBCBDL010000153.1:0-7074 GCA_038529695.1 Pseudomonadota bacterium | reverse complement strand
CCCCATTGGTAGTTGCGGAAAACGATCTGCGTGATGGCGGGCCATTCCTCGCGGCCGATGGCGGTCAGTTCGTTCACAGCGATCCCAAAGGCACCGTCACCGGCAAAACCGATCACGGGTACGTCCGGCTGGCCGATCTTCGCGCCGACAATGGAGGGCAGGCCATAACCGCATGGGCCGAACAGGCCGGGTGCGAGATACTTACGACCCGTCGGGAAGGATGGATACGCGTTGCCAATGGCGCAATTATTGCCGATATCCGAGGAAATGATCGCGTTTTCAGGCATTGCGGCCTGAATGGCGCGCCAAGCCTGGCGCGGTGACATCCAGTCGGGCCGTGCCGCACGGGCACGTTCGTTCCAGGTGGTGCCGGGATCGTCCTGCTCATGATCCAGCGATGACAATTCCTGCGCCCAGGCTGATTTCGTCTGGGCAATCATCGCTTTGCGCTCATCCCGACCAGCGTCGCCAGCGGTGTCCGACAGCGCCGCGGTGATGCCCTTGGCGACCTTCGCAGCATCACCAACGATGCCCACCGTTACTTTCTTGGTCAAGCCGATCCGGTCCGGGTTGATATCGACCTGAATGACCTTTGCATCTGTTGGCCAATAATCAATGCCATAGCCCGGTAGGGTAGAGAACGGGTTCAAACGGGTGCCGAGTGCCAACACGACATCCGCCTTGCTGATCAGTTCCATCCCGGCTTTTGACCCGTTATAGCCCAGCGGACCGGCAAAAAGCGGGTGCGAACCGGGGAAGGCATCGTTGTGCTGATAGCCCACACAGACAGGTGCATCGAGTGTTTCTGCAAGGACTTTGGACGCGTCGATCCCACCTTCGGCAAGAACCACACCTGCACCGTTCAGGATGACTGGAAACTTGGCGTTGGACAGCAATTCAGCAGCCTTGGCGATTGAGGTTTCGCCGCCGGGGCTTGCTTCGAATTCAATCGGCTCTGGGATGTCGATATCAACGACTTGGGTCCAGAAATCGCGTGGGATGTTGATCTGGGCTGGGCCGGACAAACGATGCGCCTTGGCGATGACGCGGGCCAGGACCTCGCAGATGCGCGACGGGTCGCGGACCTCTTCCTGATAGGCGACACAATCGGCAAACAGGTTCATTTGCTCCATTTCTTGGAAGCCACCTTGGCCAATTGTTTTGTTAGCAGCCTGCGGCGTGACCAACAGGCATGGCGTGTGGTTCCAATACGCTGTTTTCACAGCGGTCACAAAGTTCGTAATGCCGGGGCCGTTCTGGGCGATCATCATCGACATTTCGCCAGTCGCACGGGTATACCCGTCGGCCATCATGCCAGCGCTGCCTTCATGAGCGCAGTCCCAGAACGTGATCCCGGCCGCTGGGAAGATGTCGGAGATTGGCATCATGGCCGATCCGATAATCCCAAAGGCGTGACGGATGCCATGCGCTTGCAGTGTTTTGACAAAGGCCTCTTCGGTGGTCATCTTCATGGATCGGGTCCTCCCAGTTTGGAACGCTCAATGGTAGGGCCGCACGCCCCATTTTCTGCCGTGACACTATGAAGAACCACAGAGTCGCGTTAGGTCCAATTGTATATCGTCCCTAAGTCCAGAGTGAAAAAAAATGAGACTATGCGTCTCAAAAATCAACTATATCGAATAGCATCACCGATCAATCGAATACCCTCTGGGATCTGTGCTGCGGGGATGGAAGAGTAGGCAAGCCGCAGATATTCGATCGGTGGTGTCTCACTGGCAAAGAACGGCGCGCCGGGCTCGACCAGCACGCTAGCTTTGCGAAGTTTCTCGGCAAGATTGGTCGTGTCGACCCCGTCCGGTGTCTTGAGCCAGACCGAAGATCCACCATATGTACCTTGCCCCGCCACGGTAAGGCCCTGATTGCGCAATGAATCTTCCATCACCTGGCGCCGCTCATGATAGGCTTTGCTCATCCTGCGGACGAGCGCGTCGTAGTGACCAAGCGACAGGTAATAGCTGACAGTGCGCTGAATATGCCCCGGCGGGTGACGCAACACGGTCGCACGCAGCGCGCGGGCCTCGCGGATAAAGGGCGCAGGGCCTACCAGATAACCAAGGCGCAGGCCCGGAAACAGCGACTTCGAAAACGAACCAACATAGATGACCCTCCCGTTCTGGTCGAGCGATTTGAGCGAGGGTGACGGAGATTTCAGAAACGACATCTCGAATTCGTAGTCATCCTCGACGATTAGAAAATCCTCGTCCTCCGCCTTATCAAGCAGGGCTTGACGGCGCGCAACCGGCATTGTCGCAGTCGTGGGGCATTGGTGGCTGGGCGTCGTGAAAACAACATCCGTGTTTTCCGGCAGATCGTCAGGAGGCAATCCATCGCGGTCTACGGGAACGATGCTCAACTGACAGCGTGATTGGGTCAGGATGTTACGCAGAGCGGGATAACAAGGATCCTCGATCGCGGCCCGCCTGCGGCTGTTCAACAAGACTTGGGCTGCAAGCCACAGCGCATTTTGCGCGCCCATCGTGACAAGGATCTCATCGGTATTTGCCAGTATTCCACGCCGCGGTAGCGTTTGCCGTGCAATGAATTCGATCAATTTGGGATCGTCCGCATCGAAATAATCCGCCGTCAGCGCGCTAAAGTCACGCATGCCCAGCGCCCGCAAAGCACAAAGCCGCCAATTGGCGCTGTCAAACAGCGTCTTGTCGGCTTGTCCGTAAATGAATGGATACCGAAAGCTCGCCCAATCAGCGGGTTTGTCCAGGCTCAAACCCGGCGTGAAACGCTGCCCGATTGCGCGGGTCCAGTCGACCGTACCGGTTGCAAAACGCTGGGCGGGAAATGCAGGTGGTTCGGGCGCGTTCTCGGACACGAAATAGCCTGACCGCCCGCGTGAGGTCAGATAATCATCCGCGACAAGTTCTGTGTAAGCCAGGGTTACTGTAATGCGACTGACACCGAGATGTGTTGCCATTTTGCGCGATGACGGCAAACGTTCACCGGGGCGAAAGCGGCCTGCAAGAATACCCTGGGCGACCATCTGCTGGATGCGCGCCTGCAATGTTCCCTCTGCCGAGGCATCAAGAAAGAAGGTTTCAATAGAAATCGACATCAATTGGCCTTAGGTTCCATGCAGACTGGACCTAAGCCAAGCATATGGCAATATAAAAAACCCGGCCGTTTGGGCCGGGCTTTCGTCACATATTTGCCGGCGGCCTAGCCCAAAACGCGCTTAATCGCCTGATCGACAGCATCGGTGACCTGATCAAGATCATCCTTCGTGGCGATCAACGCTGGGGCAAAGAGCAACGTGTTATTGTAGCCCGGCAAGGACCGGTTGGTTGCACCAATGATAACACCTTGCGCCATGCAATCAGCGACAATTGCCATCACGTGCTTTTCGTCCACAGGGTCCTTGGTCTCGCGATCTTTGACCAGTTCGGCCCCGGCAAACAAACCCATCCCGCGGATATCACCGATCCAGGCATGCTTCTCCATCAGTTCTGACAGATTGCCCATCAGATATTCGCCCATCGCGACAGAATTGCCGCGCAGGTCTTCCTCTTCGATGATCTTCATGTTTTCGATGGCAGCCGCTGGACCACCCGTACACCCACCAAAGGTTGAGATATCGCGGAAATAGCTCATCTTGTCAGCGTCGTCTTTGAACATTTCGAACACACGGTCGGTGGTCACGCAGCAGGAAATCGCTGCGTAACCAGAGGCCACGCCTTTCGCCATGGTGACGATATCCGGTTGGATACCGAACTGCTGATAGCCAAACCATGTTCCTGTCCGGCCCAGCCCGCAGACGACTTCATCAATATGCAGAAGGATATCGTATTTGCGGCAAATCTCCTGCACGCGTTCCCAGTAGCCTTTGGGAGGTACGATAATGCCACCACCTGCCGTGATCGGCTCAAGGCACAACGCGCCGATTGTGTCTGGCCCTTCGGCCAGGATCACATCCTCAATCGCCTGCGCGGCCTTTGCGCCATATTCCTCGCCCAGCGATCCGTCTTGCGAACGATATTCAAGACAATGCGGCACGCGCACGAAACCGGGTGCGAAGGGGCCATATTGCGCGTTGCGTTCATCCTGTCCGCCAGCTGACATGGCGGCGATGGTCGATCCGTGATAGTCACGTTCGCGGTACAGGATCTTTTGTTTCTTGCCGCCATAATGCTTGTAGCTGATTTGGCGCACCATTTTGAACGCTTTCTCATTCGCTTCAGAGCCTGAATTGGCATAATAAACGCGATGCATGCCCGGCATCTTGTCGATCAGCATTTCGGCGAATTGTGCGCCGGGGATCGACCCGGCAGTTCCGCCGAAAAAGCACATCTTGGTGACTTGTTCCGCAATCGCCTTACCGATCCGCTCGCGGCCGTAGCCGACATTTACGGTCCAGACCCCGCCAGAGACGGCATCGACATGCTCCTTGCCTTTGATATCCCACACCCGCAGTCCCTTGCCCTCTACGATGATGCGCGGATCTGTGGTCTCGAATGGCTTGTGCTGGATCAAGTGATGCCAGACATGCGCGCGGTCAGCCTCGACTACATGGTCGGGATCATTTGCGAAGTTCTGCGTGTCCATCTTGGATACTCCTGCAAGAAAATGTGGTGGGGTTGGGCGAATCCAGCCCCGACATGCCAATACGCTAAGCAGTTTGCCTATGGGTTGGGCCCTGCCAATAGGGCCAGGCGCCACGGTTGAATATGTCCAGATGTTCAGTCGACGGGTGGCGGTAGTCGGTCTGAATGCCGGATAACACTCTGAAACGGTTGGAAAAAGCGTGCTAGCGTTCTCCCGTTTTGGGCTTTTCTGAGACTCGATACCTCATTTCTAGTGATTGACGGAGCCACCTGAATTTCTTTCGCTGCAAGGCGACTTGCCGCTTTCTTGATCATTTTGGAGGGCGGTCACGGTCGATGGTTCGAATTCGGACCGCAAATCATAGCGGCGTTTGATTGGGGCTAGGAACCGGTTCCAAATCATGCTCAGCTAATATCGTAGAGGCGGGGTAAACCTTGCCCAAAACGGGTTCCGGACGGGCCCGCAACACGGGAGACTATAAATGAAACTAAAGAATGCACTCATGGGCGCCGTCGCTGGCGTTGCCATGATGACAGGTGCCGGTCAGGCGGCCGCGGAAGAGATCACCGTCGCCTACTTCCTCGAATGGCCAATGCCATTTCAATACGCCAAGGTAAACGGAACCTATGATGAGGAACTGGGCGTCACGGTCAATTGGGTCAGCTTTGATAGCGGGACTGCGATGTCTGCGGCCATGGCATCGGGTGATGTGCAGATCGCCGTCAGCCAGGGTGTGCCGCCCTTCGTGGTCGCCGCCTCTGCCGGGCAGGATTTGCAAATCCTTGATGTCGCCGTGTCTTATGCCGAAAATGACAATTGCGTCGTGGCGTCCGGTCTTGAGATTGACAAAGAAAGCGCGGAAGACTTGGCTGGTAAAAAGGTAGCCGTCCCGCTTGGTACTGCAGCGCATTACGGCTTCCTGCGGCAGATGGACCATTTCGGGGTCGAGCTTGCGTCGCTTGAAATCGTGGACATGGCACCACCGGATGGGGCTGCTGCCATCGCGCAGGGCTCTGTCGACATGGCCTGCGGCTGGGGCGGTGCATTGCGCCGGATGAAGGAGCACGGCAACGTGCTGTTGACAGGCGCCGAAAAAGAAGAGCTGGGCATTCTGGTTTTTGACGTGACATCCGCCCCTGCGGGCTTTGTTGCCGAGAACCCTGATCTGGTGGCGAAGTTCCTTGAGGTAACGGCAGAAGCGAATGCGGCTTGGAATGACGGCTCCGGCGTCGAGGAAATGCTGCCTGTCATCGCGCAAGATGCGGGCATGGATGTGGATGCGACAAAAGAAACCATGGACACCTTTGTCTTCCCATCTGTGGAAACGCAATTGTCCGAGGCTTGGTTAGGCGGTGCCGCACCATCATTCATGAAGGGTGTAGCGGATGTCTTTGTGGAGTCAGGATCAATTCCAGCTGCGCTGGAAAGCTATGCTGGCAATATCAACACGGGTCCGCTGACGACCATTCAGTAAATGCCTTTGGGACCGGCGCGCAGTGCGCCGGTCACCTTTATCCCTGACGATCCTTGCAAGAGGGGCGGCAAGGATTCTCTGGGGTGAAAATGAGGGCAGTATGCCGGGACTAATCATTGACAGACTATCGATGCGGTTTGATCTGCCTAACGGGTCATCCGTGCAGGCGCTCAAAGACGTGTCGCTCAACCTGGAAGCGGGTGAATTGCTGTCGGTCCTTGGGCCGTCGGGTTGTGGCAAAACCACGCTTCTGAACATCGTGGCGGGCTTTCTGGCACCGACCGAAGGCCAGATTGTGCTCAACAATCGAAAGGTCGAAGGGCCGGGGCCGGAACGCGGTATGGTCTTTCAGCAGGGTGCGCTGTTCGAATGGATGAGTGTGAGAGACAATGTGGGCTTCGGCCCCGCCATGAAAAAGACGCCGCGCGCCGAAAAGGCAGAGATCGTTGATCATTTGCTGGATGTGGTGGGACTGCAGGATTTTAAGGAAAAGGCGGTCTATGAACTGTCGGGCGGCATGCAGCAGCGCGTGGCACTCGCCCGGTGCCTTGCAAACGAACCCGACGTGATCCTGATGGACGAACCACTGGGTGCGCTTGACGCGCTGACCCGCGAAAAGATGCAGGGGCTTGTGCTGAAGCTGTGGAAAGAAACGGGTAAGACGATCATCCTGATCACCCATTCGGTGGAAGAGGCGCTGCTACTGGGCGAGCGCCTGATCGTCATGGCCCCGCGCCCCGGGCGTATTCACACCGAATACCGTCTGCCTTTTGCGGAAATGGGTGTCGGCCAGGACCTGCGCGAGGTCAAGAAACACCCCAAATTCGGTGAAGTGCGCGAGGAAATCCTCGGCATGATCTGGGATATGGAAGAAGAAATCATGGGCCGGACGGAGAGCGCGTAATGGGACTGATAAGCGATCTCTGGGCCGAACTGATTGTCGTGCTAACGACGCTGTTATCGGCAGTTCCCTATATTGCGGGCTACATTTTGTTGATCCTGCTGTTGATGTTCATCTGGCAGGG
>JBCBDL010000152.1:0-7082 GCA_038529695.1 Pseudomonadota bacterium | reverse complement strand
GACCCAACGGTGTAGATCGCGATCAGACGGGCGGCTGACCAGCATCACCTCCGCCACGATCACGCCAGCCTCGGCCACCATGCCGCGACCCGGTTCGGCCATAATGCGGGAAACATTGGGAAAACGCGCCTCAACCATCGCGATGACCTGTGCGGCATAGGCTGTCGGCGCCTCAATCTCTTCGCCGTAGAAGGCCGGGAAGCCACCACCGATATTCAAAAGGCTCAGATCGTGGCCTCCATCCAGCGCCGCCTGCCAGATCGATGCCATCGCGTCCAGCGTCGGTGCCCACATCTCTGCCCGGCGGGTCTGGCTGCCGACATGGAAGGAAAACCCAACGGGGTTCAGGCCCAACGCCTTGGCCTGATCCAACAGGCGTAACGCGGTGTCGCGGTCGCAGCCAAACTTGCGCGACAACGGCCAGTCGGCCTGTGACACTTCAACGATCAGGCGGATGTAAACCGACGCGCCTGGTGCATTGGCGGCGATCTTTTCCAACTCTTCTTCGGCATCGGCCGCAAAGAGCGTGATGCCCTGCCCCCACGCCCAAGCGATATCGGATGCGCGTTTGATCGTGTTCCCGAAAGAAACCTCGGATGGCTCCGCGCCTTCTTCCAGGCAAAGGGCAATCTCGGCCTTTGACGCCGCATCAAAATGCGATCCCAGATCGACAAGACGGGCAATGATCTGACGCGCCGGATTGGCCTTGACGGCATAGTGTATATCCGCACGGCCCAAACCCCGGCGCAGCGCGCGATACTGCGCCTCGACCAGATCAAGGTCCATGACCAATGTCGGGCGATCAAACGACCGTGCCGCCACAAAGGCATCCAGACGAGAGTTAGATTCGACAGCGAAAGACGCACCCTCAGGTGCGAAGTGATACGTCATGGGTCATCTCCTGTAGACCCGGCCATGACGGATTTTCACCGCCCCAGACCGCTCAGTTCCAAAAGAGACGTTACCGTCGCTACGTAAACACGTGTGCGTTGACTATCACCGGCCAGAGGCGCGTGCGTTGGCGTCTATAAACGGGGCATCTGGGGCAAGTTGAGATTCGACGCAAGAGGGAAAATGCGACCCTGTGCATATTCATATCAGCGTAGACCTGCGCGCATATCTGGGGCAGACCAACGGCCATGGCCCGCGTGATCCTTTTCAACAAGCCTTTCGGCGTTCTGTCGCAATTCACCGATGCGCGCAGCCCCACGCCACGCCCCACCCTGTCGGCCTATATCGACGTACCGGATGTCTATCCCGCAGGCAGGCTGGATCGTGATAGCGAGGGGTTATTGGTGCTGACCGATGACGGCAAACTGCAAGCGCAGATCGCCGATCCCAGGCACAAGCTGGCCAAAACCTATCTGGTGCAGGTCGAAGGCAGGCCCAGTGATGATGACCTGCAAAAGCTGCACGACGGCGTGACATTGAAAGACGGACCGACGCGGCCTGCGCTGGTACGCCTGATCGATCCCCCTGCCCTCTGGGACCGCGATCCGCCGGTGCGGTTTCGCAAATCGGTGCCAGATACCTGGATCGAAATGACGATCAGCGAAGGGCGGAACAGGCAAGTGCGGCGGATGACGGCGCATATCGGATTTCCAACCTTGCGGCTGGTGCGATGGCGTGTCGGCGACTGGACGTTGAAGGGCATTGCCTCAGGTCGCTGGCATGCGCAGGATGTGTGATTGCTTCGGTCATCCGTCCGTCTTGCTTGGCGTGATTGATCGGGCTCAAAAGCTGTCATCATTTCTCCGAATGTGGCCAAATCCGTTCCGATCGATACGACGCATCGTCACGCCATCACCCAATATGTCGGCCTTCGCGACAACTGGCAAAGGCCGACCTGCGTTTTGGCCCGGGCCCATTGATTTGCATCACTTCATACCCACCTGAAAAATGTCACACAGACGGAAATCGCCACTTTTCGTACAGGCAAATCATGCAAACGATTCTATACGCAACAGATCTGACCGCACGCGCGGACCGGGCGCTCGAACGGGCCTGTCGGCTGGCTGTCGCACAAGCCGCAAGGTTGCACGTCATCTATGTCGGCACATCACCGGCCGATGATCTTCACACCGTCAAAGCAAATCTCGACCAAATGATTGCTGGGCAATTCGCCGAATTCCTGCCCGATGGTGCACCGCGTCCCAATTGGACCACCCAGACGGAGATCGGCGATCCAGTCCGGGTGATCGTGGCCAAAATCGCAGACCTGGACCCCGATCTGGTGGTGCTGGGACAAAGCGACGATGTTGCAGCTACCGAGATCTTTCAGGGCACGTCAACCGATCAGATCGTATCCAAAACGAAGCACCCGGTGCTGGTCGTGCGCAAGCCTGTATTTGGTGACTACAAGAAAACGATTGTCGCATTCGACCATTCGCTGGATGCCCGACGCGCCTTTGAACATGCGATGTTGCTGGCCCCGCAAGCCGAAACAACGGTTGTGAAAGTGATCCCGGATACAGACGAAACACCACAAGCGCTTGGCAATGCGCATGATATGGTGGCGGGGCATTTGAATGCAATTATTCAGCGGAATGCAACGCATGACGGAACCTGGCCCACACCGCAGATCCACCTATTGCGCGGACGGATCAATGAGGCGTTGCACGATGCCGTTCTTGCAGAAGAACCGGACCTAGTGGCGTTCGGGCGGACGCAAAAAACTGGCTTGAAAGTCTATATCATCGGCAGCACCGCCAGCTTTCTGCTGGGGCATCTAATCTGCGATGTACTGATAGTTTGACCATTTGGTGCGGTCGGGGGGGCATACACCGTTTTCGAACTATCGAAATACTTAAATACTTTCAGTTACTTATGGACCATCAAGCGTCGGCCATACTGAAAAATGTGTGCTGTAAAGACCACATATGTGTGTCGTGATTTTTCGGATTGATCAGCCCTCGCCCATCAAGACTTCGCTATCAAGGGGAGGTGCGGTGGATTAGTGCCGCCTTAATCTAGTTGGTCGGGCCGCAGCATTTGACGCCTTATGTTGGCTTGCATCTTGCTCTGTGCGCGTTCCTCTTCCTTCGCCGCGTGGAAGGCTTCTGAGTTGCGGCGATGTGCATTGAAATGAAGCTGCCCCTCAGCGGCCCTTTCAGCGGCGCTAGGTTGGCAGTCTGAGAACTGGCCCGCGCTTCGCGTCGCATTGGCGCCGTGCTTTAGGCTGACTGACCTGAGGCCCGTTTCCTGCTTGAATTTGAGGTGGAGTTCGTTCCGAAGAGGGAGACGAACAGAATGAAGAGATCGCGATGTAATGATGAGCAGATCATCGCGACCCCGAAGAGCGTTCTATATGGCACGCCTTGCAGTGCCCGCTCGGCTAACATGTTATAAAGCTTCCTTAACGAAGTCATAGTTGAACTGCATCAACCGCGCCCGCGATGAGAATCCTGTCGACGCATCAGGGTCCAGCCCTGCTTTGCGATTATACTTGCCGCGCCCGCCAACCCACGTGAAGCCAACGAACGAGTTTGATGTTTCGTCCTTGAAGAATTCATGTGCGCCAACTTCATCTGCGACAAGCCCACCTATATCGGCACCAAAGTGCGCCCCACGCATTGCCGCTGGTATCGCTGCGGGATCTTCTGGGCCGCCAGCAAGGATTACACCCGCGCCAGCCCCAATTGCGCCACCAATTCCGGCGCCAACCGCCTCTGTCGCAAACGGCAGTAAGGCACCCCAAACACCGCGCTTGTTGGCGATTTCGGTTAGATTGTAGGTAGTATTGAAGCCAAAGCCGATTCCGATCTCAAGATCAGCTTCAATACTGCTTGTTGCCGCGTTAACAGCTGGGATGATCGCGCCGGGTGTGAAACGCATCATAAAGTCGTCTGGCAGGATGTCACCCAAGACGTGATCCATTTCTTCAATCATAGAACGCATTTCACCAAGCTCGCGCCGTGCGGGTTCAAGTTCGACTTCGGTGATCGACTTTTCGACACCTGGATCAACCTCTACAATGCCAGCTGTGGTTGCGCTTAACTTGATGTCGCCAATGTCGACGCCCTTTCCAACTGAGTCATACTCAAACGGGATAACGATGTCATGTAGTCCGAGAACGCCGCCATCCCAATCTGCGGCTGCCGGACCAGATTTGCCGATAGAGCCACCCCAACCTGCCTCATCCAGTGCCCGAATACGTAACTCAACGGAGTGCTTGCCATTTTCAAGTCGTCTTGGCGCTGTGACGAAGATGCGGAACTGCGCAACATCAACAGCGCCGGGAAATAGCTTAAGTGCAGTATTGAATTCTAGAGCGACCATATCCAACCGTGCTTTATCGTTGCCGCTCAAGAATTTCTCGAGCGCACTATCACCCGATCCATCACCGGCATCTGTCAGATCAAGTCTCTGCATCGTCTCTGCAAACGCTTTACCTAACACTTCTTTTTTTTGCGCCGGTTTGCCTTCCAGAAAGCGGCCGATCATATCATGATATTTGTGCATCTGATTAATCGCCTTGACTGCATCGGCTTGGGTCATTGATCCCAATGACATCAATAGTCCAACCAATGTGTCGTCTTTCGCTTCTTTCGCCGTTTGTTTCGCTTTTGTTAACCACTGCTTTGCGGTGGCTTCCAAGCCAGGACTATTGAAAAGTGCACCGATGGCTGAATCGAAGGCGGCAACTTCGGCCTCACCACCGGCGATGACCGCTTCACCAAAGCCCTTTATTGTTTTGGCAAGTCCTTTGGCCTTTGCTTCGACCGCATCCATTTCACCGCGGACGAACTTGTGTACGTCATCAATGGCGTGTTGTCCAAACTTTGCAACGGCATGTGCAACGGCTTTACCAGCATCCGCAAGATGATGAATTGCCGAACTCCACCAACTGCGTCCAACGACAATGCCTTCATCGCTAGCATCGACAGGTGTCGCTCCCGCCACAGGATCAGCGCTGACAACGACTACGTCATGCCTGCTACCGGCGTAAGCCGATACCCCGAGCCCAAGATAGCCATCTTGAATCATCCGTGTTAACTGCTGGTCGTTCACAGCATAGTACCCAGTCGTTGGGTTGTTCTGACCATATGTCTGAACAAGCGATTTCAACTGACTTAACGCCTGTTCAGACACAGGAATTGGCAGGCCATTCTCACCGGAACCGATACCCTTGGATAATGCGTGCTTGATTTCATATGCACTCAGCACGCCGTTTGCAGGAAAGCCATCAAGCGCACCATCGGATTGCATGAGATGGCTCCTGATCGAATTAACCTGCGACACACCTCTGGCGACGCTCGAGCTGACAAGCGCAGACCCTAGCCAGCCGTTTACAGGTTCAGGCGCGACGGGTTCAGCCTGTGTGGGGGCCGGTGGTCCCTTGGGCTGCCCGTGAGGATCAATAATCGTGATGTCGCCATCGGCCGTGTCAGGAAAGGGCAGGCCGGGTACATTTACGCCCGGAATTCCAGGTAGCCTTGGGTCAGGTATTAAGTCGGTTCCCGGGATATCGAGTAGCGCCTCGGCCTCAACGATTTCGCCTTTAAAACGCACAGAGGCTGTATCAGTCTCGCTCGCTTCAAACAGGGCGGAAGCACTTGCGACATCGTCACCCGAAGCCGCTAAACGCAAACGCGCGCCTGCATCACCTTCGTGAACCTCAAGCCCAAGTGCGCGAGCATGTTCAGCGATTGCTTCACCCATTTCTTCAGACACGGCATCGTCCAAGTTACCAGACTCCAATGTAACTCGCGCAATCAAGATCGTCCCAGGATTGCCGTCCTCACCCGGTACATATGCCCCACTCACATCTTCGGGCAGCAGCGTATCTTCTGTTGTTGACTCTACATCGCCTTGATCGACAACCAGCAGTTCTGGCGTGATTTCGCCGTCGGCCATATCGCCCAGCACGGTGTCGAATATTTCTGCTTGCTCATCTGAAAGTTCTTCATACGTCATGCCCGTAAGGGCGATCGCCAGCGTGTCTTTTGCGGAGGTATCGCCATGCTGCGCATCGCGCGCCATGACACGATAGTCGGATGCCGAAGAGCGCAGGGCTGTTTCCCCTGCGCGGGTGTCGCGGCGATCCTGGCGATCTGTACGGCCACGCCTGCCCACAGGATTCCTTGACCGGCGGGGTCTGCGTCCAACGTCTGGACCCGCTGCATTGTCATCAGTGGGAATAACACTGTCCGCGCGAACGGCACCCGTGGCTGTCGAAATTTCGGTCATGGTACAAGTCCTTTCGGCTGATTCATCAATCAGATTAACAGTGGCCGCAGAATGCGAAGATCATTGCAAGTACCTGAAGCAGTCAGTGGCCTTACGCAAACTCATCGAATGTCCGCGTTTCGCCCACTGTATTGGACGGCGAGGTCCGCTTCGGCTTGGTAGCCCGGCGGATGTCCGGTTTGGGCTGGACTACTGTCGTTTAAGCGTAACGAGTGTAGGTTATGAAAGTCCGCCTTGCGGTCATCGGCACCTTTCTTGAGACCGCCATTGGTCAAAGGCAAAGTATTAGTTTTTGGATGATGGAATACGACCGCACCCTCGTCCTCGCGTGCGGTCATTGCTGCTTGAAGAGCTTCCGCATCCGTTTCGAATGCCGAAGCCCAAACATGGACATGTCGGGGTGTCCATTGTGTGCGAACAACTCGATCCATGTTTCGGTGAACATGTCGGGGATGCTTTCGATTTACGGGTTTGACTGAGCCGGATAGCTAACAGGCTGGAAGATCGGAAGGCGAAGCGCGCCCGTCATGCCATGCATGGCGACAAGTGACATGACGTTAGCCATAGAAATGTCCTTGCCGGCGTTGTGCTTGTGGCGAAGACAAAGTGCTTTGATGAAACCAATCAGATGAGCGCGGACCCGGACA
The DNA here is from genome assembly GCA_038529695.1 of Pseudomonadota bacterium. GTDB lineage: Bacteria > Pseudomonadota > Alphaproteobacteria > Rhodobacterales > Rhodobacteraceae > Yoonia. The sequence goes on along the minus strand of JBCBDL010000152.1, from coordinate 246 downwards.
ACTTCAAAGCTACCGTTAGTGGCATTGAAAAGTTGCTCAGCTTGCAAGTCTCCGCCCATGGCTTTCACGATTTCCGCCTCTGGCATCAAAAACCGCACTCGCTCGCGGACTGCGTTGCCTTGCTGAGCAGCTAGGGAGCGGCGTTTGCCGCGCAGTGGGTCGGTGTTGGTGTCGTAGTATTTAGTTGCTTTCATCCACTTGCTCATCGGTGGGTATCCTTTTCTTAGCCCTCAAGAGCGACGTTCG
>JBCBDL010000151.1:0-7479 GCA_038529695.1 Pseudomonadota bacterium | reverse complement strand
GCGCAAAGATGATGCGGGACATCCTGGAGGCTCCACCGCTGGCGCCTTATCGGCACAAGGAGTTGCACGGAACCCATGATGGGATGAGCGACGCAGAGTGGGAACGCCATATCCGGGCACGGGCCGACACGATCTATCACCCGATCGGTACCTGCAAGATGGGTGTGGATGACATGGCTGTCGTCGACCCGGAGCTGAAGGTGCGCGGCATGCAGGGGCTGCGCGTGATCGATGCCTCAGTCATGCCGACGCTGATTGGAGGGAATACGAATGCGCCGACCATTATGATTGCCGAGAAGGCGGCGGATATCATCAGGGGGGCGACGGGTGCAAGCACCCATCCTACCGCGTGATCAATTCAGCATACGCCTTTGGATCGGCCTTTTTGAGGCGGGCGAGGGCCGCGATAGCGTCTTCGCGCAGAACCTCTTTGACGTTCGCTTTCACATCCTCGACCCCGTCGATCAGCGCGTTGATTTCGGGCAATGGTGTGCCGGTCTTTTCTGAGAGCAGCGCCAACGCTTCGAGTATTTTGCCAAGTTGCTTGCCATAGCTTGCCACCTCGGTTTGCACGCGGTTCTCGATGCCGAGACTGCCTTTGATATCAGGGGAAAAGACGCGCGGTGTAATTTCCTGCGTGACGTCACCCGAAAATGGCGCATGGAATGTCGGCGACCAGATGTCGAAGGGGTGAAACATTTTAATCTCCTTGGGTTGAATAGCCCAAGTGTCGCCGCGCTGCAGCGTCCCGGTCAAGTCTGGGACAGGAACACATTTACCGCCGCCTCAAATTCGCGTGGTTTTTCAGCATGCAGCCAGTGACCTGCGCCCGGAATTTTGGCAAAGCTTGCTCGCGGAAAGAGCGCCTTGATGGTCGGGCGGGCGTCGGGTTTGACATAATCAGATACAGCACCCGACAAAAACAGGGCTGGCCTTTCAAATTGGCCGGTGACATTCGGAAAGCCAATGATCTTGTCCATCTCGGCCGCGAGCACATCGAGGTTCAGCCGCCAGTGCCGCTCTTTCATATCAAGACTTTGCAGTAAGAAATCGGGCACACCCGGTTCAAGATCGCCAAGCTGGGCTTTCGCATCTGTACGGCTCTCGATACCGCTTAGATCGACCCGACGCATCGCTGAAATCGGGCCCATCTGCGAATGGGTGTAGGCAACAGGCGCGATGTCCGCGACGATCAAGCGGTTCACCTTTTGGGCGGCTTTCAGGGCCAGCACCATGGCCGCTTTTCCGCCCATCGAATGGCCAAGGACATCGCAAGGACTGCTAATGACCTGCGCGAGATCGGCAGCCATATCTTCATAGGACTGACTGTCATACCAAGGGCTTTGCCCGTGATTACGCATATCAACAGCAATGACCGGCCGGCTGGCCGAAAACCTCTTGGCAAGTACCCCCCAATTCCGCGCAGAACCAAAAAGCCCATGGGCGATCAAAAGCGGCACATCGCCGGGACCATCATAGAGAACCGTGTTCAACATGCATCGCTTGTACCCCTTAAGCGGGGCGTGGGACCAGAGGGATTGAGCGACCTGACGATTACACCTAAGCGGGCCTCCATGGGGAAGGATATCCATCAACAGGTTGCGGCGTTGCAGGCCTTGCTGGAAGAAAAGCTAGGGGTGCGCGGGCGCACGCTACAGGCGCAATTGCGCAAGGCGGGGCGGCGTTTGCCACGTCATGTCAGGCGGGATGCGACCTATGTCGCGCAGTCGGTCGCGCTAGCGGACAACCCCAAGCTTGCGCGCATGGTGGATGAGGCGCGAATGATGCGGGCGCATAAGAATGTCATGGCCCATCTCAATACGATCAACGTGACTGAACGGCGTGTGACAGCGGCGCTGAACCTGATTGCGTCTATCGCGTTTGTGCTGCTTGTGACGGCGGCGCTGGTGTTGTTTGTGCTGGTGCAAAGGGGCCTTGTCTAAGCACGTCGCGCTTGACGATCGTAACAGTCGCAAAGGCCACGTAAAGCAGCAGATACCATGACCCGACCTTGTCAAGACTGACCATGTCCAAATGCCCTTGTCCGGCGTAAATCCATGTGCCGGTCAACGTACCCACGTTTTCAGCGACCCAGAGAAAGAGGCTGGACAGAAACGCGGCAAGGGGAAGCGGCATCCAATGCCAGTACACGCTGATGCGGAACCAGATTCGGGTTTGTGCATAAAACAGGATCGTACCGAGAAACAGGACAAGCCGGACGTCCCAGATAAAGTGATGCGAGAAAAAGTTGATATAGACCACGATGGCGAGGCCGAAATGCCAAATCGCAGGTGGGAAAGGCGCAAAGACCATGTCGAAAAACCGTATGACCCGCACCATGTAGCTGCCGACGGCGGCGTACATGAAACCCGAGAAAAGTGGGACTTCATAAAGCTTCAACAGACCCGGCTCTGGATAGCTCCATGACCCGGCACTCACCTTAAATATTTCCATGCAGGTGCCGCTTAGATGAAAAAGGACAATCACCTTCGCCTCAGCCCAGCTTTCAAGTCTGAGCCAGAGAAACAGGATTTGCAGGCTGATTGCTGTCAGCACCAACGCATCGTAGCGGGCAAGTGGCCAATCATCCTGCCAGATCAGTTTTGTCAGGATCAGTGCCGCCAAAAGGCAGCCGCCAAAAAGACAAGCCCAGCCCTGTTTGATGACAAACATCGCGAAATTGACGGCAGATGCCGGAAGGCTGCGGTTGAGCCAGCGATGCAGGGCGTCTTCATATCTCATGCGCCTTGGGTAAGGTGGCGATAGACGATTTCCGCCGCCCTTTCGTGCAGATTTTGTGCAAGGCTTTACGGCTTGCGATGCACCGTGAAAAGCCGAGGTGCGATACCCTTTTGCCGGATCGTTTCGATCTCTTCAAAACCAGCCTGCGCGAGGGCCGCCATCAAATCAGCCTCAGACAGTCGCCGCACATAAGGTGCCTTACCGAATGCCTGCATGACCGGGATCATCAGGCCCAGATACCAGGCCCCTTCTTTCAAAAGACCCGTCTTGGCAATAAACAATCCGCCTGCGGGCAGGGCCTCGTAAGCATTGTGCAAAACCTGTGTGAGATCGGGCAGCAAGTGCAACAGATTGAGTGCCAGGACAGCGTCCGCCGGTGCATCAGGGATATCAGCCGCGGCGGCCACCTCAAATGACAGCGATTGCGCCGTGTCGCCCCGCAGCTTGCTGCGCGCAATATTGATCATTCCTGGCGAGACATCGGTACCAATATAGCGGTTGACGCCGGCCGCCAGCGAAAGGGCGGTTGATCCGGTACCACAGCCGATCTCGACCACATTATGATGGGGCTGAAGATAATGGCGCATGCGGCCAAGCGTTTCTTCGTAGGCTGTTTGGTCGCTGATCGGGTCTTCGGCGTATTTGGGCGCGATACGGTCCCAGAAGGCGGCGGTTTCCATGATGCACTCCTCGTCGGCTGCCCATAGCCTATATCTGCATGCAACTACGAGGAATTGCCAAAATTTGCCTGACAATTATACATATTTGCATGAACTGGAGCGCGCTAAATTTTGATTGGAACCAGGCCCGGGCGTTTTTGGTAACTGCCGAGACGGGATCATTCTCTGCCGCTGCGCGTGCGCTGAACATGACCCAACCTACTTTGGGCCGACAAGTGGCTGGGTTGGAAGATGCATTAGAGATCGTTCTGTTTGAACGCATTGGGCGGCGGCTGGAACTGACGCCCGCGGGAAAAGATATGCTCGCGCATCTGCGCGTAATGGGCGAAGGGGCGATTGCGGCAAGCCTGACGGCCTCTGGCCGATCAGAGGCGGTCACGGGCGAGGTCTGCATATCTGTCACCGATATCTTCGCTGTTTACTCCATGCCCGCTATCGTCGCTGATCTGCGCCGGATCGTTCCGCAAGTGCAGATCAAGGTCCAGGCCTCCAACGCGTTGTCGGATTTACAGCGGCGCGAAGCTGACATCGCTGTACGCCATGTGGCTCCGACCCAGCCGGACCTGATCGCACGCAAAGTGCGCAGTAGCAGCGGCCATCTTTATGCCAGCCAAGCCTATCTTGACCGGTTCGGGCCGATCCAAACGCCCCATGATCTGGCCCAGGCTGAAATTATCGGAATTGATGATAGTGATCAGCTTTTGGCGTTCCTGCGGGATTGGGGCCTGCCTGTGACCAGGGAAAATCTGACGATCATCGGCGATAGCGGCGTGGCGAGTTGGGAATTCGCCCGACAGGGGTTGGGGATCATGCCTATGACCCGCGATGTGGCCGACTTCTTTCCCGAAATGGTGCTGTTGCTGCCAGGGTTGGAAGCTGTCGAAGTGCCCTATTGGCTGACGGTGCATCGTGAATTGCACAGCTCCAAGCGGATCAGGCTGGTTTACGATCATCTGGCGCAGGTATTGGGCCGTAAATATCTGCGGGGGCCGGTTTAAAGGCCCCGCGCAAGCGCGTTACAGGTTTGGATAAAGCGGGAACCGATCACACAGCGCCTCGACCTCGGCCTTGACCTTGGCCTCAACCGCGCTGTTGCCCTCTTCGCCGTTGGCGGCAAGGCCATCGGTGACTTCGACGATCCAGTCCGCGATCTGCCGGAATTCGGGTTCGCCAAAGCCACGGGTTGTCCCGGCAGGGGAGCCGAGGCGGATACCGGATGTCACCATCGGCTTTTCGGGATCAAACGGGATGCCGTTCTTGTTGCACGTGATGTGCGCGCGGCCCAACGCCTTTTCAGTTGCGTTGCCCTTCACGCCTTTGGGGCGCAGGTCCACCAGCACGACATGGGTGTCGGTCCCGCCCGTAACGATATCCAAACCGCCCTTCATTAACTGGTCAGCCAGTGCTTGGGCGTTCTTGATGACCTGTTCCTGATAAGTCTTGAATTCGGGGCGCAGCGCCTCGCCAAAGGCCACGGCCTTGCCAGCGATAACATGCATCAGGGGCCCACCCTGAATGCCGGGGAAGATGGCAGAGTTGAATTTCTTCGCCATTGCCTCGTCATTGGTCAGGATCATGCCGCCACGGGGGCCGCGCAATGTCTTGTGTGTCGTTGTCGTGGCCACATGGGCATGGGGGAAGGGGGAGGGGTAGAGGCCGGCAGCGACGAGACCCGCGAAATGCGCCATGTCGACGAGCAGATATGCCCCAACACTATCTGCAATCTCGCGCATCTTCGCGAAGTCGATGATGCGCGGAATGGCAGAGCCACCGGCGATGATCATCTTGGGCTGGTGTTCCGCCGTCAGGCGCGCCACCTCATCATAATCCAGCAGACTATCCTGACGGCGCACACCATACTGGATCGCGTTGAACCACTTACCCGACTGGTTCGGCTTCGCCCCATGGGTCAAGTGACCGCCTGCATCCAGCGACATGCCAAGGATGGTATCGCCCGGCTGCAAAAGCGCCTGAAACACGCCTTGGTTCGCCTGTGACCCGGAATTGGGCTGCACATTGGCAAAGCCACAACCAAACAATTGCTTCGCGCGGTCGATGGCGAGATTTTCTGCTACGTCCACATGTTCGCAGCCACCATAATACCGACGGCCCGGATAGCCTTCAGCATATTTGTTGGTCATCACGCCGCCTTGGGCCTCCATGACGGCGGCAGAGACGATGTTTTCCGACGCGATCAGCTCAATCTCTTTGCGCTGACGTTTCAGTTCTGCCTGCATCGCGGCATGCAGCTCGGGATCGCGTGTATCCAGTGTTTCCGTGAAAAAGCCGTTGTCGCGGACAGTGATATTCATGGGTATGTCCCTCTCATGCGCTGTGGTTGGGGCCTTTTACAGCAAGGTTGGGGGTGGCTAAAGCACCAAAACGACCATGATCATCATGAGGCCGTCAGGACAGTTTCGTATCCGCATCTTGCGTTTCGGGTGCGATCACCGCACAACGTATCGGAACTGAAAGGTTTTTACGCTCATGCCACGCCCCAATATCGCCTTTGTGGCCAGCCCAGTCCCCATCGCGCAAACCGCGCAGCGCGAATTGGCCGCAGCTTACGGCGACGTCGAAGCGCATGAGGCTGACGTGATCGTGGCCTTGGGTGGAGACGGCTTCATGCTCCAGACATTGCACGCGACCGAAGGCCTGGATGTACCCGTCTATGGGATGAACCGGGGCACGGTGGGGTTTCTGATGAACGAATTTGGTGCCGATGATCTGCGCGACCGGTTGGATGACGCTGTAGAAGAAGTGATCAACCCGCTCGTCATGACAGCCCTGACCGCAGATGGCGATATGCACGAAGCCTTGGCGATTAACGAGGTCAGCCTACTGCGCGCAGGTCCCCAAGCAGCGAAACTGCGGATCACCGTCGATGGCAAACTGCGCATGAATGAATTGGTCTGTGATGGGGCGTTGGTTTCTACACCTGCCGGGTCGACCGCGTACAACTACTCCGCTCATGGGCCGATCCTGCCGATTGGCTCTGATGTCCTGGCGCTCACTGCGGTCTCTGCTTTTCGCCCCCGGCGCTGGCGAGGGGCACTATTACCCAAACTGGCGGTCGTGCGTCTGGATGTTATCGACCCCACGAAGCGCCCCGTGATGGCCGAGGCTGACGGCAAATCCGTACGCGATGTGGTGAGCGTGGAAATCAGGTCAGAACCATCAGTGCGGCACCGGATCCTGTTCGATCCTGGACATGGTTTGGAAGAACGGCTGATCCGCGAGCAGTTTGCCTAAAATGCGGTGACTAGGCGGGCTCGGCTGATGCGACCTGCCCGATCTCATCCACCGCCCTTTGCAGCGATATCCGGTCAAGCGTGTCAAAGGGCAGGGCGGCAAAGGCCATGATCCGGTTGCGCAAAGCACCATAAGCATGATGGAAGGCCAGATTTTTTTCGGCGTCCGTGCCTTCCACCTTCACCGGGTCCGGCATGCCCCAATGGGCACTTACCGGTTGGCCCTGCCAGGCGGGGCATTCCTCGTTCGCGGCGTGGTTACAGACGGTAAAAACAAAGTCGAAATCGGGGGCGTCGCCCGTCCGAAACTCTGTGATATTCTTAGACCGCAGCGGCGTGATGTCGTGCCCTTTTTGTTCCAAAACCTCTACCGCAAATGGATTGAGGGTTGATGTCGGTTTGGTACCGGCCGAATACGCGTTGAAGCGATCGCCCGCCTCCTCGCGCAGAATAGATTCAGCAAAGATCGACCGGGCCGCGTTTCCAGTGCAGATGAACAGAACATTGTATTTGGCGTCAGGCATCGCGCGCACTCCATTAAGGTCAGTCATATATGTCATTGAACAGATTTCTGGCCGACCCCGGCAGCAATCGCGCAGCAGGTAGTCAAAGGTGTGACGCGCCGCATCCATATTGATGGCATAGCGCAAAGAAGTGCCCGCACGTTCCTGCGTCAGCAGTCCCGATTGCAGCAGCGCTTTGACATAGGTCGATAATGTGTTGGACTTCAGATCAAGCGATTGCGCGAGTTCCGTCGCCGCAACTCGGTCCGGATAACGACGCATCAAAAGACGAAAGACTGCAAG
>JBCBDL010000150.1:0-7635 GCA_038529695.1 Pseudomonadota bacterium | reverse complement strand
AGCACGATGCAGGTCCCGATCAGGATGATAAACAGGCTTTCTGGCGCGCTCGCTGCTTCATAAATCGTCAATTGATCCGGTACGACATAGGGATAGAAGCTGTAGGCCATGCCAGCAAAGGCCAGCACCCAAAGCGCGGTGGCTGCAGCAAAAGGCAGCCAGGATGCACGGTCATTTTCAAACGGCATTCGCCGCAGCATGGACCAGAGCCAAAGAACGAGCAGCCCTGATAGGATCGGCAGCGGGGACAAATACAACGCCTCTGGCCAACTGAACCATTTGTCGAAGATGCGGGAACTCACAAATGGTGTTGCCAGTGAAATCGCGCCGATCCCCAGAACCAGCCCCCAGATGCCACCCTTGGCCCAATCCACCGCTTTGCGCTGCAGATGCTCGTCCGTCTTGTGGATCACCCATGTGGCGCCGATAAAGCTGTATCCGACGGTCAGAAACACCGCCGTAAGCACGGCAAAGCCGGTATTCCACCAGGTCCATTCCAGCCCCATCACATACATCCCCAGCATGAAACCCTGGCTGAGCGACGTCATCAGCGATCCGGCAAAGAATGCGTTGTTCCATGCCCGTTTATGTGGGGCAGGGGCCTTTGCCCGGAATTCAAATGCGACACCCCGCAGGATCAACCCGATGAGCATGATTGTCACCGGCAGATAAAGCGCTGTCAGGATTTCCCCATGCGCGGCTGGAAAGGCCACCAGCATCAGGCCGATCGCCAGAACGAGCCATGTTTCGTTCGCGTCCCAGAACGGGCCGATGGATGCAATCATCCTGTCCTTCTCGTCTTCGGCTGCAAACGGGAACAGGACCCCCACGCCAAGGTCAAACCCGTCAAGTACCACGTAGATAAGTATCGATGCGCCCATCAGCGCCGCGAAGACGAAAGGCAGCCAGATCTCCGGTTCGCCGAAATAATACATGGTGCCTACTCCGCCGGTACGGCGCGGGGAATGGCCGCTTCGGATTGTGGGATGTTTGGTTCAATCGGCTCACCCCGTGACATCCGCCGTGCGAGGAAAAAGATCACATAGATATAGGCGACGAGGAGGATGGCGTAGACCGCGAGGTAAGCGATCAGCGATGACAACACCATCGGTGCAGGCACATCAGCCACAGCCTCTTTCGTTGTCATGACACCATGCACCAGCCACGGCTGACGGCCAATCTCGGTCGTGTACCAGCCGGCAAGGGTCGCCAGCCAGCCACTGAAGCTCATCCCCACCAAACCATAAAGCATCGGCTTTGGCAGGCCCTCGACCCCACGCTTGCGGCGGAGGATCATGTAGCTGGCGGTCCAACTGACCAGCAGCATCAAGAGGCCGGTGCCGACCATCACGCGGAAAGACCAGAAAACGGGGGCAACACGGGGGTGCAGCACCTCACCATCCTCAGAAACAAAATCGTTCAGACCCTGCACCTCACCATTCCAGTCATGGGTCAGGATAAAGGATGCGAGGTTCGGAATGCCGATCTCAAAATGGTTCTCCCGTGCTTCCTCATCCGGGATTGCAAACAGGATGAGCGGCACACCGGTATCGGTTTCCCAGTTGCCCTCCATCGCCGCCACTTTGGCGGGCTGATACTCTTTCGTGTTTAATCCATGCATGTCGCCCACGAAAATCTGTACGGGGATCAGCAATGCTGCGCCGAAAATGGCAGTTTTTAGGGCAACACGGACCCCTTCGGTTCGCCCACCGATTAGCCAGCGGAACGCACTGACACCTGCGATCAGGAAGCTAACGGTCAGAAAGCTGGCCAGTACCATATGGGTAAAGCGGTATGGCATCGATGGGTTAAAGATAATCTCTGACCAATCCGTCGCATGCGCCACGCCATCAATCATTTCATAGCCTTGCGGCGTATGCATCCAGGAGTTCAGGACAATGATCCAGAAGGCGGACATCATTGTGCCAAAGGCGACAAGAAATGTCGCGCCGGTATGTAGCCAATTCGGTACGCGGCTGAAACCAAACAGCATGATCCCAAGGAACACAGCCTCCAGAAAGAACGCCGTCATGATCTCGTACGCCAAAAGCGGTCCTGCGATGTTGCCCACTTTCTCCATAAATCCGGGCCAGTTCGTCCCAAATTGGAAGGACATCGTGATGCCCGACACCACGCCCATCGCAAAGGACAGCGCAAAGATTTTCACCCAAAAACGATAGGCCTCCATCCAGCGTTCTTGTTTGGTGCGGTTGTACTGGATCTTGAAGTAGAGCAGCACCCAGCCCAGGGCGATCGTGATCGTTGGGAACAGGATGTGGAACGAAATATTTGCCGCAAACTGGATGCGCGACAGAAGGAGAGTTTCCATGGGTGGCCTCGATATCATCTTTGCAGTTGTTGGTGCTTATATAGCTGCACCGCAGCACCGGTCAGGGGGGTGCGACAGCACAGCGCGCTTCTTTAGAACTGTTCTAACTCTGCACGTAAGGATGTGATTTTCCCGTGACTTCCCGCGCAATTTCCTGAAGGTTCGGAGCCAAATTGAGGGAGAGCGCGATGACCGGATTTCTGACGACGCATGTGCTGGATACGGCCAATGGCCTACCTGCGAGCGGTATGCGGGTGGATCTTTTCCGGCTGGATGATGAGACGCGTGTACATATCGTCACGATGGTCACCAATGACGATGGCCGAACAGACACTCCGATCTTGCCTGCAGATGTCTTTGCAGTGGGGCGATATGAACTGGTCTTTCAGGCCGGGGCCTATTTCGGGCGCGACGAGACGCCGCCCTTTCTTGACGAAATCCCGATCCGGTTCGGGATCAACGATCCGGCCTCACACTATCATGTGCCGCTTCTGGTCTCTCCATTCAGCTTTTCGACATATCGCGGAAGTTGAACATCCAGCTTGTGATCTGATGGTAAGGCGCGTCAGGCGTGACGAGGATTGAGGGAAAGTGCGGATTAGTTGGGGCGTCCGGCCATCCCTGCGCCTCAATCGCCAAACCTTCATAGGCCCCGCGCCCGGGCCGGTAAGCATCCCGCGCGTCATAGACCTGAATACCGGGTTCGGTGGTTGCGACTTTCATGCTGACCCCGGTCTGACCGGTTAGCTCCAAAACATCGCGCAAATCGCTGCGCGCACCTGACAAGCAGAAATTGTTGTCAAATGGCGGGTCGTTGAGCGCCACCATGCGGGCTTGACGAAAATCCATCAGGGTGCCGGTCACGTCAACAATCTCTCCGGTTGGATAATCGTCCGGGGTGCTGGGCAGATAATGATCCGCATCAATGCGTAGCCTGTGCCCGTCATAGCGTTCGGTCCCATCAAGGTTCCAATAGCTGTGATTGGCGAAATTCATGCAGGTCTTGGCATCTGTTGTGCCGGTCAACGTCATGGTCAATGTGGCGGGGGCCAAGACATGGAATGTTGCGATAATTTCGCGATTACCGGGAAGGCCGCACATCCCGTCCGGCAACCGCAGCCGGAATGTTGCGACATCTTGCGTTGTCTCAACGACCTCCCAGACCTGCAGATGCGTGGCCTGTGCACCGGAATGCAGGTGGATGCGCCCGTCCTGGTTCCGCTCCAACTCGTACATCATGCCGTCAATACGCACCCGCGCCGTACTGATGCGGTTCGCGATCGGGCCAATGAGCGATCCGTGATGCCGCATCGCGCCTTCGTAATCACGTAAGTGATCGGAGCCCAGCGTTAGCGACCGGTCGACGCCGCGCAGTCGAACATCCTGCACCACCGCGCCCCATGTCAGCAGGCTGACCGTCAGATCACTGGCCGAAAGCGTGATCTTATGCACCTCTTGGCCGTCTTTGGTGACCCCAAAAGGGATCATGTCAGTGGCACCCAATGCACGCCTGCGGGGGGGATGGTGACACCGCGCCAGTCAACAGGTGTGGGCGCATAGTTGAAGACAAAGCGATGGGTTGCCGTATCTCTGATCCGCAGACCATCGGGCAGTTCAGGCTTGGCGATATCCAGTTCTTTGCAGAGGTCGGTGATGATCGCGTCAAATGTTGTGTCATCGGGCCAACCGGCCAAATAGCGGATGTGATCGCCACCCATGATTGCAGGTTGTCCATTCATAGTGTGCATATGCACATTGGCGCTGCCTACAAGATGCTCGAACCAATGCAAGAAACGACCGCCATCTGCGAGCGGGATCGCATCATCCGGCGGCATGCTTTCTGTCAGGGCAATTGTCACATCCAGGTCCGGCAAGTTGGGTCCCATCGGGACGGGGATCGAAAGTTCACCGGTCTTGGTGTCCGTGCGGGGTCCAATCAGGGCGATGCCATCGAAACCGGCAAGTGCAGCGCGCAACGGGTCAGACAGTGTCATGATGCCTGGCGCAAGCACCAGCTTATACGGCGCAATATCTGATACGTCAGGTGGTAGGATGTCGACATTAAGACCCGCACGGCGCAGCGCCCGATAGGCGGCAAAGGTGAGACGGAACATCTCAAAATCTGCGCCCTGCGGTTGAGCATCCCAGCCCCAGGCGCTTTCGTAGTCGAAGATGAGCGCGGCCTCCGCCTGCGCCGTGCCGACCTCAGGCATCGCTGCGATCTCATCGGCCACTTGGCGGGCCTCTGCGAGCGCCGGAGCGGGCGCGCTGTCGGGGCGCAACAGCCCCGCATGCATCTGTTCCTGCGCGAACGGGGCCTGCCGCCAGCGGAAATAGCAGACGGTTTCGGCGCCATGCGCAAACGCCTCCCACGCCCAAAGCCGCGCCATACCGGGCAAGGGTGCGGGGTTATAAGGCGCCCAGTTTACCGGGCCGGGTTGTTGCTCCATGACCCAAATACGACCGTTGCCAACCGCCCGGTAAAGGTCGTGATGGAACGCCTGCATATCGGGATGGCCTTGGCGCAGGAACTTGCGCTTTTCTTCTGGTGTGCCTTCCAATCGGTCAGAAAGGAAGCCAATCGGATAACTATCCCAAGAGGCGATATCAAGGTCTGCACCAACCTTCCAGTGATCAAAAGAAGTGATGCGCCCCATATAGTTATGGATCAAAGCTGCATCTGTATGTTTGCGCAGCTCATCCGCCTGCACTTTGTTGAAGGCCACGACTTGATCGGAACTGTACCGCCGAAACGCCAGCACATGGGACGGATTGGGTTCTGTCACCGTGAGGTTCGGCAGGTCGATCTGGTCGAATGTGTCATACTCCATCGACCAGAACACATTGCCCCAGGCGCGGTTCAGCGCGCCGGTGGATTGGTATTTCTGCGCCAGCCAGTCCTGAAAACCTTTTCGGGCTGCGTCGGAGTAGCTGAGCGTTGTATCGTGACAATCATATTCGTTGTCGATCTGCCAGGCCGCGATATGGGGGTTTTTGCCATAACGTTCGCCCATCAGCCGCGCAATGCGGCGGCATTCTTCGCGATAGCCCAGATGACTGAAATCATAATGACGCCGAGAGCCGAATTTGCGCGGGTTGCCTTGGGCATCGACGGCCAGCATGTCGGGGCATTTGTCCAGCATCCAGCGCGGCGGGGTCGCTGTGGGTGTACCAAGGATGATTTTCAGACCGGCATTGCCCAGAACGTCAATCGCCCGGTCGAGCCAATCCCATGTGAACGTGCCGGGCGATGGTTCCATCCGGCTCCACCCAAACTCGCCGATGCGCACCCATGTCAGGCCCGTTTCGACCATGCGGGCGGCATCTTCGGCCCATTGATCTTCGGGCCAATGTTCAGGGTAGTAGCAGACGCCAAGCGTACGTTTCATAGGCTGACCTGATGCTCTTTTTGACCGATTATATCAGTTGTGACCGCGAAGGTTTTGCCCTCATCCGGGCCGTCCAATCCGACCGAGGCAGACGTGCAATGAAGCGTCCGCATGTCGGGTCCGCCAAAGGCAGGGCATGTGGTCTGCTTGGCCGGTAGCCCGTAGGCTTTGATAAAGCTGCCATCGGGCGCGTAGCCCGCCACACGCGACGTGCCCCATTGCGCATTCCATAGATTGCCATCTGCGTCCACCACCGCGCCATCAGGTCGAAATTCGGTGTCTGCAAGGTCAATATGCAAAGCTGGATCACTGTCGGGCCAGCCTTCGGCATCGAGCGCTACGCGCATGATCTGCTGCGTCGGCGTGTCAGTGAAATAGGCAGTCTTGCCGTCTGGCGCGAAACAGATTGCGTTGCTGATGGTGATTGGCGCGTAAAGCTGGCGCAATTCGCCTTTGTAATAGCGGTAGATCGCGCCCGCGCCATCTTCGGCATTGATCCCCATTGTCCCAATCCAGAAACCACCCTGCGGGTCGGCGCGCCCATCGTTGGAACGCGTGATCGGGTTATCGGCTTCAAGCGGGCAGATTTCGGTATGGTCGCCGGTGGCAATGTTAAACCGGTGCAGTGCGCGTGCCGAGGCGACCAATAGTGTGTCACGGTCCGCCCAACCCGCCGCACTGACATACGTGTCGAATTGCCAGTGTTTGCCTTTGGTATGTAGCCGATGGGCGAGGATATCGAACCAGAATAGTTGTTGGCATTCTGGGTGCCATAGCGGCCCTTCGCCCAACTGGCATTGTGTGTCGTCAAAGATCATCCTGCGGCCTCGTCATAGGCCGCCACCATGTCCTTGGCGCGCGCGGTAACCTCGGCCACCGAAAGGCCCGGTTTGTAAAGCGCAGAGCCGATGCCGAAACCGTCAGCACTTGCCGCCATCCATTCCGGGAAATTGTCGGCCCCTGCTCCGCCGACCGCATAGACCTGCGTACCCGGTGGCAGCACGGCCCGGATCGCTTTGATCCCATCTGGCCCCAGCAGGCTTGCCGGAAAAATCTTCAGCCCATCCGCACCCCATTTCAGCGCCTCGAAACATTCGGTCGGGGTCATCACACCGGGCCAGCTTTCCATGCCCGCGGTTTTGGTCGCGACAATCACTCGCTGGTCACAATTAGGCGACACGATCAGCTTTCCTCCCATTTGCGCGACCCGACCGACATCATCCGTGGACAGGACCGTACCCGCACCGATCAGGGCGTCTTGCCCATGTGCATCGACCATCCGCTTGATGCTGTCGAACGGATCAGGCGAGTTCAGCGGCACCTCGATCTTGGTGATCCCGGCATCGATTAGGGCGGCGCAGATTGGCGCTGCTTCGTCTGGGGTAACGCCGCGCAGGATGGCGATCAGTGGGCGGGACATATGGCTATCCTTTCAGACGGCGGTAAGCGGCGGTGAGGCCTGCGATGGTGATGGCATCGCCTTTGACTTGCGTGGCGGGCGCATGCTGTGCGGCCAAGGCCGCGACATAAAGCTTTGATAGCCCGCCAGCGCCGATCACTGCAATCTGCTGGCCCAGCCAATAGGGTTTTGCGGCAGCCAGTTCTGCTCCGATCAATAGCCCCGACAGGCGCGCGCGGGCAGATGTACCGGGTAGGTCATTGAGCAGCCCCTCGGCGCGCAGTGAAAAGAGACGGGCAGCAAGCCGTTCGGGGCGGGCCATGGCCTCTTCCACGGCGGCAATGAACGCGTCATCATCCCAGCCCTCGGTAGCTATGGAGTGGCGTAGGACGGTGTGTTCGCTGATTGTCGCAAAGAGTTCGCCGGTCATAAAGGTCTGGAAACTGACAACTTCATCAGCACTGACATGAACCCACTTGGTGTGGGTGCCAGGCAGGCAAATGACGCCGTCCCAGTTC
>JBCBDL010000149.1:0-7697 GCA_038529695.1 Pseudomonadota bacterium | reverse complement strand
CTACGGGTAACAGCACGAGTTTAGCGAATTTCTTTACGTGACGTCAATTTTATTGAAAATTTTCTTGCCGTACATTTGTAGCGGGAGGGCATACTCAGGAAATTTGATCAATCTAGTTCACCACATGCGCGAGAACGACTTACGCCGAACTTAACAAATGTTGACCACAACGTGCGTCTTACCCGCCGGGCAGTCACGCGGCGCCATTCATGTTAAGTCTTGGCGGGTTCCCGGACCCCATCGGCGATCTGTTTGCCCAGCAGAAACGCAATCACCTCCCAGTCAAACGGACTGTCCACATCCAGCCCACGCTCATTCGGCACGATCAGGGGGATGACATGCCCTTCGAACAGGCGTGTGGCGCGGCGCAAATAGGCGGGCTTGACCACATAGACCAGGCCCACATGGTCATAAACCATTGGCGCCTGTTGGCGGGCGACCACGCCGTGCGGCAGTGGCTTGGAGACCTGCAGGGCACCCGCCTGATCCAGTTCCAGCATGTTGAAATAGGGGTTCTTACGGCTTTCGCAGCACGACATGACCATATCCGGCTGCTCGGCAGCGTAAAGATCAAGACCGGCATCGATGTCTTCAGGCAGGCGCAGCGGTGAGGTGCAGTCAAGGTCCAGAAACGCAGTTGCCGGGCCGGTCTGTTTTTCCACCTCTGTCAACGCATGTTGCCAGACGTCCCATTTCGCCGCTGTATCCGTTGCGAGCGCTGCGGGACGTAAGCCGATATCAAGACAACCACGTTGGATCGCGTGAGCATAAATCTCTTCTGAGTCCGTTGACACCACAACATGATCGACTCGTTCAGAGGCAAAAAGCTGATCCAGCGACCAATCGATCAGCGGTTTGCCGTGCAAAATCCGAAAATTCTTGTTTGGCACACCCTTACTGCCTGCCCGTGCGCCGATATGGCCGATGATCATCTGTCGTCTCCCTGCAATACTTTCAGATGTGGCGAAGCTTGGCGCGGGGGTCAACGTATTCGATTTATGATCTTGCGCCAAATTGCCACGAAATCGTCTTAAAGAACGCGACGGCCCGAACGAGCGATACGTCATCGCGGCTATTTTTCAGGCAAAGTGCAAGGTCTTGCCCATTTGGAAACAAATCACGGCCATTACCGCAATTGGATCATCTTTTCGCCAAATTGGACTCTTAGCCACTCCGGTATGCAATCGGTGTCTCTGGGGAGGGGTACCGACAACCATTATTAGGGTTATGATTTATGAAGACACTTCGACAAAAGATGACCTTGGCAGCGTGCCTTGCCGCGACCCCGCTCAGCGTGCTTGCGGACCAGGTCACAATTTCTAGCAAGGATGGCGCAGTCTCGATCACGGGCGATCTGGTTTCGTTCAATGACGAAACATACTTGCTGAACACCGATATCGGACAGTTGGAATTGTCACGTTCGGCCACCAATTGCACGGGTGCTGCCTGCCCTGTTTTGACCACGAACCTGGATATGGCCGTGGCTGTCAATGAACCGAAAACTGCAAGTCTGCTGCAGGCGATGGTCAATGGTTTCGCGGCATCGCGTGATCTGACAGGTTTGTCTGCCCCTGGCGCAAATGGTGTTGTCGCGCGGATTGATCTGCAGAATTTCCAGACGAATACCAATGCCGGCAAGGTCGATGTGGCGCTGGAGCCGACAAATGCGGCTTTCTCACAGCTTGTCACCAACCAGGTTGATCTGGCGATTACCAAGGTGGCAGTTCCCGCCGCGGTTGCCGAAGATGTTGTGGCATCCGGTGGAACCGACCTGCGGGATCTTAGCCGGGAACGCGTCATCGCGTTGGATGCGATTGTCCCGCTGGTGCACCCGAATAATCCGGTCCGGTCCGTCTCACTTGAGGAACTGGCGCTGATCGCATCCGGTCGGATCCGCAATTGGTCCGAACTTGGTGGTGACGACTTGCCGATCCAGATGTTGTTGCCTGCAGAAGGCTCTTCGCTCGATCAGGCCTTTACCGAACTCGTTCTGGATCCCAACCGTGTGCGTCTGCGCCGGACTGCGGAGCGCGCCGAAAGCGAAAGCGCTGCAGCGGCGGCTGTTGCCGCCAACGAAGCGGCCATTACGGTGACAAGCCTGTCGGAGGCCACCGCAGGCGAGGTCTTGCCAATCCGCCAGACTTGCGGTCCTTTGGCATACGCGACCGATTTTGCCATCAAGGCGGAGGAATACCCGCTGAGCCGTCGTGTTTTCGCCTATACCGGCGACGCGGTACAGTCATCGACTGGCAATGATTTCGTTGAATTTCTAACATCTCCGGAGGTGCAACCACTGATTGCTGAGGCTGGGTATGTCGACCAGGTCGTTGTGAGTGAGCCGATCAGTCTGCAGGGTACGCGCATGACATCCGCCATCCTGTCGGCGACGACGGGCGCAACCCTTGGTCTTGTCCAGAACTTCTCGCGCGACCTGGCGACGGCTGACCGCTTGTCCACGACATTCCGCTTCACCTCTGGTTCGGCGCGTTTGGACAACAAATCGATCGAAGATGTTCAACGTATGGTGGACTTTTTGAACAGCCCCGAGGCACGTAACCGCGAGGTGTTGATCATCGGTTTCACTGACGATGTGGGTCGTTTTGACCTGAACGAGCGTCTTGCTTTGCTGCGGGCGACATCCGTGCGTGATGCACTTATCTCTGCCGTCGGCGGTGATGTGCTGGCGGGCCGGATGTCGGTGTCGTCATATGGACCTCTTGCACCTGTAGGTTGTAATGAAACTGCAGATGGCCGTGAAAGCAATCGCCGTGTTGAGATCTGGCTGCGTTAAGCGGTTGGCAAATAGGCGTCACTAAAATGAATAGGGCTCTCCGACATGGATACACCATACGCGGAGCCGCAAGTGAAGGAACACTTGATATGAAACGCAGAACGTTACTTGGCACCGGCTTGGGTGTCATGGCGGTGGCAGGAGCCCCAGCCCGCGCGCAAAGCGCTGTGGCGCTGAGCCTGATCACCGACCGACCCGCAGCGGCACAGTCGCTTGCTGATCGGGTGGCCCGCACATCTGGGGGTACCGTCCAG
Source organism: Pseudomonadota bacterium (assembly GCA_038529695.1). GTDB lineage: Bacteria > Pseudomonadota > Alphaproteobacteria > Rhodobacterales > Rhodobacteraceae > Yoonia. Next base: position 4,652 of record JBCBDL010000149.1, on the reverse strand, counting down.
ATAAATGTACAATCCGTGCCAGCATCTGATGCTGCAGGTTTTCTTGCAACAGTCTCATCCGGCGATGCAGATATGTACCTGTCCGCGGAAGAGGCGTTTATCGACACTGACGCCGCATTCGGAATTTTTTCGTCGATGCCTGGCGGCATGAGCCCGAGCGAACTGGAGTCCTGGATACAGGTCGCGGATGGACGCTTTATGTGGGACATTCTGGGCGAAGAATACGGCGTGAAATGCTTTATGGCGGGTGATGATGGCCCGATGCCAATCTGGTCGAAGGCGCCACTATCGGGTGCCGGCGATCTGATCGGTGGCCCAGTCGGCTCTGTCGGGTTGGGTGTGAACGTAATGCGTGCGATGGGCGCATCGGATGTCACCGATATCCGTGCGAGCGATCCTGATTTGGCCACGCTTGATGCCTTCGAGGGGCTGAACGTGGCACAGATGGCTGCGGCGGGTCTACTGGATACGTTTCCGCATATGACCACGCCAAATGCCGGACGCCCCGCCTCTGCATTGTCGATTGGGTTCAACCTTGGCACGTGGCAAGGCCTGACAGCAGAAATCCAAACCTTGTTGGAGCGTTGCATCATGGCCGAACATGGCAGCAACCGCGCCAAGGCGATGCATGACAGCGCAGTCGCCCTGCAGGCTGCTGGCAGTGCCATCACATCGCATGAAATGCCGCAAGATATCTGGAATGCGCAGATCAATGCGTCTAACGCCACAATGCTGGAAATCATTGAATCAGGTGATCTGGGCGCTGATGTGGGCGATGCCTACCTTTATTTCATTGGCGATGTCGCCGGATGGAGTGAGATTGGTGAGACCGCATTCTTTCTTGGCCGTAAGGGGGCGCTCACCCAATGACACATAAATTGAAAGAGACACCAATGGCTGACACGCAATCGAAGACGAACCTTATGTCACGCCGTCGCGCCCTACTGGGCGGTGGTGCTGCACTGACCGGTGCTGCTGCTCTAGCGACCCCCGCTATTGCGCAAGGTGCAGCGCAAACAATTCGCATGGCCACATCGTGGCCCGCTGGTCTCGGCGGTCTTGCCGATAGTGCCGCCCGCGTTGCCGAAGGCATCAACTCTGCCAGCAATGGCCGACTGAATGTCGAGGTATATTGGGCCGGCTCACTCGTTCCGCCCCTTGGGGTACACGACGCTGCAAGCGCCGGCGAGATTGAGATGTATCACTCGGCTGAATACTACTTTCAGGGTAAGCATCGCGGCTTCAACTTTTTTACAACCGTTCCTTTGGGTCTGACATCGGTCGAACAGGCGGCTTGGGTCAAATACGGTGGTGGCCAGGCCCTGTGGGATGAGTTGAACGCTGAATATGGCGTAAAAGCACTGGCTGTTGGTGGCACGGGCGTCCAGATGGGCGGTTGGTTCAATAAGGAAATCACTAGCAAGGATGACTTTGAGGGTTTGACCATGCGGATGCCCGGCCTTGGCGGTCAGGTTCTGTCGCGGATGGGATCCAATGTGGTTGTGTTGCCTGGCGGCGGAATTGTTGAGGCTTTGTTTGAGGGCACAATTGATGCGACCGAGTGGGTCGGACCTTACAACGACCTTCAATTCGGTTTCCAGAAGTTGCTGTCGACCTACATCTATCCTGGCTTTCATGAGCCCGGAACGATGGCATCCGTCGGTATGAACCTCGATTTCTGGAACAACCTAGCCGATGTTGATCGCGCAGTCATCGAAAGCGTAACTGAGGCTGAATTGACTGCACATACGGCGGACTATTACGGCAACAACGGTATTGCGCTGGTCCAGCTTTTGGCAGAATCCGGCGTGAAACCCACACGTCTTCCTGATGATGTCTGGAACGAATTGTCACGTGTCTCTTTTGATGTGGCAGCAAGCGTCGCAGAGGATGACGATCTGGGTCGTCGTATATTTGAAAGCTATGATGCGTACCGTACGCTAGTCGGATCTGCAGGACCGATCAGTCAGGCTGAATATCTGGCCAAGCGCGGTGCAGAGGATCTGTTCGCTGAGGTTTGATTTGCGATCATATTAAGATGACTTGCCAGGGCCCTTCCATTGGAAGGGCCTTTGGTTTTTCGCGCATTCGCTGACGATCTGGTCAATCTTGGCTTTCCGGGTGGCGGGGCGTTTTGCATTCAGCACGATTTCCAGCGCCCCGCGTTTGACCGAGCGCGGGAATTTGTGCCAGTTGTCCTCTGCTCCGGGCTGTGCGTCAAATGCGGCCTGCAAATCCGGCGGCATGACAAGGTTTTCGACATCATCTAGTGCAGACCATGACCCGTCCGCCTGGGACCTTTTTACCACTGCTAGCCCTGCTGGGTGCATCAACCCCGCACTCTTAAGTCGCGCGACTTTTTCTTTGTTGACCCTGCTCCAATTAGATCCGGGCTTTCGCGGACTGATGTAGAGCATTGTGCGCAGATCATCCTTTGCACGCGGCAGGCTGTCGACCCAGCCGAAACATAGGCATGTGTCGACAATGTCGCTGAGCGGCACATAACCCGACGGCGCTGCTTTTTTTGACGTAACCAACCAAACACCTGCGGAGTATGCGTGATTGGCGACCAACCAGTTGCGCAATTCGTTGGCGCTTGTCACGGCGACCTCTGGTGCGTTTTCAAGCGGGCGTTTGGCCACTTATGTCCTCAATCCTGTGCAATGACGGTTGCTTTGAGCACGCCTAAGCACTGCACGCATTTTGTATCCTCGGCGCAAATGGGCCGTTGTTCATGGCCATGGCTTTCCTTTGCCCATCCGGTGAGTACACGCAAAATCTCGTTTTCGTGCGCTCTTTCGAAGTAGTCTTGCCGCATCCCATATATGGGCATTCGCGGTGCATATGGGTCAGGGTGCCACAATATATTAGAATAGCGCGCCATCATTTCGATCGTTTCGGGCCGGCCATCCAAGCCATACATCCACATGGCGCGCGCCATGAAATGGACCGCGCATTCATAGCGACCTGCGGCTCCTTGGTCTGTGTTCTGCGCGGCGCCAATCGTAGGAAAAGCCTTGCAACTCAACAGAACTGAAATTGCGACAAGTATGGTTTTCATGAGTCCGCACATTTTCAGAAAAGTTAGGGGGCCTCCGCAGATCGTGCAAGATGAACTAAGGGATCTCCCTGTCTTGTCGCCCCAACAAGGCGGCCAGCCGTGCCCGGCCCCGATTGACCCGGCTTTTGATCGTGCCAATCGAGACATTGCAGGTCTGTGCCGCTTCTTCATAGGACAGCCCGCTGGCGCCGATAAGCACAATCGCCTCGCGCTGTTCGACCGGCAGCATACCCAGGGCACGCTCAAAATCGATCATGTCCAGATGCGCATCGCCGCCTTGATGGCCCACCAGAACTTCGTTAAGCGGTTCAACTGGCACAATGTGCGCCCGTCGCGTTTTGCGCAGGTTTGCATAATGTGTGTTGCGCAAGATCGTGAACAACCAGGCGCGCAGATTTGTGCCGGGGGTGAAAGTATGAAAGCCCTTCCATGCTTTCTCAATCGTGTCTTGAACCAAATCATCTGCCGACGCTGCGTTGCGCGTCAGGCTGCGCGCAAATGCGCGCATTTCGCCCATGTGTTTGATGATATCTTCGCGGGGGTCAGAAGCCCGAAGGGCTGATTTCAACCCTCATGCTCCAGTTCTTTCTCATCTTTGCGCAGTCGTGCGAACAACACGCGAAACCTTGCGGGAATCGGCTGATCAACGATGCTTTGATAAAATCGGCGAATGTCTTGGTCCGTTTCGGTTGCGCTTGGTGAGGTGTCTTGCCTGTAGGTCATTCGATGCTCCTGTCGGGTTTTGTTTTCCCCACTTGCGGCCGGATAAGACGCTACCATTCTTAATGAAGGGTTAATCGGTTAATCCCGCCTGCCGGCAAAGCGCGCCGCCCAGTCTTCGCGTTCGTCGTCGGTGATCTTCCGGAACAGGTTTTCGGGCACAGTAAAGTCATGGCCCATTGGCAGGGCATTCAACGCCGCCTCCACATCTGAGGGCCAACTTTCATCATTGGTCTGCATCGCCGCAATCATTGTGGCAGAAGCATCAGGAATAAATGACGCCGAAAGAATTGCGTAAATGCGGATAAGGTTGAGCGCGAGCCGCACCTGCATCGCTGCCGTTTCTGGATCAGTCTTGAAAGTGGTCCAGGGCGCGCTGGCCTGTAGATACTCGTTTCCCAGCACCCAGATTGCGCGTAACTCCGCTGCCGCCTTGCGCACTTCGATCGCGTCCATATGGCCCTCATAGGCGCGGATGCGCTTGGTCAGGTCAGCGATCAGTATCTCCTCCGCGGGGCCGTATTTGCCACCTTCCGGTACGGCCTCGCCAAACTTCGATCGGCAAAACTTAGTGATCCGGCTAACAAAATTGCCCAGCACATCGGCGAGATCCTTGTTCACATCCGTCTGGAAGTTCTCCCAGGTGAATTCTGCGTCTGACGATTCAGGCGCATGGGATAAAAGCCACCAACGCCAATAGTCTGCGGGCAAAATCTCAAGTGCCTGATCCATGAACACACCGCGCCCGCGCGAGGTGCTGAACTGGCCGCCATCATAGTTGAGGTAGTTGAACGATTTGATGTAATCGACCAGTTTCCACGGCTCTTGAGACCCCAGAATGGTCGCGGGGAAGCTGAGCGTATGGAACGGC
>JBCBDL010000148.1:0-7717 GCA_038529695.1 Pseudomonadota bacterium | reverse complement strand
GTTGATTGCCGGTCAAGCCTACACGATTGAGGTGCCTTCAACTGCTTTAGACTCAAACGATTGCCCGCTTGGCGTTGCAACGGCTTATCACTTCGACGCGGGGCCAGTGGACGCCTTACCGCCTTCCCCAAGTGACTGGGCGCTGACACCGCCCCAAGTGGGCACACGTGAACCATTGCACGTCGATCTTGGAAGCGCGCATGATCACCTGTCGCTCGCGTTTCGATTGCGGGTAATGGATGCCCGCGGTGAGGTTGTGTCGGGTCGCATAGACCTTGGGGAAGCTGAGGCGAGCTGGGTTTTCACTCCGCGCGGCCCGTGGAAAGCGGCGCCTTACGCCTTAGCCATCGAAGACACGCTCGAAGACCTTGTTGGTAACCGCCCGGGAACGCTTTTTGACCGACCCGCCGGACAAGACCCTGCTCCTTGGGAGGACCAGTTACCCTTCACCCCAAGGTCTTGACGAAATCTTCACACAAAGGATCACCGATGAAAGTTCTTGCGTTCGCAGCCTCGAACCACAGCAAATCGATCAACCGCGCGCTGGTTGGCTATGCGGCTGCACGGCTGCAAAGTTTACATCCGGCAGCACAAATCGAGCTTCTCGACATCAATGACTATGAGATGCCGATATACTCTCCTGATCGCCAAAGTACCGATGGAATTCATCCTTTGGCTCAGGATTTCTACGCCGAAATTGGCGGCGCGGATGCTTTGATTGTGTCCTTTGCTGAGTACAACGGTTTTGTCACCGCAGCGTGGAAGAACATCTATGATTGGATGAGCCGGATCGACCAGAAAGTCTGGCAAGACAAACCTTTCGTTCTTCTTTCCGCTAGCCCCGGACGGCGCGCTGGCGCGAATGTTCTACAATCCCAGGAACAAACGGCAGCCTTTTTTGGCATGGATATCAAAGGCAAATACGGTGTCGGATCTTGGGCGGATGCTTGGGACGGCGATGGGCTTGTCAAAGCTGAAGACATCGACGGCATTGAGGCCGCAGTTAAGGGCCTTTTGGCTAAGCCAACTACCTGAAATGGATAAGAAAATGCAAAGACGGAAGATCGCGGTCACTACGGGCTCCACAGGTGGGATCGGCAGCGCCATCGCGGATCAATTGGCGGGGGCCGGGTGGAACCTCGTTCTGGTCAATCGCAATAAAGAAAAGGCGAAGCAGCAAAAAGCAACGCTGGCCGAGGCGCATCCAGAAGCGGTCGTAGATTTGGTCCCAGCGGACTTGATGGACATCGCACGAATCAAAGCGGCGGCGCAAACGATCATCGCGCAGTATCCGCAAATTGATGCGCTCTACAACAACTCCGGCGTTCTGACCTCTGAACGGGTGATGAGCGTGCAAGGGCACGAGTCAAACTATGCGGTCAACACCTTGGCAGCCTATGTCATGACGCAGTCTTTGCGTCCTGCGCTGCGGCGTGACGATACAGTCGAAAAAACCATGGTCGTCAACACAACGTCCTCTGCGCATAACGCCGCAAAATCGCTTGATACAGAGACGCTGTCCGACCCAAAGTTCATCGGCGGCCTTACCGGCGCCTATGCAACGACAAAACTGGCCCTCACAACCATGGGCACGGCTTTGGCCGACGGGCTACGGGCCGACGGCATCATGCTGCGGTCAGTGTGCCCCGGCGCCGTGGTGACGCCGATGACCAAGACAAGCGACGCGATGCCGGGCATCCTTAAACTATTGGTGCCGCTTTTCTTCAATGCTCCGGACAAGCAGGCCGCAAAGATGATCCATGCCGCACAAACCGACAGTTTTGGGGGCCGGACTGGCATCTATATCACTAATGGAAAGGAAAAACCGTTGCCAAAGCTGGCGGTGGATCAGGACGTGCAAGCCCGCCTTATGGCGAAGCTGACAGCGGATGCGGGCCTCTGAGGGCAAGACGCACGATCAGGAAGTTCTGGCTAAAGGAAAACTTCAATGAGCAGTTCCGCTTTGAAGGCCGCCCTTAAGATCGGGGTAAGTGCAATCACCGTATTTTACGGCCTCGTTCCAGCGATCGCGGATTTGAATGAAACGCATTTATTCAACCCACTTTGGAGCGAGCACGCACGACTGCATGGGGCTTGGTTCTTGGCCTTTGCCGCAGGCATCGCCCTAATCGCCCTTTTTCTCATTTGGGTGCGGGATGACGTCCTTTTGCCGATCGCATTCGGGTTGATGTTTGTCGCGGGCTTTTGGGTGGCGACCATTTTTGGGCCCCTGTATGGCGGTGCTCCTGTGGATGAAAACGGGTATGTCCAAAAAATTCTAGGCATCGAGTCCAACATGTTTCTGTTTTCGGTCGTTGGCATATTGCTTTTGATCGCTTTGGCGGGCGCCTGGAGGGTTTACGGCGGCGGACAAAAAAATGGCCAATAGGGTCTCATTGGGGGCATTGATCGCCGCGTTTGCGTTTCTTTGGGTCCCGCTGGGGCAGCATGATTTTCTGGTTCAGCATTGGATGAAAGTCGGCACATTCATGGCGCCGTTTTTGGTGCTGGTCGCGTTCAGTTTCTCTGCATCCGAGAGGCTGGTAAATGCGCGGTCGATCTCCTTAGCGCTGCTGGTGGTCTACATCCTGCATCAGTTTGAAGAGCATTGGGTGGACGTCTATGGGCGCAACTTTGCCTTCAAACCCTACTTGAACGCGTTCCTCTCGGACCTTTTGGGTCACGCGCAGGCGCAAGAGTTCATGTCGGATGCGTCCGTCTTTGTGATCAACACGTCGCTCGTGTGGCTGGTCGGAGCATTGGCAATTTGGCGTGGAGATGCCCACATCTTGGCAGCTCTTTGCATGGCCGCGATCGTCGTCGTGAACGCCATCAGCCATATCGGGGCTGGCCTGATTTCAGGGAGCTATAATCCTGGCCTTTTGACAGCCGTTCTCGGTTTTCTACCGGTCGGGATAGGGGCCTACGTTTTGCTGGCCCGAAGCCCTGGAGTAACTTCGGGCGGCATTACTGTAAGTCTGATCTGGGGCTTGATTGCCCATCTCATTATGATCGGTGGAACATTGGTGATGAGCCAAGTGCCGGAATTTCCAGAAAGCTTCCTCTTTGCGGCCTTGATCGTTTGGTCGGCGCTGCCGGCATTCAAAATTCCCAACAGAGATCAGAACCGTTAGTGCGACGAGAAACGTCCTGTATTCGGGCAACAGGGCGCGCGGCGATCCCGTCATGGCCCGGCAAAGACCGACAGCGCGAGGGTAAGCATCTCGCGGATGCGGGCCTTGTCTTCGCCCGAGGCGCGTTGGGTGATGGCAAGCGCGATCTGTTCGCCAAGATATTTCGCCGCCGCTGCGACGGGCAATTGGCCCTGCCACTCGCCGCGATCAAGGCTGGTCTGCAAGAAGGTGGCATAGGCGTCTTGCGCGGTTGCGTCGATTTCCTCGACCCGCGCCCGGGTGTCCGGGCCCAACCGGTGCTTACCCGCGCGCATCTTGTAGAACAGGCAGCCTGTCTCCATGCGGGGATCGTCGCTTGCGAAGTCGATCAGCGCATCAAGCGTGTCGTATAGCCCCCGACCGCTGTGCAAGATCACAAACATTTCCGAAAGCACCTGCTCTGCATAGCGGTCGAGCACCGCGCGCGACAACCCGTCCTCGCTTCCGAACGTACGATAAAGCGACGGCTTTGATACTCCTGCCATCTGACAGATCGCGTTGACCGAAACATCGGCCGGATCGCTCTGCCAATACGCTTTCATCGCGACGTCGAGCACCTTGTCGGCGTTCATGGTCCTGGGCCTGCCGCGCGCCGGCTTGGGATCATCTACGCTCATTTTCGTACTATCCGGTATTTTATGTCTTGACTGGGTGCTATGGATATTCGTACCAGTTGGTAACACGACACGCAAGACGGAGAAGACCTCGTGCCCAGGACAGGAAAAAATCGTGATCACCGAGGCCAGCAGCGGCTTTGACACAGCAGAGGTGTGCGCGTTTGCCGAAGCCTGCCGGGCTTGCCCATAGACCTTCCACCAACACTTCACCTCCACCCCGAAAAGGACCAAAACCATGAATATGACCCTGACCGCCGCCGCAACCGCCGCGTCGATTGCCACCGGTGCCCTTGCCGATGGCGATACGTCCATAAAGCCGATTGTCGGAACGTTTCTTGGCGCCGTCTTGCAAGGCGACGTCGATAAAATGCGCGACGTCGCAAACGCGGATTACATCCAGCACAACCCCTTCATCCCGACCGGGCTTGAGCCGTTCATTGGGCTTCTGCCCGTGTTGGCAGAGGCCGGGACCACCGCGGAAAACATCCGCATGTTTGAAGACGGCAACTATGTCTTCATGCACAACATCTGGCGCAATGCGGCACCGTTTGGCGCCGATGAGATGGTGTCGTTTGACATCATCCGCGTGGACGAGAACGGAAGAGTCGCAGAGCATTGGGACGCGCTGCAGCCCCTCGTTTCCGAGACCGCCAGCGGCAGAACCCAAACTGACGGCCCGACCGAAGTCACCGACCTGGACAAGACCGAGGCAAACAAGGCCTTGGCCGTGGCACTGATCGAAGACGTGCTGATGGGCAAGAACCCAGCCAAAATCACCGAGTACATCAGTGCCGAAAGCTATGCCCAGCACAACCCTGGGATCGCGGACGGGTTGGACGGTATTATCGCAGCCGTGCAGGCGCTGACCGCGCAGAACAACATGTTCGTCTATACTGAAATCCACGCGGTGCTGGGCGAAGGCAACTTTGTCCTGACGGTGAGCGAGGGCGAATGGAGCGGCCAGACGCACGCCTTCTACGACCTGTTCCGCATGGATGACGGCATGATCGTCGAACATTGGGACGTAATCCAGCCCGTCCCGACCGAAGGCCTGGCCAACACCAACGGTATGTTCACCGGTTTCGACAACTAGGTTAACCGCTCGGGCTGGCACGCGAACTTGACAGCAACAAGGCGGCCCATAGGCTGCACCCAAGCAGGCGGGAGCACAGCTCTCGCCTGCGGGATGGCAGCGAAGTCCAGCCAGAAGAACCTCGCTTTGGAAGGGGCCGACGGACCACTTGCGCGGACATCAGAAGGAAAAGCAAATGCCCGGCTCTGAGCTGACCCCCGAGATATTTCGCGAACACCCTGACGTTATTCGGGCGGTTGAAAACCCCCGATCCTCGCGCAGCGTGCTCAACTACATGTGCGCCTGCGATACCGCTGACTCAAAAATCCGCGCCAGCCTGAACCTTGACGAGACCGTTCAGCCATTGATGACGATCTGGTTTCAAAGCGGCCAAGCCCTCGATGTGTTTTGCCAACCTTTCGCCCCTGTTGTGCGTGAACTTAAGGCCGATCCGCCGAGCTTGACTGGCGAAGACTGGGACAGCCTAGACGGCAAAGTGGCCAAGGTGCTGTTGGCCGATCAGTTGTCGCGGTCCTGTTTTCGGGGCAGTGCAGAAGCCTTTTCCTACGATCCGATCGCCCGCGACCTGATGCACGCCTTGATGGGGCCGCCAATGATCCAGGAAACGCTCACCCTGCCTGCGGCCATACTCTATCTGTTACCTTGGGCTTTGGCGCATTCAGAAGATGTGGCGGATCTCGATCTCGCCTGCGACTTTGTCGACCTCGCCATCGGAGCCTATCCGAATTTCAAACTGTTTTCCGAACGCTGCAAACCGGCCATCGATCAGCACCGCGAAGTTCTGCAAAGATTTGGCCGATATCCGCAGCGAAACGCTGAGTTCGGTCGCGAGAATACCGTGGATGAACAATCATGGCTTGACGACAAAGATAAGCTGCCTGTCTGGGCTGGCGGCAGAGCGTCGTTCAGCAAGAAGTTAGATGGCTGAGTCCAGGTAACGCGGAAACCAACGCCATCAAAGTCAGCGACATATTTGTCCGAACATGGTCCGGTGAAATCACGTTCTCGGTTCCAGCTAGAACAACTCCGGCAAATGACCGCATCGACGACAAGCGCTGCGTCGCAACAACACATGTGCCGCTTCTGCGAACAAATGCTGCGGCAGCAACATGCCCAAACACCAATGTCGGGAAAGTCCCGCCTAGCCGACCTTAGAGGGTCACCGAACGGCGACAAGCCCGACAGAAAGCGTCAGATGACCGGTTCGAGCCCAGACAAACCGATGCTGCGTGGGCGTCGAAAGGCAGCTTTCAATCTGGCGAGAACGAGACACTCAGTCAGTCAATGAGCCAATGCTGAATCGTCATCTTGAGCATGTCTACCCCGTCTGCAGCAGCGTCGCGTCCTGCGCTGAGGCATTGTGCCGCCAGCGCGCCCCAGACAACACAAACCAAAAACTCTGCCGCACCTTCGGGGTCAACATTTCGTGCAAGCCGCCCCGATTGCCTGTCTCGCTCAAGCACCTGTTTCGCCTTTCCGACAAGCATCTGCCTGTAGTCCCGTACAAGCTGAAGATGGCGGGGCTCGATGGTTATACTTTGCGTCGCTGACATAACCATCAGACAGCCAGCAGGCTGTTGGGATGTCTTGTCTGATCCTTCCATCATGGCACTAATAAAGTCGGCGAGCGCCTCGCTTCCCCGCCCTTGGGTTATTGCCTCGATCTGATTTTCAATCGTCTCGTGATAAAGCTTCAGACTGTCCAGAAACATCTCGGGTTTTTTGCCGAAGGAGTTGTAGAGACTTGTGCGAACGAGTGAAGTTGCACTTTCGAGATCACTGAGGCTCGTTGCCTCGTATCCCTTGGCCCAGAATACCCCCAAGATTGCGGCTCTAGCGGTTTCGGGATCGAACTCCAACGAACGTGGCATTTTGTACTGCTCCAAACAAAACGATTGACTCAGAGCGAGATAAGCGCCTAGTCATTTTGTACTGAGCGAAACAATACACAAAACCAATCTGAAAGGAAGTACAATATGACCGCCGAGATGATCTCCCTTCTCGTTTTTCTGGCGACGTTTGCCGCGCTGCTGCTTGCTCAACCTTTGATACTGGCGCGAACCAAAGGCATGACATACGTGACCGGAAACCGGACAGATTCCGTGGACGCGGATGCCCCTGCCGTCGGTCGTCTTGCCCGGACTGTCGGAAACAGCATTGAAGCTGCCGTTCTGTTTGTTCCTCTCGTTCTGGCGACCGAGGTTTTGGGAACTTCAAACGCGCTGACTCAATGGGGTGCCGTAATCTTTGTCGCCGCGCGTGTCGCGTATGCCTTGCTGTACCCCTTAGGCATCGTGGGCTTGCGTTCCCTGGCTTGGAACGCTGGATTTGCAGCACTAGCCGTAATGGCATTTGGCCTGGTGAGTGGCTAAGACTTGGTGCGGACTGCAGAAGCGGACCTTGAAACTCAAACCTCTAAGGTCTGCTTCGTCCGCTTAGCCGCCCTTTGACGCGTTTTCGCGACCGGCAAACCCGACAGAAATCATCAAATGACCGCTGTGAGCCCAACCCGGCCGTTGTGTTTTTATGCTGCGTGCGCTTGCAGCGTGAAAAATGCGGCAGAAGCGAAAACTGCCACTCCGTCGCGCAGTGAGAGAACCGGTCATTGGTGCGGTCCGCAGCATGGTTCAAGTGTCGAATTTACGGGTCGCGGGACTAAGCCGACATCTCTATCTAGCAGCGATTGTTCCCGCCGCGCCGATCATTGCCCCGGCAGAACTACGGTTCAACCAAAGCTGTGCGCGTGGCGTTGAGATCATGCGGCTGGCACGGTCAGCGGCTGCTGCATAGGCAATCAGCACGAGCGCCCATACTCCGATGATGATCAGGCTAAG
>JBCBDL010000147.1:0-7753 GCA_038529695.1 Pseudomonadota bacterium | reverse complement strand
GTTACGGGCAAATCGTGCAGCGGCCTGCAGCAGCAAGGTGGACTTGCCGATCCCCGGATCGCCGCCGACCAACAGGGCTGAGGCTTTGACAAGACCACCGCCCAAGACACGGTCCAGCTCACCTACGCCAGCTTCGGTTCTGGGCGGCTCTTTCTCTAGTGTTTCAAGGTCAGTGAGCGTGATCGCCTTGCCGCGCGCCTTGCCGAGCGTTTTGCCCTTCGGGCCAGAAGATAGTGCCTTGTCTTCGGTAATGGAATTCCACGCGCCGCAACTATCGCAGCGCCCGGACCATTTGCTGAAACTCGCGCCGCATTCGTTGCATGAATAGGAAAGGTCTTTGGCCATGTTCACCTTTTGGACCAGTTCGCCCGGCGGGGCAATGGTCTAGGCGACTGCCTTCGCTTTTGGGGTCAATGCCGAAATGACGATTGAGGCGAGGATGCACGCGGTGAACATGTAAAGCCCCCAGCCGGTTTCGACCTTGCCGATACCCACACCTTTGAACGCGACGATGTAGAGCGCGATGAGAAAGACATCCGCCATGGCCAGTTTGCCGATCCAGGACAGCACTGGAATTGTATTATCTTTCAATAAGTTAAAGTGTACAAGTGCTATTCCGATGGTCTTGAGGTAAGGCGCGAAAAGCGCGAAAGCAGTCACAAGCAAAGCCAGCGCCACATCACTTTCCCACAACGCCTGCATGCCAGTAATCACGCTGATTTCGTTCAATCCGAAAAGCGGTAATAGCCCGGCGCGCATGAGCGGTGCGAACCAGGCGATCGGAAAAAGGATTAACAACGACAGATTGGCGATGCGTAGGATATTTAACATGAGAAACCTTAATGAAACCTTTGATCTATGTAGGGAGGACGTACCTACTTCCCAAAGGTTTTGCGATTGTAGCGTCGCCCAAGCTGTGTGAGCACCTCGTACCCGATCGTGTGTGCTTGCGTGGCGAGGTCATCAACTGTTTGTTGTGGGCCAACCAGGGTCAGTCTGTTCGGCATCTCGGCCAGGTCGGTGATGTCGATGGTCAAGAGATCCATCGAAACACGCCCGATGACCTTGCAGGGCTGATCGCCGTGATAGAGCGTGGCCTTGTCAGACAGGATACGAAAAATGCCATCTGCATAGCCACCAGAGACGGTCGCAACGCGGGATGGGCGTTCGGCCTGCCAAGTGTTTCCGTAACCGACAACTTCACCCTCACCCACATCGCGGATCTGGATGATTGGCAGGTCGAGTTCGATGGTCGCCTGTGCTGCCGCAAAGGGGTGACCGCCGTAAAGGCCAATGCCGGGGCGGGTGAGATCAAAGTGATATTCGGGGCCAAGCAGGATGCCGCCCGTCGCCGCTAGAGACCGGGGCGCGCTGATCCCGTCGGTCATTTTCCGAAAGTTATCAAGCTGATGCGGGTTCATTGGATGATCGGGCTCATCCGCGCAGGCCAGGTGCGACATGACCAGTGTCGGGTTCTGTGACAGCGCGAGTTCGGCCACAGCGGCCCATTCCTGCATCTCCATGCCCAGCCGGTTCATGTCGGTATCAAGCTGGATCCCAAAAGGGTGGCCAGGCAGTGTTTCGAGATGTTGTGTCAGCTGTTCAACGCTGTTGATCATCGGCGTCAGTCGCAGCTCACGGATTAGGTCCGTGTCGCCTTTCATATGACCAGAAAAGACGCTGATATCGGGTTTCGGGCCCAGCTCTTCGCGAATGGCAATCGCCTCTTCCGCGACGGCCACAAAGAACTGGCGCACGCCTGCTTTGAACAGCGCTTTGGCCACATTCGCAGCCCCCAGGCCATAGCCATCCGCCTTGACCACAGCGGCAGTTTTGCAGGTGGTCATATCATCCAAGGCGCGCCAATTGGCGACAACGGCGTCAAGGTCGATTGTGAGGCGTCCGGTGCTCATGCGCACCTTGTGGCAGGGCAATTCAGGCGCGGCAAGAGGTTAACAAAACGGTGGCAAAGGTTTCGTGTTGGTTAAGCCATACGTGAAAGTCTTAACACGCGTCGCATTCGGCGGCGTACAGATTGCGTACAGAACCTGTACATATCCTGTACGTACAGATGTGCGCACCGCACACGCGGCAGAATAGAGGAAAACCGCCATTTTCTGGTCCAAATTGTCTGGCTAACGTGGCGCAAACGATTGGACGAGGTGTGTCTTGGGTATCTTGAAGAAAGTCATCACACAGTTAGAAACGCCCCGCGACCAGCGCCCTTTAGGCAGTGGCTGGTTGTCGGGGTCACTGGCATTGCTTGCCTCCATCGCCGGCTTTTTGATCGTTCTGCTAAGGTGGTTCCCTGAAACGCTGTCATATCCTGAAATCGCGTTCATTCAGGACAGTGGCATCGTCACCGCCTTTTTGCGGTTCACTTTGCTGGCCGGTTACGCGCTTTCACTTCTTAGTCTGATCCTTTCCGCGCGCAAATCGCTGGGTTGGACAGCGCTAGCGATATCCGTGGTCGCATCGCTGATGGCAACAACGCAGCCGCAGATTGCGGGTGATGCGCCGCAGAGTTTCTATTTCGGCCTTGATTACTTCATCATTAATGTCCTGATCGTTGGTTTTCTGTTTGTCCCGCTGGAACGCTTCTTTCCAGCCCGGTCCGAACAGATCGTATTCCGCGAGGAATGGCAGGAGGACATGTTTTACTACCTCGTGTCATCGATGTTGGTGCAGATCCTGGGCTTTATCACGCTGGCCCCGTCCAACTATGTCAATGCGCAGATCCCGCTGGATGACGTGCGGATCTATATCGTGACGCTGCCGTTCTGGCTGCAGGTGATCATTATCATGATGGCCACGGATTTTGTGCAATATTGGGTGCATCGGGCGTTTCACACATTCCCGGTGTTTTGGCGGTTCCATGCGATCCATCATTCCACGAAAAAGATGGACTGGCTGGCCGGTGCCCGGATGCATTTTGTGGAAATTGGCGTCTTGCGCGCATTGACGGCCGTGCCGATGTTTACGCTGGGGTTCAAGCCGGAGGCGATCCAAGCCTACCTGCTGATCGTCTATTTCTATTCCAGTTTTATCCACGCCAATATCGGCTGGCGCTTTGGCTTTATTGAGCGCTTTCTCGTCACGCCGCGTTTTCATCATTGGCACCACGGGTCCGACCGTGAGGCGATTGATATCAACTATGCCAGCCATTTCCCGATCTATGATTGGCTGTTCGGCACGCATCACCTGCCAGAAGACAAGTGGCCCGAAGATTACGGGGTCATCGGCGATACCGTACCCAAAGGATATTGGCGCCAGTTTGTGCATCCGTTTCTGAAGCCCAAGCCACAAGAACCGGCTGAATGAATTCAGATCTCAAGCGCGGCGCTGGCTGCCATGTCGGACAAGCCCGGTTGACCGCCGGGCCCGATGACCACGTAATCGGCGCCATTGGCCGTCCATGAGACGAAATCAAAACCGTTGATCGTCTGTTCGCGGAACTCAAGCGTTTCGGGGTTGGGGCGGCTGCTTTGCTGCAAGCACAAGGCGACCACGGTGCCGTCTTCCAACCGGTACATCAACTGGGCGACGGGTTTCGCATTGGCCACCAAAAGCCGCCCGCCTTCGAAGGTCAGCCCATATGCGCTTAGATCGGGGATGCTGAACGGCGTACCGATCGTGTTGCCCAGCCACGTTTCAATGTGATCGGATTCGTCGGCGCCAACCTCGACCAGATGCCGGCCCTGGCTGGCATAGACCTCGTGATAATCGGCGATATCGGCGAGCCAACCCGCGGTTTGCACCGGCGCGCTTTCGCCGCGGACCAGATAACCACCGGCACCACCAAGCACCAACATCACCAGGCTGGCCGCCAGCGTGCCCCAGATGGGGCGGGGCGCAGCGGCCCTGGGTTCAAGTGTCGTGTTCTTGATCTGCTGGGCCAGCGCGAATGGCACCGGTTCATCCAGCATCTTTTCAAACTCTTCTTGCGCGGCTGCATCGGCTTGAATCAGTTCGTCAAGTTCCACGCGCGCTTGCGGATCGGACTCAAGCCGGGCTTCGACTTCGGCCGTTTCAACGACGCCAAGTTCGCCGTCTAAATAGGCGCTCAGCTTTATGGAAAAGTCTGTCATGACTGCAAACTCTCCTCTACCGACAAATGTGACACCAGTAACTTACGTGCGCGGTGAATGCGGCTCATCACCGTGCCTATGGGTATATTTAGGAGTTCTGAGACTTCTTTGTAGCTATAACCTTCCGAACAGACGAGCATCAGCGGTTGGGCGAGGTCCTGATCCAGGTCTGCGACCTTGCGGCGGACCTGTTGCGCGGTCAGCGTTTCCTCAGCCGAACCTGCGGTTTGCAGCTCGTTTGCCTCTTCGGCGTCGATCTGGCCTTCGCCCTGTCGCACCTTGCGCTTGCGGATTTCGCTGATCCATAGGTTTCTTATGACCCGGAACATCCATCGGTCGAACGGTTGCGACGGGTCGTATTGCTGCCACTTCTGCAGGGCTGTTGTACAGGCGTCCTGCAACAAATCGTCGGCGTCCGGGCCGGATCGCGTCAGCGTCAGGGCAAAGCGGCGCAGCCGCGGAAGAAGACCGATCATTTCCGTCTTGAATTGGTCGGGTGTCATGACATCGCGTGGCTGAGTGGCAGGGGTAGGCATCACATTCCGCCCACCATCGGCGATTTTGCAGCGCCTTTCAATGGGTTGATTTTGTGAGTGGCGCACGCGCGCCAACTGGCCCGTGCCTGTCTGAGGTGCGAATGCGACGATCACCGGACTATCCTGCCTATTGCGCGACGTGCCAGACACCGCGCACGCCGTCGCCCGTCGTGTCACCCGGCCGTGTATCGCCGATCCAATAATAAAGCGGTGCGCCATCTTTGGCCCATTGTTGCGTGCCGTCGCGTCGATCGATCCGTGTCAGCCCGACGATCTTTTCGCGTCCCGCAAGATAAGGCGGCCAGTTTTCGGCGCAGCTGTCGTAACAGTTGGAAACACCGGCACTGTCTTCGTCAAAAGTGTAAAGTGTCATGCCGCGCGCATCGGTCAAACTGCCGTCGGTTTTCATTACGGACGCGGTTCTTGTCTGGTCGTCATATGACAATCCATAAGCGTAAGCCGCGTCACAGCCGGCGACAAATGTCACCAGCGTGAGCGCTAAAATCTGTTTCATTTCAAACTCCTGCATATCTGACAGAGTTCACCTGACCTGGCACTCTTATCCTTGTTACGCAGCAGCTTGTGATTTTATTCCCAAGTTTTTTTAACGTGCTTGTGGTGGTCCCTCATCCGGGCGATCTAGCAATGTCTCAATCTCGGCCATCTGACTTGCACTCAGCGGACCATGGGCCAGGGCACCGCAAAGGTCGGTCGCCTGTTCAGGCGTGCGAAAGCCAGGGATCGGCATTGCATTTGGTGTCCGCGCCCAAAGCCAGGCGAGTGCGCCTTGGGCCAGGCTACGACCGTCGCTGGTCAGAACATCGCGGGTGGCGTTGAGCTGGGCAAGATAGGCGTCAGTGATCTTGCCGTCTTTGAAGTAATCCTGCCAGCCGCGATTGCTGCCGCGAATTTCATCCTTGCTGAACTGCGTTGCGGCATCATACCGACCGCCCAACACCCCCATCGCCAGTGGCGAACGGATCAGCGACAACAGGCCCAAATCTTCAACCACCGGCACCATATAACCCGCGGGTCGGAACACGTTCATCGCGTGCTCGACAGCCGTAAATCCGGGGTGGTCAGCAAAGGCTTTGGTGCTTTGCGGAAAATCAGTTGACCAGCCATAGGCGCCAATGACGCCTTCGGTGTGTAGCTCGGCAAGCATGTCGAATGTCGGACGCGCGGTTTCGATGTCCATTTCGTTGACATGGTGCAAGACCAGATCAATCCGGTCGCGGCCAAGGCGTTTGCGCGATGCATCAATGCTTTGTCTGACCAAGGCTGGGTCGGTGATGTGGCCGGTCAGTTCTTTGGTTTCGGTATCAATGTTGATCCCGATTTTGGTGGCGATTGCCACATCCGGGTGGTCCTGCAGCGCTTCGCCAAGAACCATCTCGGAATGCCCGCATCCATAGGCTTGTGCTGTGTCGAAGTGCCGGACGCCAAGGTCAATTGCGGTTTTGATCGCCGCTTTGGATACGGCATCATCGACTTCACCCCAACCCACAGCGTGTCCATCCGCAAAGAATGGACCACCAATAGCCCAGCAGCCCAGTCCAAGCCGCGGTTCGGTCGAAATATGTTTGAAATCAGCCATCTGCGACCTCCAGTGAATTGCGGTAGAGATTGATTTTGTGGGTGAGGAATTGCTTGCAGGACTTCAACTCTGCCTCGCGTTGCGCAAGCGTTACGGCGTGCCGCTCGAGCAATGCGAGCCGTTTGGCGCGTTCTTCAGGCGCATCGCGATTTGGTGCGTGAGCAGAGATCGCAAACAGTTTGACGTCGTCCAGTGGCATGCCCGTCGCACGCAAGCGTTCAAGCGTGGTCAGCCAGTTGATGTCATCCGCGCTGAAGACGCGCCAGCCACGCGCGTCACGCTGGATTGTGTCCAGCATGCCGGATTTTTCGTAGAATCTGATCGTGTCCTGGCTGAGCCCGGACCGATCTGCCGCTTCGTTGATTCGCATGGGGTCACCTCCGATGGCTATTGAGGTAGCCTATTGGAGTTACTCCAGGTCAAGCGCGTTTTGCGGCACAACAACGACGGATGACATGGTTTGGCTTGCCATGTTTGCACAGCCAGCGGCCCATCACCGCAGCTAGGCAGCATTGGGCGGGGCCATTGGGTGTTTCAGCGGGGTGCTTATTAGTGCGGACGCATCCGGCTTTTGATACCTTTGCAGCGCAGCTGTCCGGGACGCCGTGGTATCACCTTTGATTGCGGTATCGCATGTTCCGGGTTTGCATCCTGATTATCGTCTGGTGAAACGACAGCGGCAATAAACGCGACGACATCAAATTCGCTTTGCCGTGCGACACGGCTAAGCGCCTTTTTCAGCGCCCGGTTGGACAGCGTTTGGGTCAGTTGCGCGACAAGATCCTGACGCGTCGCATCATCAGTTGCGGGCACATAACCTGATTGGGTGATATTGTCCGCGGTTGCAAAGCCAAACCCGGTTTCTTCCAGAAACAAACGTATGACGGGTGGGGCGGCGGTGACTGCGTCTGTTGTTTCCTGATCACGGAAAACTGCAATGACGTTATCTGACCGGCGCTGACCGTCCATCGTCAGACCCCGAGCGCTTCCCAATCCGTTGTCTGACTGCGTCGCATCGGTGTGATAAATATCGAAATCGTAACTCAACATAATGTTACCAATAGCCCAAAATCCCTAATGAGAGCTTACACAAAGATGAACGCAATGTGAAAAAAAAGTGGCATGAAAGCGGAAAAAATGTCGCTTTCATGTCAGCAATAAGGCGAGCAGCATCGGGCGCTTGTGCACCTATAGAAAACAATCATGGGGGCGCGATCAGAATTGTTGATCGTCGCCTTGCTGCCATGGCTTCACGAGGTTTCCGAATCGTGTGAAACGCCCCTCGAAGCTCAGTTCAACAGTGCCGATAGGCCCATGGCGCTGTTTGCCGATGACGACTTCGGCCTTGCCATGCAGACGCTCCATCTCTTCCTGCCACTGGGCCATCTTTTCCATTTCGTGATCGCCGGGTTTTTCGCGTTCTTTGTAATACTCTTCGCGGAACACGAACATGACGACATCAGCATCCTGTTCGATGGACCCGGATTCGCGCAGGTCGAAGCGCGCGAGGACAAGCGCCCGCAACTCTCCGA
>JBCBDL010000146.1:0-7814 GCA_038529695.1 Pseudomonadota bacterium | reverse complement strand
TATGACCGCATTGCAGCGCAAGCAAAACACCGTCGCGACACTAATCCGATCGAACGCAGGTTCAAATATCACGAAGGTTCGGGCCAGGTAAAACCTCTTAGCGCGCACAACAAAGTCTCTGGCTTTCAAAAATTTATGGAGATTGCGCGGAGCTTTATCAAAGGTCTACCCATTTTTAGTGCCGGACCGAAAGACCGTACCCTACCCGTGCCCGTGCGCCAGCGCGCCGTTCAAAAATCACTCATGCCAGCGAGCCAACGACTGCGCCCAGAGCAACTTAAGAACGATGCGCGTGAAAACATCTTGGAAAAATTGACGTTTGGGAACCAGAAAAGGCTGGACAAGGCAGCCTGCGCCAAGATTTGCGCTGACGATCAGTTGATGCCGCGCTTGTGTCAAATCCAAAGGCATAATAGATCAATCGTCTTTAGTTCGGAGGCAAATGTTGGTTTGCAACGCGACGGTACGATTGTGGTGCAAGGGTATCACCTATCTGCGGACAAACGTAACGGGCAGTCCGAGGATTTACATGACACGTTGCGGCGCGTTGTTGGCCTACCTCCTGCTGATAGTGCACATGAAACGCGGCTACCTGAACCTCCGCTGAACGATGGGGCAGCCGGAAACCGCAATCATGTACGTGATGAGGTCGTCGACCGCCGCGTGAAGGACTCGATCATCTTCAAAGCCTTTGGTGCCGACGCGACGAAACTGCCAACGCAGGCGCGTGTTGCTATTCGCAATGATGATCAGCTGATGCACTTTATCGAATTGTCATCGATAAACGACAATGGTGGGATCGTCTTCTCAGATGCCAAGGAGCCGGGCCTTTATCCGGGCGAAGGTGTATTTGTGAGCGCCTATCACCTTGATGGTAGCAATGTGGCCGGCCAACAAAAGGATTTGCACACGCAACTGCGCGAGGCATTCGGACTTCATCTGGATGATGATCCTGAAGCAGCCCTGTTTGACGTTCTGGGTGACAGAGTCAATCAGCTCTCCACGCAGGCCCGCACGGCCATTTATGATGATCAAGACTTGCTGCGCTACCTACGATTGCTGGCAAAGAATGATACAGACGACATCATTTTTACCGATGAGTCGAAAAGAGGCTACTTCCCCGGCGAAGGCGTTTTCGTCAGTGCTGATCACCTTGATCCCGGCAATGCGGGCAGAGGTGGAAAGGACCTACGCACCGAACTGCGTGAAGCGTTCGCACTGGACATCAGTGTCGAAGACGAACAGGCCACAGCGTCCACGGTGTAAGGCACCACCATTGTAAGACGGTTCAAACGCCTGCTGACGAGCGCGTCTGGCGCGGCCTTTGATCCACGTGGTTGTGGTTTGCGAAAGGCCGCAACCACCTACCCTGATCGGCAGGTGACATTGGGGCAGCCTCCAAGATGGCTTCACATTCTTTTCAGTGCGACGCCCGGCGATCGGAAGCGAGGCGAGGATTTGGCGCGCTCAATGCTGCGCAACTATTACCTTTCAGAGGCTCAAAATCCTTATTCAAATCGTTTGCGGGGAATAAAATGAAAATCTTCCCTGTTTTTTAATTACCCCTGACCCGGCGTCATCTTTGCTGACCTTTCGTCAACCGCGAAATGACGCCACGTTCCGTTTACGTCAACGTCAACTTTGCTTGTATGGTACATCCAAGCTCCGCAAGTGCGTGCCATTCGAAACACGCATAGAGGAATAGAACGATGACGACCGATACATTGAACATCCGCGAAATGTGTGACGCATTTGACGTGACGCCGCGCACTCTTCGCTTTTACGAGGCCAAGGAACTGCTGTTCCCAATCCGTGAGGGCCAAAAGCGCCTGTTTACCAAACGCGACCGCGCGCGCCTGAAGCTGATCCTGCGCGGCAAGCGCTTTGGTTTCTCGTTGGAAGAAATTCGTCAACTGCTTGACCTTTACCACATGGATGACGGGCAAGAGACACAGTTGGCAAAGACATATGAGCTGGCAGAAAAGCATCTCGCCGATATGGAAGCCCAAAAGGCCGAGTTGGAAGAAGCCATTGGCGAGCTGAAGGAACAAATGGTCTGGGGGGCCGACAAACTGTCCCAACTGGCCAAAGAGAAAACCGTCGCGGCCTGAACATCAGGTCCGACGATCGCACAAGATCAAACGGAGAGACATGACATGCCGATCTACAACGCACCTACCAAAGACATCCAGTTTGTATTGCATGACCTTCTGCGCGTCAGCGAACAGGATATCCCTGGTTTCGAAGACCTTGATCGCGAGTTCACGGGTGCGGTTGTAGAAGAAGCCGGCAAAGTTTCAACCGAGGTACTGCACCCTCTGAACGTCGTGGGTGACACCGAAGGCTGTGTGTTGGAAAACGGCGTTGTGCGGACGCCCACAGGTTTCAAAGAAGCCTTCGCGCAGATGAAAGAAGGCGGTTGGACCGCCATGGACGTCCCTGAGCAGTATGGCGGCCAGGGTCTGCCTTACGTCATGCACACCGCGGCCCAAGAACCGATGGTCAGCGCCAACATGGCGTTCAACATGTACCAGGGTCTGACCCACGGTGCCCTATCTGCCATTCTGGCCCACGGGTCAGAGGCGCAAAAAGACATGTATCTGCCTAAACTGGCGTCATGTGAGTGGACCGGAACAATGAACCTGACCGAGCCGCATTGCGGGACGGATCTGGGTCTGATGCGCACCAAGGCGGAGCCACAGGAAGATGGCACCTATAAGGTGTCGGGTCAGAAAATCTTTATCTCGGCTGGTGATCACGACATGTCCGAGAATGTAATCCACCTTGTTCTGGCGAAGATCCCAGGCGGTCCGGAAGGGATTAAAGGGGTCAGCCTTTTCATCGTGCCCAAGTTTATCGTGAACGATGATGGGTCCTTGGGGCAGCGCAATGGCGTTTCCGTTGGCAAGATCGAAGAAAAGATGGGCATCCACGGGAACTCGACCTGCGTGATGAACTATGACGAAGCGACGGGTTACCTGATCGGTGAAGAACACAAAGGCATGCGTGCGATGTTCGTCATGATGAACGAGGCACGTCTGGGTGTGGGCCTGCAAGGCTATGCACAAGCCGAAAGCGCGTATCAAAATGCTGTCGCTTACGCCAACGACCGCCTGCAAGGCCGCGATGTGACGGGTGCCAAGAACCCTGATGGCCCCGCCGACCCGCTGATCGTGCATCCTGATATCCGCCGCAACCTGATGGATCAGAAGAGCTTTGTCGAAGGCGCGCGCGCATTTACCTATTGGGGTGCGATGCTGATCGACCGGGCGCATAAGAACGAAGACAAGGACGCAGACGGCCTGATCTCTTTGATGACACCCGTCATCAAAGGCTTCCTGACCGACAAAGGCTTTGAATACGCAACAGCAGCGCAACAGGTCTATGGCGGCCACGGCTACATCGAAGAATGGGGCATGTCGCAATATGCCCGCGACGCCCGGATCGCGATGATCTATGAAGGCGCGAACGGTGTGCAGGCGCTTGATCTGGTGGGTCGGAAGCTCGCGCAGGACGGCGGCAAGCACGTGATGGCCTTCTTTGAGATGGTCAAAACCTTCATCAAGGAAAACGAAGGCAACGAAGCGCTAAAGGCTGACTTCCTTGAGCCACTCAAGGCCGCGTCGAAGGACCTTCAGGCCGCTGGCATGTACTTCATGCAGAACGCGACCAAGCCGAACAATGCGCTGTCTGGCTCTTACGACTTCATGCACATGATGGGCCATGTTTGCCTGGGTCTGATGTGGGCGCGGATGGCAAAGGCTGCGATGGAAGCGCTGGAAGGCGGTGCATCCGACACCGAATTTTATGAAACAAAGATCGCGACAGGCCGCTACTACATGGCGCGTCAGTTGCCCGCGACATCCATGCATCTGTCCCGCATCAACACGGGTGCCGACACTGTGATGGCGCTTGAAGCAGCAAACTTCTAAGCTGATCGCAAGGGGGCGCGGAACACGCGCCCTCTTTCGACGCAAATTGCGTCACTGATTGGTTTGGGAGGCCTTTCACATGTCCATGAAACTCTACTGCTTTGGCGAGAGCGGCAACGCCTACAAAGCTGCGTTGACCCTAACCCTTGCCGACGAGGCATGGGAACCTGTTTTTGTGGATTTCTTCAAAGGTGAGAGCCGGAGCCCGGAATTCAAGGCGTTGAACGTCATGGGCGAAGTCCCTGTGCTTGAAGACGGTGATACCGTTCTGACCCAATCGGGCGTCATTCAGGATTATGTCAGCTCCAAGACCGGCAAGCTGGGCGGTAAATCGGCAAACGAACGCCGCGAAGTGCTGCGTTGGATGTTTTTTGACAATCACAAAGTGTCGGGTGTCGCCGGCCCATTGCGATTCAACATGAACTTCTTACCTGAGGCGAAACGCAATGCGGATGTGAATGCGTTCATGGCCATGCGGCTCGCCTCAGCACTGAAAGTGATCGAAACGCACCTGACGGGCCGCGACTGGTTGGCAACGGACGAAATCACGATCGCTGACATCGCATGCTGTGGCTACCTGTTCTACGAAGAAGATTTCACCTTCGACCGTACCCAGTACCCGAATATCAACCGTTGGCTTGACGGCATCGCCGCCACGCCCGGTTGGAAACACCCTTATGACCTGATGCCGCGCGCCCTTGGGTGATGCGACCTAATTGGAGGAAAGAATGACCGAAGCCTATATCTATGACGCCGTGCGCACACCACGGGGCAAGGGCCGAAAAGACGGCAGCCTGCACGAGGTGACATCCGCGCGCCTGTCTGCGGGTGTGCTGAATGAGCTGAAAGCGCGCAACAATCTGGAAGGCCATGCCGTTGAGGATGTGATCTGGGGTAATGTCACGCAGGTCGGCGAACAAGGCGGATGCCTGGCGCGGACGGCTGTGCTGGCCTCAGACCTTGATCAGTCGATCCCTGGTCTGGCCATCAACCGGTTCTGTGCCTCCGGTATGGAGGCCGTCAATCTCGCCGCCAACCAGGTCAAAGGCGGGGCCGGTCAGGCCTATATCGCCGGTGGCGTGGAGATGATGGGCCGGGTCGCGATGGGGTCTGATGGCGCGGCGATTGCAGTGGACCCATCCATCGCGATGGACACCTATTTCGTCCCGCAAGGTATCTCAGCCGACATCATCGCGACTGAATACGGGTTCACGCGCGACGACGCGGACGCGCTGGCCGTTGAAAGCCAGAAACGTGCCAAAGCGGCATGGGACGACAAGCGGTTCGAGAAATCCATTGTTCCGGTGAAGGACGTGAATGGCATCACCATCCTCGACAACGACGAATACATGCGCCCTGGCACTGATATGCAGGGCCTAGGTGCGTTGAACGCATCATTCCAGCAGATGGGTGAGGTCATGCCCGGCTTTGATAAGGTCGCGCTGATGAAGTACCCGCATCTGGAAAAGATCAACCACATCCACCATGCCGGGAACTCCTCCGGGATCGTGGATGGGGCGGCTGGCGTGTTGATCGGCTCCAAAGAATATGGCGACGCCATGGGCCTGAAACCCCGCGCGGTCATTAAGCATACGGCCAAGATCGGTCTTGATCCGACGATCATGCTGACAGGCCCCGTGCCTGTGACGGAAAAGATCCTCGACGACAGCGGCATGGCGATCAGAGATATTGATTTGTTCGAAGTGAACGAAGCCTTCGCATCGGTCGTGCTGCGCTTCCTGCAGCGGTTCGACGTCGATCCAGCGGTCGTAAACGTCAATGGCGGCTCTATCGCGATGGGTCATCCACTTGGCGCAACCGGCGCGATCATCATCGGCACGCTGCTGGATGAGCTAGAACGCACCGGTCAGGGAACAGGCCTCGCGACACTTTGCATTGCATCTGGTATGGGGGCGGCAACGATCATTGAACGAGTATAGGTCAGTATGCAGCAACCCGAACTGAAGACGGCGCGCGAGATTTCGGAATACCTGTTGAAGGTGACGGCAGACGCTCTCATGCAACAGGATTTTGACAGCTTTGCCGCCGTGTTCGGATTGCCGCAAACCATGACCACTGCTCATCGGGAAATCAGGCTTCTGACCCGCGATGATCTACGCACAGCATTCGATCAAATGTGTCATCATTTTCAATCCATTGGCGTGACTGAACTGCGCCGCACCTGTGAAGCCGCCGAGTTTCACGGGCCCGATCGGGTGGAAGCGACGCATACCAGTTATGTGATACGGCATGGCAAAGAGCTTACCCCGCCTTATCCGGTCTATTCGGTTTTGGAACGTATTGATGGCCATTGGAAGGTAACAAGGACCGACTATGCGCTGAGCGATGACCTGCCCCAGGCCCGTGCTCTTGACCCGCAGGGTGCGACCAACAAGCGGGCGATGTTGATTTATCAAGATCACCTGGACCGGACAACGGCAGCGCTGATGGCACGGGATTTCGCCGCGTTTCGCGAAACGATCGAGTTGCCGCATTGCATGCGGACAGAAACCGCAACGCAAATTGTGACAACCGTCGAAGAGATGGAAAGCGCTTTCCACAAATTCGCCGACAAGTACAACGACATCGGGATGACCGATTTCTTCCGGATCGCGAAAGAAGCGTATTTCCATGCCGAGGACGACATACGCGGCATTCACGAAAGCCATCTGATCCGTCACGGCACCCGCCTGATCCCGCCCTATCCGAACCGCGTCCGCCTGAAGCGTTGTGCTGATGGCGTCTGGCGTGAAACCCATTGCGCCAATGCCATTCTAAATGGCGAAGGCCGTTTTCATCTCTGGGCCGAAGTTGCGGACACACCGCATTTGCCCGACCTTGATATCGATCCTGAAAGGACCTCTCTATGACAGATTTTACCATGTCCGTTGACGCCGATGGCGTTGCCACAATTACCTGGGATACCGTTGGCAAATCTATGAACGTGATGAACCAGCAGGGTTTTGAGGACCTTGATGCGCTGGTGGCCAAGGCTTTGGCCGACGATGCCGTGAAGGGCATCATTATCACATCCGGCAAAGAGGGCTCCTTTGCTGGCGGCATGGACCTCAACATCATCGCCAAGATGAAAGAAAGCGCAGGCGATGACCCTGCCCGCGGTCTGTTCGAAGGTGTCATGGAAATGCATGGCGTCCTGCGCCGGATCGAACGTGCAGGGATGGACCCCAAGACCAACAAAGGCGGCAAGCCCATTGCCGCCGCCCTGCCCGGTACGGCACTTGGCATCGGTCTGGAAATCCCGCTGGCCTGCCACCGCATCTTTGCGGCTGATAATCCAAAGGCCAAGATTGGCCTGCCAGAGATTTTGGTTGGTATCTTCCCCGGTGCAGGTGGCACAACCCGTCTGGCCCGCAAGCTGGGTGCGATGGGGGCATCGCCGCTGTTGCTTGAAGGCAAGCTGAACGATCCCAAGAAGGCGAAAGCCGCAGGTGTCGTGGATGAGGTTGTGCCTGCCGATGAATTACTCTCGGCTGCAAAGGCCTGGGTCCTGTCGGAACCTAAGATCGTCAAGCCATGGGACGAAAAAGGCTACAAGATGCCCGGCGGTGCGCCGTACCACCCCGCCGGTTTCATGACATTCGTTGGTGCGTCGGCCATGGTCAACGGCAAGACCCAAGGTGTCTATCCTGCGGCCAAGGCACTGCTGTCAGCCGTCTACGAAGGCGCATTGGTCCCCTTCGACACAGCCATCAAGATCGAGGCACGCTGGTTCACAAATGTCCTGATGAACCCAAGCTCGTCCGCCATGATCCGCAGCTTGTTTATCAACAAGGAAGCCCTTGAAAAGGGAGCAAACCGCCCCGAAGCACCCGATCAGAAGGTGAAAAAGGTTGGCGTGATTGGTGCGGGTCTGAGGGGGGC
>JBCBDL010000145.1:0-7898 GCA_038529695.1 Pseudomonadota bacterium | reverse complement strand
CTTCATGCAGAGAGCAAAGGTCTCCCGATAGCCTGTCGGGTAGCATCGGCACGACACGATCCGGGAAGTAGGTGGAATTGCCCCTCTTGCGTGCCTCGCGGTCAAGTTCAGAGCCTGGCGTCACGTAATAGGCAACATCGGCGATGGCGACCCAGATGATGAAGCCGTCCTTGTTCTTGGGGTCACTATCCGCTTCGACAAAACAGGCATCGTCATGGTCGCGCGCGTCCCAGGGGTCGATGGTGATCAGGGGCATGTCGCGCAGATCTTTACGCTGGCCAAGTCCTGCAGGTTTGGCGGCGTCAGCCTCTGCCACGACTTCATCGGGGAAATGATATGGGATGCCATGTTGGTGAATAGCGATCAGCGATACGGCACGCGGTTCTGTCGGGTCCCCCAAACGGGCGACGATCCGCGCTTTGGGCAGGCCAAGGCGGCCCTTTGGGCCGGCCTGTTCGGCCTCAACCAATTCGCCATCCTTCGCCCCACCGGTGGCCCCTGCGGCGACAGTCCATTGTTTGTCGGATCCTTTGTCGATGGGCAGGACGCGTCCACCTTCTGAGCTTGCGCGGAACACGCCCAGAATACGCTGCGGGTTCGTCCCGATCCTGCGGATCATGCGGGCGGTGTGGCTGTGGTCTTCGGTCTTGTCGACAGTGAGCCGCCCTAGAATGCGATCACCCGCGCCCAAGGCCGGGTCACTGCTGCGCAGCATCATCAGAATGCGCGGCTCTGCCCCTGACCCTTTCCATTCGAGCGGGCGGGCGAAAAGATCGCCATCTGCATCCGCTCCAACCACTTCAAGCACCGCGACGGGCGGGAGTTCTTCGGCATCGCGGTAAGACGACCGGCGTTTGGCAAGTTTGCCTTCGTCCTGCAATTCGCGCAGCAGGCGTTTCAGGTCAATGCGCGCAGCCCCCTTAATCCCAAAGGCCTTTGCGATGTCACGTTTTGCTGTCTTCGTGGGGTTTTCCGAAATCCAGGTCAGGATTTCGGACTTTGAAGGGATCTGTGCCATGACCCCGCCTAGCACGCCAATTCCTTGGAAGGAATTGCGCAAAAGCCTTCGAAGGCTTTTGGCAAGACTTTTTGAAAAGTCTTGCTAAAGCGCAAGAACCATATCCTGATGCGGAATGCCCGCATCGTCGTAAAATGGCCCGATAGGTTCAAAGCCAAGTTTGGCATAAAACGTGATTGCATGATCCTGCGCACCCAGTTTCGCGGTGGTCACACCAGGAACTTTGCGCAGATGGTCGATACCGGCTTTGACCAAATCCTTACCCAGACCTGTGCCGCGCTGATCAGGCAGCACGCAAATCCGTCCGATCTTGCCGATTTCGCCTTCGATCAAAAGCCGCGCCGTGCCAACGGGGCGCCCATCGTCGATAGCGAGCAGATGGATCGCCTGGTCGTCCAGATCATCGATCTCATCGGTCTCGGCAATGCCCTGTTCTTCGATGAACACTTTGCGGCGCAATGCGATGCAGGGGCCGTAATCCTCAACAACCGAAATCATGCGAAATAGTCCGTCAGGATGCGTTTGTAGATCGCTTTGAGCTGATGCACATGGTCCACCGCGACCCGCTCATCCACCTGATGCATGGTCTTTCCGACAAGACCAAATTCCACCACAGGGCAATGATCTTTTACAAAGCGTGCGTCGGAAGTGCCGCCTGATGTCGACAATTCCGGCTTTCGTCCCGTCTCGGCCTCAACTGCATGCGCCACCAGATCTGACAGATCGCCGGGTGGGGTGACGAAGCTCTCGCCTGAAATCTTCACCGCCATCTCGATAAGCACGTCGAAATCAGCAGCGACTTTGTTGGCCTCTTCCTGCATCCATGCGGTCAGGCTTGCGCCTGAATGCTGATCGTTGAAACGGATATTGACGGTTGCGCGCGTTTGGGAGGGGATCACATTGGTTGCGGGATTGCCTGTGTCGATGGTCAGAACCTGGAGGGATGACGGGTCAAAATGATCTGTGCCCTGGTCCAACTCGTGCGACGACAACACATCCATCAACCGCGCCATCGCGGGCATCGGGTTTTTCGCGCGATGCGGATAGGCCGAATGGCCCTGCACACCGGTCACGGTGAAAAAAGCGGTCATCGACCCACGCCGCCCGATTTTCATCGCCTCGCCCATGACATTTGGGCTGGTGGGTTCGCCTACAAGACAGACTGACATGGCCTCATTGTTGGCTGCCATCCAGTCTAGCAAGGCCGTCGTGCCATGCAAAGCATCCGCTTCTTCGTCGCCAGTTATGGCGAGGATGACGGCACCATCCGGGGGTGTCTCAGCCACGAAATCAATCGCGGCAGCGGCAAAAGCAGCAACGCCCGACTTCATGTCTGTCGCACCGCGCCCGTACAGATAGCCGTCTTTGATTTCCGCGCCAAAAGGCGGCATCGTCCATGCCTTTTCATCCCCGAGCGGCACCACATCCGTGTGCCCGTTAAAGCCGAAGCTACGGTTCGCCCCCTGCCGCCCCCAGCGGGCAAAAAGATTTGAAATTCCTCTCCGATCTACCCGCGTGCAGGTGAAACCACCTTTGGTCAGGACATCCTCAAGCAGCACCAGCGCACCGCCTTCATCGGGTGTGATTGACGGGCAGTGGACCAGATCAGCGGTCAGGGCGATTGGGTCGACAGGTGTCATAGACAGGCTCCTTTCGCCCATGGCTAGCGGGAAGGATCGGGCGATGCAATCCGCGCCTCCCATGCCATCATGATTGGCGGGCCTTTCCCAGAATTCCGCATGCCGACCTCTTGCAATTCCCTGCAGATACCGCGACGCTCTTGGGCAGAAAACCACCAACAGGGGAAATCACATGAAACCGACATCGGCATTGACACTGGCCGCCGTTCTGATGACGACCGCCGCACCGCTGAGCGCGGAAACCTTGCGCTGGGCGCGTTCAGGTGACGCGCTGACGCTGGACCCGCATTCGCAAAACGAAGGGCCCACCCACACGATCCGCCACCAAATGTACGAACCGTTGATCATCCGCGACGTGACCGGTGCGTTCGAACCGGCCTTGGCGACAGATTGGGCACCATCTGCGGAGGACCCAAATGTCTGGGTCTTCAACCTGCGTGAAGGTGTGACCTTCCACGATGGCGCGGCCTTTACCGCCGAGGATGTGGTGTTCAGCTTTGAACGCGCCAAACAACCCAATTCCGACATGAAAGAGCTGATCGGTTCAATCACGGAGGTCCGCGCCGTCGATGATTTCACCGTCGAGATTGTGACCGATGGCCCGAACCCGATCCTGCCCTCCAACCTGACGAACCTGTTCATCATGGACAAGGATTGGACTGAGGCGAACAACACTGTGCCTGTGCAGGATTTCGAAGGGGGTGAGATCACGTTTGCCACCACGAATGCCAACGGCACTGGTCCCTATGTGCTGCAAAGCCGCGAACCTGACGTCAGAACTGTCATGGTACGCAATGAAAACTACTGGGGCATTGATCAGTTCCCGATGGATGTGACCGAGATCGTCTATACCCCGATCCAGAACGCTGCGACCCGTGTGGCCGCAATGCTGTCGGGTGAGGTTGATTTCTTGCAAGACATGCCCGTGCAAGACCTTGAGCGTGTGAATGCAGCCGATGGTCTGGTGGTCAAGCAGGCCCCGCAAAACCGCGTTATCTTCTTTGGCATGAATATGGGGGCCGATGATATCGAGGCTGACAATATCGACGGGGCGAACCCGCTGGCTGATGTCCGTGTGCGCCGCGCAATGTCGATGGCGATCAATCGCGAGGCGATCCAGCAGGTTGTGATGCGCGGGCAAAGCCAGCCAGCTGGCATGATCGCGCCCCCATTCGTGAATGGCTGGACAGCTGAGATGGATGCCGAATCCACCACTGACGTCGAAGGCGCCAAGGAATTATTGGCTGAGGCCGGGTATCCGGATGGGTTCTCGATCCGTTTGGATTGCCCCAATGACCGCTATGTGAATGACGAAGGGATTTGTCAGGCGGCTGTTGGCATGCTGGGTCAGATTGGCGTCACCGTAAATCTCGATGCCAAGCCCAAGGCGCAGCACTTCCCGCTGATCACCGATGGGAACACCGATTTCTACATGCTGGGTTGGGGTGTGCCGACATATGACAGCGAATATGTCTTCAACTTCCTCGTCCATGGTCGCGAAAGCGACATCGGTACATGGAATGGTACCGGCTATGACAATGATGACCTAGACGCGATGATCAAATCGCTGGCGTCCAACACCGATCTGGATGCGCGGAACGCGGATATCGCCAGCATTTGGCGCGTCGTGCAGGATGAGCACCTTTATATCCCGATCCATCACCAGGTGCTGAACTGGGGCATGGCCGAGAATGTCGGAATCGAGGTTGATCCAGAGGACCAGCCAAAGGTGAAGTATTTCACCATGAACTAAGGGCCCGACCGCACTGTTCTGGTGCGGATTGCCCAAGACGATCAGGCCCGTCGCGTGCGTAAAAGGCACGCGACTTCGCCCTTTTGATAAAGGAAAGATGATGTCACGTTCGCTTTATTTTGCGGCCCTTCTTGCTGCTTGTGCGCCTGTCGCAATGGCCGAAGAGTTCACCTGGGCCCAGACAACCGATCCGCAAACCATGGACCCGCATGCCGTCAATTCCGCCCCGGTTCTTGGGTTCTTAAACAATGTCTATGAGGGGCTGGTCCGTCGCGGCAAAGACATGACAATTGAACCGGCCCTTGCTACCGCTTGGGAACCGATCGGTGATGGCGAAGGTTGGCGCTTTACCCTGCGCCAAAGCGTCACCTTCCATGATGGCAGCGACTTCACCGCCGAAGATGTGCTGTTCTCCTACCAGCGCGCATCGAACGAGGCATCTGACACCCGCTCTTGGTTCGCGCCGGTCTCGGAGGTCGTCGTCGTTGACGATTTTACCGTTGATATCATGACCACCGCGCCCAATCCGATTTTCCCAAGCTCCATCGCGAACTGGATGATGATGGATAGCGGCTGGGCCACGGCGAACAATGCCACGCTGCCGGACAAGGAAGCGGGCAATTACGCCACGCTGAACGCCAATGGCACAGGCGCATTCCAGGTCACCGCCCGCGAACCGGGGCTGCGGACAGTGCTTGAACCGTTTGAGGGCTGGTGGGGCGAGGTTGAGCATAACATCACCCGTGCCGAACTGACCCCGATCCAGAACCCGGCGACGGCTGTCGCGGCGTTGCTGTCTGGTGATGTGGACTTCATTAACCCGGTCCCCATTCAGGATGTCGCACGCTTGCAGCAGGATAGCGACATCAGCGTGATCCAAGGGATCGAGGCGCGTGTGATCATGATGGGCTTCCCGCATGAGGCCGAGACGCTGAAATTCTCGGAAGAGACGACAGATGTGAACCCCTTTGCCGACCCGCGTGTGCGGCAAGCCGTAGCGCATGCGATAAATGTGCCTGCAATCCTGCAAACGATCATGCGCGGGAATGCCGAAGAGGTCGCGCAACTTGTCAGCCCAGCGATGCAAGGCTTTTCCACAGACCTTGCGGTTCGGCCGGCCTTTGATCCAGACCTCGCGCGGTCGCTTTTGGCGGAGGCCGGGTATCCCGATGGTTTCTCCTTCGGGCTGAAATGCCCCAATGACCGATATCTGAATGACGAATCTGTCTGTCAGGCGGTGACCGGCATGCTGGCGCAGGTTGGGCTCAGGGCCACGTTGGACGCGATGCCGGTGCAGAATTACTGGCCTGAATTGCGGGCCGATAACTATGACATGTACCTCTTGGGGTGGTCACCGGGCACCTTCGACGCAGAACACCCAATCCGGTTCCTCGCCTCGACCCCGAATGAGGAAAAGAAGCTGGGGAGCTGGAATTTCGGTGGCTATTCGAATGCGCGTGTCGATGAATTGCTGCCCTTGATCCAATCAGAACTGGATGACACCACGCGTCAGGCCATGTTGGATGAGGTCGCGCAAATCCTGCAGGACGAAATGGCTTACGTGCCGATGTATGTGCAGCCACTTGTCTGGGGGACACGTAGCAATATCGCATTGACACAGCGGCCAGATAACTTCTTCCTGCTGCGCTGGGTCACCGTGAACTAAGCCAGGCGGGGCTTCGGCCCCCCTTGCACCCTATCAAGAGGCGACTGAATGCTCGCATATATCATCCGACGCGTCGGGCAATCGGCCCTGGTCCTGATCATTGTCGGGCTGGTGGCGTTTTCGATGTTCCGTTTTGTCGGCGATCCTATCGACAACATGCTGGGTCAGGAACGCACGGCAGAGGATATCGAGCGCCTGCGTGAGCAGCTTGGCCTCGATCAGGGCTTTGCGGTGCAGTATTACCGGTTCCTTGAAGGGGCTGTGCAGGGCAATTTCGGGGTTAGCTACCGGCAGGGGCGGCCCGTCTCCGAAATCCTGCTAGAGCGTGCGCCCGCGACCTTGGAACTAGCTGCCGTATCAGCCATTTTGGCAATTATCTTTGGCATCGCCTTGGGCGTATTCACCGCAATCAGGCGAAATGGGTTTACCGCAAACTTCATCATGTCGGCGTCCCTGATCGGCGTGTCTCTACCAACCTTCCTGATCGGCATTCTTTTGATCTACATCTTCTCGGTTGAGCTGGGCTGGTTGCCCAGCTTTGGCCGGGGTGAGACGGTGCGGATCGGCGGCTGGACCACCGGATTTCTGACAGAGACGGGGTTAAAGGCTCTGATCCTGCCCGCGATCACACTGGGCCTTTATCAGATGACGCTGATCATGCGGCTTGTACGCTCTGAAATGTTAGAGGTTTTGCGGCAGGACTATATCCGCTTCGCTCGCGCGCGCGGGCTGAAAGAGCGGGCGATCAATTTCCGTCATGCGCTCAAGAACACGATGGTCCCGGTGATCACCGTGATTGGCCTGCAACTGGGCGCGATCATCGCCTTTGCGATCATTACCGAGACGGTGTTTCAATGGCCCGGTGTGGGCCTCCTCTTCATCAACGCGATCCAGTTTGTCGATATTCCGGTCATGGCTGCGTATCTTATGCTGATTTCCGTGATGTTCGTGGCGATCAATTTGATCGTGGATATGCTTTACTTCTTCATCGACCCGCGTTTGCGCGTTGATCGGGCCGGGGGCCATTGATGACCGATCTTTCCCAACAACTGGCCAAGGAAAAACCCATCCAGAAATCGCGCCTGCGCGTGTTTTTGGACAGCGATATCTATTACACGTTCAAACGGTCTCCGGTGGCCGTTGTATCGACCATCGTGGTTGCGATCCTGGTTCTGTCGGCGGTCTTTGCGCCGCTGATCGCGCCAACAAACCCGTTTGATCCGGCATCGCTGAACCTGATGAACGGGTTCACGCCACCGATGGAACCGAATGCCTTTACCGGCGAAACCTTTCTGCTCGGCACCGATGATCAGGGTCGCGATGTGTTTTCCACCATCCTTTACGGCATGCGCATCTCGCTCTTTGTCGGCGTGGCGGCGGTGTTGTTTGCGATGGTGCTTGGTATCACTTTGGGCCTGATATCGGGCTATGTCGGCGGCTGGACCGAAACGATCATCATGCGCACGGCGGATGTGCAGCTGACCTTTCCATCAATCCTTGTGGCC
Organism: Pseudomonadota bacterium; assembly: GCA_038529695.1. GTDB lineage: Bacteria > Pseudomonadota > Alphaproteobacteria > Rhodobacterales > Rhodobacteraceae > Yoonia. The sequence goes on along the minus strand of JBCBDL010000145.1, from coordinate 316 downwards.
ATGCTGATTTTCGGCATCGCGAAGGGTTTCACACCTATCGAATATCGCGATCAGATGGCGATCTGGGTGCTGATCATCGCTATCGGGCTCAGCGATTGGGTCCAGTTCGCACGTGTGGTCCGCGGTGCGACACTTGTTGAGAAACGCAAAGAATATGTGGAGGCGGCGCGCCTGATCGGGCGGAAACCTTATGCGATCATGCTGCGGCATATACTGCCCAACGTGCTGTCGCCGGTATTGGTCATCGCGACGATCTCGCTGGCGCTCGCAATCATCGCCGAAGCGACACTCAGCTTCCTTGGCGTAGGCGCACCCC
>JBCBDL010000144.1:0-7911 GCA_038529695.1 Pseudomonadota bacterium | reverse complement strand
GCATTATTCAAACGCTTACGCCAACGCAACGGGGGTTTCAGAGTTTCTGGAGGTCACCCTGCTGCCGGGCGAAGATCCGGCGGATTTTACGGTTTCTTTCTACCAGAGCAGTGGCAATGTCGGAATTGAAATCAATCTGACAGATCCTGGCGTTCAAGCCACGACTGATCCCGATACTGGCCGGACATACTATGTGATATCGGAAGATGATTTTCCGATCCTGCTGACCGATCCCGATGGCGGTGGTGCCACCAATTATGAGGCTTACGCCCTGACAGATATCGGGGCCGATCCGGACCAGCTTCTGTCGTTTTATGATATCGGGGGCGGCACAGCGAATATCACCGCAAATGATGGTTTGGCAGCCGGTCAGGTCTCGACCAATATCCCGGTGCCGACAGGGCCGAATGCCGCGACCTATACGATCCAATTCAGACCAGCCGCGCCAGATGAGCCAATTCTGGTGGCGGTCACCGAAGGCGGTCCCCCGCCTTGTTTTGCAGCCGGTACGCGTATCCGGACCGTGCGGGGGCCGGCAAAAGTCGAAGATCTTTGCCCCGGTACGATGATTGCGACAGCTGATGGTGGGCATGCGGTCTTGCGCAAGGTTTTGTCGCGGCAGTTATCTGGCGCAGAATTGCGCGCCGCGTCCAATCTTTGGCCAGTGCGGATCACGGCAGGTGCACTGGGCGGCGGTCTGCCAACACGCGATCTTTGCGTATCGCGGCAACACCGGATGCTGGTGCGGTCGAAGATTGCAAAACGCATGTTCGGGAGTGCAGAGGTTTTGATTGCAGCGCATCAACTGACGGCATTGCCGGGCATTGATTTATTGCAACCAAAACAGAGCATCACCTATTTCCATCTGTTGTTTGATTGCCATCAAGTGATTTTCGCAGAAGATGCGCCAAGCGAAAGTCTTTATCTGGGGCCAGAGGCGTTGAAATCTATCCACCCGGATGCCCGCGAAGAAATATTGGCGATCTTTCCGCAGTTTGCGACCTCCGCGCAAACACCTGAACCGGCCCGCCCCTTGCCCGTTGGTCGACTGCAATCGCAGTTGATTGCACGGCATGTTAAGAACGATAAGCCGGTCCTACAGTCGCCCCGCGCCTAGCCATCATTGCGGGCGGTGCGCTTGTAACAAAGCGGCCATATCGCCAATCCACCCATCCAGAAATGCATCAAACCGTGCATCCGGTTGACGCAACGGGAACACCTCTGCGAAAGGGTCGGGGGCATCGATTGCGCTGCCGGACATCTCTTGCAGCACGTTATGGCCGCAAAAGGGGACATAGGTTTCTGAATACCCGCCCTCGTGCACCATCACCAGCTTACCGTCGCAGATGTCACCTGCCAGAGCCAAGACCTGTCGTGTCATTTGGGTGAATGTATCCGCTGTTGCCAGCATCCGGCCCAGCGGGTCATTGGCAGCCGCATCAAAGCCGCAGGCGATGATCAGCACGTCCGGATCAAAGGCGCGGATCGCGGGAAGCGCCAGTCGTTCCATTGCGCGCAGATACCCGGTATGCCCGGTGCCCGGTGGCAGTGGGATGTTGAGGTTGTAGCCCTGGCCTGCACCGGTGCCGCGATCGCTGAACGCGCCGGTATCCATTGGATAGTTGCGCTCCTGATGGAGTGAGATCGTCAGGACATCAGACCTGTCATAAAACACAGCCTCGGTCCCGTTGCCGTGATGCACGTCCCAGTCGAGTACGGCAAAGCGTTCGGCGAGACCGGCGGCGCGGGCGGCCTCAATCGCGATGCCGATATTGTTCAAAAGGCAAAAGCCGTTGGGATAATCCGGCAGGCAATGATGGCCCGGTGGGCGCGACAGGCTGTAGGCATTTTGTAGTTCACCTTGCAGCACTGCCATCAACGCGGCTTTTGCAAGGCCCGCAGATTGCGCGGCAAGTTCATAACCGCCGGGCCCGAATGGCGTGCGCCGCCCCAATTCGCCACCACCTGCATCGGACAATGCCTTGAATTCATCCAGATAGGTGGCAGGGTGGACGCGTAACAGGTCCTCTTGCGTCGCGGGGTCGGCACCGCGCATATCAAGGTCGCGGGCGAGGCCAGTCACCTCAATCAGGTTTTTCAGGCGCCGCTTGGTTTCGGGGTTTTCGGGCAGGCCGCCGTCAAGCGGTTGGACCAACCCGCCAACCGGCAGCATGCCCGCATAATTCCCGCCGCCATGCCAGAAACAGCGTTCATCCCAGAAGAAACCCGTTGTCATGCGCCCATCTCCTGTGTGGTATCGCGTTCAGTCGGCGCTTGGTGGTGTCAGTCGCGCCAAGAGCGAGCTTTGGGTGACTTGACCAATCGGTTGCCCGTTCTCGGTCACTTGCAATGCGGTGTCGTCGATCTGGTGCATGATGTCCTGCACCGGTGTTTCGACATCAATCATGGGGCCAGTGGCGCTACCTTCGGTCATCACATCCCGTGCGGTCAGCACACCCAGCGGGTTCATGTGAGCCACGAAATCGGCCACATATTCATTGGCTGGGTTCGTGAAGATATCGCGCGGGGTGCCACATTGCACGATCCGCCCGCCTTCCATGATCGCGATCCGGTTGCCGATCTTGAAGGCTTCGTCCAGGTCGTGGCTGACGAAGATGATTGTGCGGCCCCGCTCTTTTTGTAACTCAAGCAGTTCATCCTGCAGGCGGGTGCGGATCAAGGGATCGAGTGCCGAGAAAGGTTCATCCATCAAAAGGATTGGTGCATCTGTCGCAAAGGCGCGGGCAAGGCCCACCCTTTGTTGCATACCGCCTGATAGCTCACCCACCAGCGCGTCGGCGCGGTCGGCGAGACCCACCATTTCAAGTTCTTGATCAACACGCTTTAGTCGGTCCGGTTTGCTCAGCCCCGCCAGTTCCAGCCCCAGCCCAACATTGTCGCGCACGGTTCGCCATGGCAGCAGGCCGAATTGCTGAAACACCATCGACACGCATTCGCGCCTAACGCGTCGCAGGTCCTGGGCATTGCTGGTGCCGACCGCACAAGTCCAGTCACCGTCATGGATGCGCACCTCGCCCCGCACAACGGGGTTCAACCCGTTGACCGCGCGCAAAAGCGTGGATTTGCCGGAGCCCGACAGACCCATTAGCACCAGAATTTCACCAGCTTCCACATTAAGAGAGCAGTTATGGACGCCGAGGATTTGCCCGGTCTTTTCGCGGATTTCGGGGCGTTCCAGCCCGTCATCCATCAAGGGCAGGGCGGTTTTCGGCCTCTCTCCGAAGACGATAGAGACGTTATCGAATTCAACTGCATTCATGAGCGGGTTTCCTTGGGCTGAAAGCGTAGAACCCCGGCCAAACGCTCGCCTGCGCCATCGGACGGGTGATTCTGGCCGTCATTCACCGGGATTTCGCGTAGATAAGGTGTTTGTCCTTCCAAGCAGGCAAGGTTTACACCAATCTCATCGGGGTCGGACCGGCGGTTGTGGTGCGTGTAGATCCCGCAGGTTTTGCAGAAATAGTGCTTCGCCGTCTTCGTGTTGAATTGGTAGAGCGTGAGGTTTTCCGCGCCTTTGGTATAGGTGATACCGTCTTTGGGCGCGGTGACAGCCACAGCCCCGCGCTGGGCGCAGAATGAACAATCGCAGCGGGACGCGGTCGCGATCCCGTCGGTCAATGCCACGGTGAACCGCACCGCGCCACAATGGCAGGCCCCGTGCATCATTTCTGTTTCACCCGCAACATCCGGTCGAGCATGATGGCAACGACCACGATGACGAAGCCGGACTCGAACCCAAGCGACGTGTTGACCGTATTGAGTGCACGGATCACCGGCACACCAAGCCCGCTGGCCCCCACGAGAGCTGCGATCACCACCATCGACAGCGATAACATGATCGTCTGGTTCAGCCCTGTCATGATCTGTGGCAGGGCCGAGGGGAGTTCGACCTTCAAAAGGACCTGTGTCTTTGTCGCACCAAAGGCCTCTGCCGCCTCTAACAGCGCCTTTGGGGTCGAGGAAACCCCCAGATGCGTCAGGCGGATTGGCGCAGGCAGCACAAAAATGACTGTGGCGATCAGACCAGGTACCATACCGATACCAAAGAAAACGATGGCTGGGATCAGGTAGACAAAGGTGGGCAGCGTCTGCATCAGGTCCAGCACTGGCACCATCGCGCGGTAGAGCCGGGGACGGTGCGCCGCCGCGATCCCGATGGGCACCCCGATCCCCATGCAGACGACACAGGCCGACAAGACCAAAGTCAGCGATTGCATCGTCTCTTCCCAGTAATCCTGGTTCAGGATGAAGAGGAAACCAATCACCACAAATAGCGGTGTTTTCCACGTGCGCTGCAGCGCCCATGTGAGCGCCGCAAAAGCAGCGATCACGATAAACGGATGTGGCGTTTCCAGTACCCACAGTATCGCATCAATCAGCGCCTCCATCGCATCCGATAGCCAGTCAAAAAAGAACGCCAGATTGTCGTTCATCCAGTCAAAGATAATCTCGGCCCAATCACCGATGGGGATCTTGTTGTCGGTTAGCCAGTCCATCTTTTTCCCTTCTTGAACAGGCAGGTGGGCTGCCTCTTGATCCGCGATGTTAGGAAATTGGCCAAAAGTATGCTATAGTGCCTTCGCTCGTTTTTTTGGGGCACGACGTTTTTTGTAAAACTATTTCATAAGGAGATTGGCTATGGTGAGCGCCGATTTTGAAAAACGCTACCGGTCCAATGCGCGTTACGTTGATATTGCCACGGCAGGGGATGAGGACCTTGGTCCGCTGAAACATCTCCCCGGAACATGGAAAAACACCCAGAACCTGCAAGGGCGCGGCTGGAACATGATTGCGCTTCCGTTCATTAGTGATGAGGGGCCGCTCGATTACCGTGTTTTAGTGAACCAGTACAATGAGGAGTTGAAGTTTACGCTGGTCGATAAAGGTGTGCCAAACCGGGGTGTGAACCGCGCGCCAAATCGCGGATCAGACGACAGCACGAATACCGATCAGTTGGTTGTCACGTTGGATTACGAACAAATGATCAAGCAGATCGCGGCCGATGATCGCCCGGAAAGTGAGCTTGAAGGTGGCCCAAACCTTGCCATCCATCATGAGCCGGGGCTTTTCCTGCATATGACCAACCTTACTACCGATGGACTGGATATCGCCCGTCTGGCGACGGTGCCGCACGGCGATGCAGCCCTTGCGTTGGGCAAGTCAGAGGTCATCGACGGACCACCCGTGATCCCTGAAATCAGCGGCCTGCCACTGAATGCGCCAACGGATATCAATCATCCGTATCTTTCGCCCTATAAGCACTTTGACGACAACCCTTTCAAAGGGGTTGAGGGCGATGGTTTTCCTGGCTTCAACCCGGTATTGCCAAACGGTTTGTTGGGCTTTTTGCCGCAAAACGTGCGCCGCACGACAGTGCTACATATGGACACGACGCTGGATCAGGCGGGCATTCGGAACATTCCGTTCATTGTCCGCCAGGCCAATGCCGCCGAGATGCAGTCGACCTTCTGGATCATGGAGCTTGATACCGGGACCGACGAAGAACCCGATTTGCTCATGGCCTACAGCCAGTTCATCCTGCTCGACTTTTTTGAGAATCCGGCAGGCGAGATCATTCGCTGGCCGCATGTGTCGATCAATGTGATGGAGAAGGCAGCCGCGCCTGATGCGCAGAAGGCGGCGATGCCCGAACCGATGAGCTGATGGAAAATGGCCCGCGCCTGCACTGGGCGCGGGCCGTCATCCTTACATACCAAGCGATGCTTTGACAGCCGCGACCGCATCACCGCCATCTTTGGTCGTTACACCGTCAAGCCAGGCCATGAACGCATCTGGGTTGGCTGACAGCCAGGCAGTGGCAGCATCGGCTGGGTCTTCCCCATCATTCAGGATCGCGCCCATGATCTCGTTTTCCATCGCAAGCGAGAATTCGAGGTTCGTGAGCAGCTTGCCGACATTCGGGCAGGCGTCGACAAACCCAGCGGTCGTGTTGGTGAACACGGTTGCGCCACCCAGGTTGGGGCCGAACCAGTCATCGCCGCCTTCCAGATATGACATTTCAAAATTCGCATTCATCGGGTGCGGTTCCCAGCCGAGGAAGACAATCGGCTCATCCCGGCCAGAGGCGCGGTCAACCTGCGCTAGCATCCCTTGTTCGGAGCTTTCGACGACTTCGAAATCTGCATCGCCCAGCCCAAAGGCATTGTCTGCGATCATGTCCATGATCAGACGGTTGCCGTCATTGCCGGGCTCGATCCCGTAAATCTTGGCATCAAGTGCCTCGGCGTTTGCCGCGAGGTCGGCAAAATTTGCAATCCCCATGTCGGCTGCAACGCTGTTCACGGCCAGTGTGTACTTCGCGCCTTCAAGGTTTGCGCGCACGGTGTCCACGGTGCCCGCCTCGCGATAAGATGCAATGTCGCCTTCCATCGTCGGCATCCAGTTGCCCAGGAATACGTCAACATCGCCTTCGGCCAACGAGATATAGGTCACTGGCACAGACAGCACCTTGATATCCGTGTCATAGCCAAGCGCATCCAGCACCACAGTTGTGGCCGCCGTCGTTGCGGTAATGTCGGTCCAGCCCACATCCGAAAATGTCACCGTATCACAATCGGCCAGCGCCGGTGCCGCGGCACAGATGGCCAATACGGATAGTGTCGATTTCAGCTTCATGCTTTTCTCCCAGTTTTTTCTTGATTGACCAGTCAATAAAGAACGATTTATCTGTCCGGGTCTACCCCGACGAGGTGTGAATGCCCAAACTTGGAATGGAACCTATCCGGCGTGCCGCATTAGTTAAAGCCACGATTGATGAGATCGGGGCGGTGGGCAATCTGGATGTCACGGTCAGCAATATTGCTAAACGAGCGGGCATGTCTTCAGCGCTGGCGCATCATTATTTTGGTGGCAAGGATCAGATATTGCTGGCTGCGATGCGCCATACGCTGGGGGTCTATGCGGCAGAAGTCCGCTTGGCGCTCGCCGATGCGCAAGATCATCGCGGACGGTTGGCGGCGATCATTCGCGCGGGCTTTACATCCTCCAATTTCAAGCCGGAGGTCATCGCCGCATGGCTGAACTTTTACGTCATGGCGCAGACATCTGAAGATGCGCACCGCCTGCTGCGTATTTATCAACGTCGGCTGCACAGCAATCTCATGCATGATCTGCGCCCTTTGATCGGCAGCCGGGCCGAAGGTGCCGCGTCGCGGATCGCCGGGCTGGTTGATGGCCTGTATCTGCGGCAGGGGTTGGCGCGCGACCCTGTCGGCGCGGGTGCGACTGACCAGGTGCTCGCCTTGTTACAGGCAGAATTGCGAGGTGGGGCACAATGAGCAAACCCAATATCTTGATCATCATGGTGGACCAGTTGAACGGGACCTTGTTCCCCGATGGTCCGGCCGATTGGCTGCATGCGCCGAACCTGAAAAAGCTCGCCGCGCGCTCGACCCGTTTTGCCAATACATACACCGCATCGCCGCTTTGCGCGCCCGCGCGTGCGTCTTTTATGTCCGGTCAATTGCCGTCGCGCACGCGGGTCTATGACAATGCGGCTGAGTTCGCGTCATCCATCCCCACATACGCCCATCACCTCCGCCGCGCGGGCTATCAGACGGCGTTGTCCGGTAAGATGCACTTCGTCGGTCCCGATCAATTGCACGGGTTCGAAGAACGCCTGACCACCGACATCTACCCCGCCGATTTCGGTTGGACCCCGGATTATCGCAAACCGGGGGAGCGGATTGATTGGTGGTATCACAATATGGGGTCTGTCACCGGGGCTGGTGTGGCCGAGATTACCAATCAGATGGAATATGATGACGAGGTCGCCTATCACGCGACGCGGAAACTCTATGATCTGTCGCGCAGACATGACGCGCGACCTTGGTGCCTGACCGTCAGCTTTACGCATCCGCATGATCCCTA
>JBCBDL010000143.1:0-8108 GCA_038529695.1 Pseudomonadota bacterium | reverse complement strand
TCCAGATCAGCATAATGGGCTGCGGGTTGAAAACCCGGCACCTCATCGGCAAGGATCGACCGGAAAGCAGGACGTGATTTGATCTTGGCATACCAATCTTTCACCGCCTCATGACGGTTCCAATCGACATCGCTGGTATAGTCGAGGCACGACAACTGCGCCGCGGCGGCAAAATCGGCCAATGTCATGTCATTGCCTGCCAACCAGCGCCGCCCCTCTAAAAGATAGGCCATATAGTCGAGGTGATATTTGATCGCCTTCGCACCGGCTTTGACGTTCGTGCTGTCAGGATACCCCGTTCCCATCACCTTGCGAAACACCCGCTCGCCGGTCAGTTTTGTGGTCACTTCGTGATAAAATTTGTCGTCAAACCACCCTACCAGACGCCGCGCTTCGCACCGCGCCTCCGCGTTCTTGGGCAAAAGTGCTGGCGTCGGATGCGTTTCTTCCAGATATTCACAGATCGCCGTGCTGTCGGACATTGTGCGGCTACCCATTTTCAAGATCGGAATTTTCCCGGCAGGATTGCGCCGCAGAAAATCCGGGTCCTGTTCCCAATACCGTTCTTCGACCAACCCGACTTCGATCTTCTTTTCTGCCATGCACAGGCGGACTTTCCGCGAAAACGGTGATAGCGGGTAATGGTACAACGTGTTCATCAATGGCTCACCAGTTGCTTTGCCTTGTCATGCCGCAAGGGCGGGGCCGGATCAATGGGGCAGCTAGGTGATGCCCTGGGTGCCGCAATTTTTGTCCCAAAAATTGCACTTGGCCAGACTTTTCGTCACGAAAAGTCTGGTAACCGTCAGATTTCAAAACAATCCGCGCGACCATCCGCAGCGATTGTTGCGGCCCCACTCATGATCGCTGCGGCACGGTTACGGGTGAAGTTGCTCGGATTAGAGGCCGACCTGTTCTTGGGCGACGGCAAGATGGCGGCCAACCGCGCGGCCTGGGTCGGTGACAGATCGACCGCGTCAACGCCAAAATAATGCCGCGCGGCCGCTTGTACGCCGAACACACCCTCATCAAACTCGGCAATATTGAGATAAAGCTCCAAAATGCGTCGCTTGCTCCATGCCGCTTCGGTCAGCGGGGTCCACAACGCCTCAATCGATTTGCGCACCCAACTGCGCCCGTGCCACAGATAGGCGTTCTTGACCACTTGCTGCGATATCGTTGACGCTCCGCCACGCCCACGATCGATCGCGGACCGTATGGCGCGGACGTCAAGGCCCCAGTGCAGACAGAAATTCGCATCTTCCGCCGCTACGGCAGAGCGGGCCATGACCGGCGCAATATTCTCAATCGGGACCCAGTCGTAACTCACACCGCCCAAACGGCGGCTTTCAGAAAACATATAAGGCGTTGTCGGCGGCGCGATCAGCGCATAAATCAGCGTCGCCACCAAGGCAAGGCCTGCCACAGCAAAGACCACACCCCACACCAAACGCTTGAACGAAAGCCAGGCCCGTTCAATGAAACCGGGCTGCTTCTTTTTCGTACCGCGCTTTTTTGTGGCCGGTTTCTTGGCCGACTTCTTTGCTGGTGTCTTACGCTCTGCCATCGGCCCCATAAGCCATGGGGGCAATCTGGCGGTCAACCCTTTCAAACCTCACGGCAGTGGTTTGATGCGTACCGATGACAATGGCACGTCAACGTCCGGATCAGAAACCAATCCAACCCGCAAGGGGCGACCGGTCTCGCGATGGGTCACAGCCAGGGCCGGAATACCATCTTTGAGGTAGTCATCACCCCATTGCATCAGGGCCAGCATGGTCAGACCCAATGCCTGGCCTTTTTCGCTCAGGACATAGCAATGGCGGGTGCGCGCGCCCTTGTCCTGATAAGGCACACGTTTCAGGATACCTGCCGCGACAAGCGTTTTCAGTCGGGCAGTTAGAACGGAACGGGGAATACCAATGTCGGCGCGGATATCATCATAACGGCTGACGCCATAAAATGCCTCGCGAATGATCAAGAGCGTCCAGCGATCCGCCAGAATTTCGGCTGCCAGCGCTGCGCCACATTTGTCCAGCGGAACCGGCGCGTGCCGACGGATCATGTTTTTACCTGAGTTTGACATTCGGTGCCAGCTACCTTACCACTTTCCTAAGTTCATATTTCAGTTCCAGCCTGGATTTGGATTTCACACATATGCGTCAAGACCAAAAGGATCAATCATGCGGCTGATTGGTGGATGTTATTGCGGGGCGCTTCGCTATGAAAGCACAGGCGAACCCATGTTGCGGGCACAATGCCATTGCCGCGCCTGCCAGCATTTCGCAGGCGGCGCGCCACAATACTTTATGTTGATGCCAGCAGGTGCATTCAGCTACACCAAAGGCAGCCCGCGCAAATTCACCCGCGATGATCTGCCCGCGCCAGTGACGCGCGAATTTTGCGGTGCCTGCGGAACCCATCTGATTACGCGCCGACCCGGACTCGATCAGGTCATCATCAAGATCGGCACATTGGATGATCCCGGCCAATTCAAAGGCCCCAAAATCGCAATCTTTTGCGAAGACAAACAGCCCTTCCATGTCATTCCAGAGGGGCTGCCGCAATTCGAGACCCTACCGAAAAGGTAGGGCCTCACTACTATTCTGCGGGTATTGCCGTTTCCTCAATGCTCAATGGATGCGGCAGATGGACAAGCATCTCTTTCGGGCAAACCTGCAGGAAGTTGTCTTTTTCGATATCCCAATGCTGCAGGATATCAGCGGCCTTGCGGCTGCCGGTTTCCTCAAGATGCCGTTCAATCAGGCCTTTCAGTTGATCATGCCAATGATCCACCGTCACCGGGTTAGTCACCAGCGTTTCCATATTGATCAACGCGGCAGAGGCCCCCTCTGGGTCATAAAGATACGCCATTCCTCCGGTCATCCCGGCACCAAAGTTGGCACCAATTGACCCAAGGATCACAGCCACACCGCCGGTCATGTATTCACACCCGTTGGTCCCGCAGCCTTCGATCACCACATGCGCGCCGGAATTCCGAACAGCAAAGCGTTCGCCTGCACGACCCGCGGCGAAGAGATACCCAGCGGTCGCGCCATAAAGCACAGTATTCCCGATGATCGTGTTTTCAGACGCGACCAGCGGGCTGACCATCGGCGGACGCACAACAATTGTGCCACCCGACAGGCCCTTGCCCACGTAATCATTGGCATCGCCGGACACTTCCAGCTTCAACCCCGGAGCGGCAAATGCACCAAGCGATTGCCCCGCAGAGCCACGCAGCTTCACCGTCAGATGATCCGGCTGCAACGCGTTGCGCATCCCGAAATTCGCCACAATATGGCTGGAGGTCCGCGTCCCAATGGTCCGCAGCGTGTTCTGCACGGCATAATCCAGCTGCATCTTTTCGCCGTCATTCAGGAAGCGTGCCGCATCCTTCACGATCTGAGCATCCAGCGTGTCATCGACAGGATTGCGCGGCTTATAGCGGTCATAAGTAATGCTCGACGCGCCATCGACCGTGATCAGCAACGGGTTCAGGTCCAGATCATCCAAATGCGCCGAACCACGGCTGACCTGCGTCAGCAGATCAGCGCGGCCAATCACATCGTCCAAAGACCGCGCACCAATCGAGGCAAGGATTTCGCGCACCTCAGTTGCGTAGAACGTGATCAGGTTCACCACCTTGTCGGCATTGCCAGTGAACTTCTCACGCAGCGCCTCATCCTGCGTACAGACCCCAACCGGGCAGGTATTCGACTGGCACTGGCGCACCATGATGCAGCCCATCGCGATCAGCGCGGCTGTCCCAATCCCGTATTCCTCGGCCCCCATCATCGCGGCCATCACGATGTCACGGCCCGTGCGCAAACCGCCATCGGTGCGCAGTGTGATGCGTTCGCGCAGGTTGTTCATCGCCAGCACCTGATGCGCCTCGGTCAGGCCCATCTCCCACGGCAGGCCCGCATATTTGATCGAGGTCGCAGGCGATGCACCCGTCCCACCATTATGGCCGGAAATCAAAATAACATCTGCTTTCGCCTTCGCGACCCCTGCTGCGATCGTTCCGACACCTGAACTGGACACCAGCTTCGAAGCTGGTGTCCAGTTCAGGTGTCGGAACGATCGCAGCAGGGGTCGCGAAGGCGAAAGCAGATGTTATTTTGATTTCCGGCCATAATGGTGGGACGGGTGCATCGCCTGCGACCTCGATCAAATATGCGGGCCTGCCGTGGGAGATGGGCCTGACCGAGGCGCATCAGGTGCTGGCGATGAACAACCTGCGCGAACGCATCACACTGCGCACCGATGGCGGTTTGCGCACGGGCCGTGACATCGTGATGGCCGCGATGATGGGGGCCGAGGAATACGGGATTGGGACAGCCGCGCTGATCGCGATGGGCTGCATCATGGTGCGCCAGTGCCAGTCGAATACCTGCCCGGTTGGGGTCTGTACGCAGGATGAGGCGCTGCGTGAGAAGTTCACTGGCAATGCCGACAAGGTGGTGAACCTGATCACGTTCTACGCAACTGAGGTGCGCGAAATCCTTGCCTCGATTGGTGCGCGGTCTTTGGACGATGTGATTGGCCGCGCTGATCTGCTGACGCAGGTCAGCCGTGGTTCGGCGCATTTGGATGATCTGGACCTGAACCCGTTGCTGATCACGGTCGATGGCGCGTCGAGCATTACTTATGACCGCTATAAGCCGCGCAATCCTGTCGATGACACGCTGGATGCTCAGATCGTGAAGGATGCGGCACGCTTCCTGAATGACGGCGAAAAGATGCAGCTGGATTATGCCGTGCAGAACACGCTGCGGACCATTGGGACGCGGACCTCCAGCCATATTGTGGCGAATTTCGGGATGCGCAACGCGTTGCAGCCGGATCATCTGACGGTGAAGCTGCGTGGCTCTGCGGGGCAATCGCTTGGTGCATTTGCCGCTCCGGGGTTGAAGCTGGAAGTGTCCGGCGATGCCAATGATTACGTGGGCAAGGGCCTGTCGGGTGGCACAATTGTTGTGCGTCCGCCGATGGTCAGCCCGCTGGTCGCGTCTGAAAACACGATCATCGGGAATACTGTGCTTTATGGCGCGACCGCTGGGTATCTCTTCGCCGCGGGTCGTGCAGGCGAACGCTTTGCTGTTCGGAATTCCGGCGCGCATGTGGTGATCGAAGGCTGCGGGACCAACGGGTGTGAATACATGACCGGCGGTGTGGCTGTGATCCTTGGGTCAATTGGTGCCAACTTTGGTGCCGGGATGACCGGAGGAATGGCGTATCTTTATGACCCAGAGGGGGCCTCTGCCGCGTTGATCAATATGGAAACGCTGGTGACTAACCCGGTGACGGTGGATCATTGGCATGATCAACTGAAAGGCCTGATTGAACGGCATCTTGAGGAAACCGGCAGCCGCAAGGCCGCTGATATCCTGCAGCATTGGGATATCGAAAAAGACAACTTCCTGCAGGTTTGCCCGAAAGAGATGCTTGTCCATCTGCCGCATCCATTGAGCATTGAGGAAACGGCAATACCCGCAGAATAGTAGTGAGGCCCTACCTTTTCGGTAGGGTCTCGAATTGCGGCAGCCCCTCTGGAATGACATGGAAGGGCTGTTTGTCTTCGCAAAAGATTGCGATTTTGGGGCCTTTGAATTGGCCGGGATCATCCAATGTGCCGATCTTGATGATGACCTGATCGAGTCCGGGTCGGCGCGTAATCAGATGGGTTCCGCAGGCACCGCAAAATTCGCGCGTCACTGGCGCGGGCAGATCATCGCGGGTGAATTTGCGCGGGCTGCCTTTGGTGTAGCTGAATGCACCTGCTGGCATCAACATAAAGTATTGTGGCGCGCCGCCTGCGAAATGCTGGCAGGCGCGGCAATGGCATTGTGCCCGCAACATGGGTTCGCCTGTGCTTTCATAGCGAAGCGCCCCGCAATAACATCCACCAATCAGCCGCATGATTGATCCTTTTGGTCTTGACGCATATGTGTGAAATCCAAATCCAGGCTGGAACTGAAATATGAACTTAGGAAAGTGGTAAGGTAGCTGGCACCGAATGTCAAACTCAGGTAAAAACATGATCCGTCGGCACGCGCCGGTTCCGCTGGACAAATGTGGCGCAGCGCTGGCAGCCGAAATTCTGGCGGATCGCTGGACGCTCTTGATCATTCGCGAGGCATTTTATGGCGTCAGCCGTTATGATGATATCCGCGCCGACATTGGTATTCCCCGTTCCGTTCTAACTGCCCGACTGAAAACGCTTGTCGCGGCAGGTATCCTGAAACGTGTGCCTTATCAGGACAAGGGCGCGCGCACCCGCCATTGCTATGTCCTGAGCGAAAAAGGCCAGGCATTGGGTCTGACCATGCTGGCCCTGATGCAATGGGGTGATGACTACCTCAAAGATGGTATTCCGGCCCTGGCTGTGACCCATCGCGAGACCGGTCGCCCCTTGCGGGTTGGATTGGTTTCTGATCCGGACGTTGACGTGCCATTGTCATCGGTACGCATCAAACCACTGCCGTGAGGTTTGAAAGGGTTGACCGCCAGATTGCCCCCATGGCTTATGGGGCCGATGGCAGAGCGTAAGACACCAGCAAAGAAGTCGGCCAAGAAACCGGCCACAAAAAAGCGCGGTACGAAAAAGAAGCAGCCCGGTTTCATTGAACGGGCCTGGCTTTCGTTCAAGCGTTTGGTGTGGGGTGTGGTCTTTGCTGTGGCAGGCCTTGCCTTGGTGGCGACGCTGATTTATGCGCTGATCGCGCCGCCGACAACGCCTTATATGTTTTCTGAAAGCCGCCGTTTGGGCGGTGTGAGTTACGACTGGGTCCCGATTGAGAATATTGCGCCGGTCATGGCCCGCTCTGCCGTAGCGGCGGAAGATGCGAATTTCTGTCTGCACTGGGGCCTTGACGTCCGCGCCATACGGTCCGCGATCGATCGTGGGCGTGGCGGAGCGTCAACGATATCGCAGCAAGTGGTCAAGAACGCCTATCTGTGGCACGGGCGCAGTTGGGTGCGCAAATCGATTGAGGCGTTGTGGACCCCGCTGACCGAAGCGGCATGGAGCAAGCGACGCATTTTGGAGCTTTATCTCAATATTGCCGAGTTTGATGAGGGTGTGTTCGGCGTACAAGCGGCCGCGCGGCATTATTTTGGCGTTGACGCGGTCGATCTGTCACCGACCCAGGCCGCGCGGTTGGCCGCCATCTTGCCGTCGCCCAAGAACAGGTCGGCCTCTAATCCGAGCAACTTCACCCGTAACCGTGCCGCAGCGATCATGAGTGGGGCCGCAACAATCGCTGCGGATGGTCGCGCGGATTGTTTTGAAATCTGACGGTTACCAGACTTTTCGTGACGAAAAGTCTGGCCAAGTGCAATTTTTGGGACAAAAATTGCGGCACCCAGGGCATCACCTAGCTGCCCCATTGATCCGGCCCCGCCCTTGCGGCATGACAAGGCAAAGCAACTGGTGAGCCATTGATGAACACGTTGTACCATTACCCGCTATCACCGTTTTCGCGGAAAGTCCGCCTGTGCATGGCAGAAAAGAAGATCGAAGTCGGGTTGGTCGAAGAACGGTATTGGGAACAGGACCCGGATTTTCTGCGGCGCAATCCTGCCGGGAAAATTCCGATCTTGAAAATGGGTAGCCGCACAATGTCCGACAGCACGGCGATCTGTGAATATCTGGAAGAAACGCATCCGACGCCAGCACTTTTGCCCAAGAACGCGGAGGCGCGGTGCGAAGCGCGGCGTCTGGTAGGGTGGTTTGACGACAAATTTTATCACGAAGTGACCACAAAACTGACCGGCGAGCGGGTGTTTCGCAAGGTGATGGGAACGGGGTATCCTGACAGCACGAACGTCAAAGCCGGTGCGAAGGCGATCAAATATCACCTCGACTATATGGCCTATCTTTTAGAGGGGCGGCGCTGGTTGGCAGGCAATGACATGACATTGGCCGATTTTGCCGCCGCGGCGCAGTTGTCGTGCCTCGACTATACCAGCGATGTCGATTGGAACCGTCATGAGGCGGTGAAAGATTGGTATGCCAAGATCAAATCACGTCCTGCTTTCCGGTCGATCCTTGCCGATGAGGTGCCGGGTTTTCAACCCGCAGCCCATTATGCTGATCTGGA
>JBCBDL010000142.1:0-8173 GCA_038529695.1 Pseudomonadota bacterium | reverse complement strand
CGGGAACGTCAGTGACAACCCATCGACCATAAAGGCAAGCGTGATGCCCTGCGAGGGCACCCAATCGTAGGCCCAGATCAGCCGCTCACCAGCGCCGATTGTGGGCACCATGCCAAGAAACCACACAAGCAAAGCCGCAGCGAACGCGACGGGTGCTATTCCGACAAGGCCATTGCCGCGCGGGCCGGCGCGCTCACCTTCGGCTTCAACGTCACTCATTGATGCATCATCAGGGCGCCCAACGGTGCCCGATCGCAAAGTCTGATCTGAAATCTGAGTGCCATACCCGCCGAGCGAAATTCTGTCCTGTCACCCACGAGATAGGGTTAAAAACCCGCGCTTCAATCGGCTGCGGATCAGGTTTTCCCAACGCCCTGCTAATCGTAGCTGAGCGCCGTCGCCTTCCCGCGGAACACGGTATAAGCCAAGGTCGAATAAGCGATGATCACCGGGATCACGATCACCGCGCCCACAAGAATAATTATAAGGCTTTCGGGCGCCGCCGCGGCCTCATAAATCGTCAGCCGATCTGGCACCACGTAGGGGTAAAACGAATAGGCCAGCCCCGCAAAGGCCAGCGTGAACAAGATGACCGTCGCCAGAAAGGGCAGGATCGCAAAATCATCATCGCCCGTCGGCAAGCGTCGAAGGACCAGAACCACCAGCCCGACAATAAGCGCAAAGGTCAACGGCAAGGGCGCCAGAAACAGGCTATCGGGAAAGTCGAACCAACGCTCAAAAATGCGCGGACTTGCCAAGGGCGACGCAATAGAAATCGCGGCCACGCCACCCAGCAAGCCCCAGATACCACCACGCGCCCATTCCACGGACTTCAGCTGCAAAAGCCCTTCGGTTTTGTAGATCAGCCAGGTCGCGCCGATAAAGCTGTAACCGACCGTCAGGAAAACTGCAGTAAGCCCCGAAAAAATCACGGCAACCAACGTCCATTCCAGGCCCGTGATGTACATGCCCAACATGAAGCCCTGGCTGAGCGAGGTCATCAACGAGCCAACAAAGAATGCCACATCCCACGCCGGCTTGTGACCCGGCGGCGCTTTGGCGCGAAACTCGAAGGCGACGCCGCGCAGGATCAGCCCGACCAACATGATCGCAACCGGCAGATATAGACCCGAAAGGATCATCCCATGGGCCTGGGGGAAGGCCACAAGAAGCAACCCGATGGCAAGCACAAGCCAGGTTTCATTGGCGTCCCAAAACGGCCCTATAGATGCAATCATCCGGTCACGGTGTTCCGGGGTCGCCAGGGGCGACAACAACCCAACGCCCAGGTCAAACCCGTCAAGCACCACGTAGACAAGAATGGAGAACCCCATAAGACCGGCAAAGGTCAACGGCAGCCATACGGCAGGGTCTCCGAACAGGGTCATCATCGCATCACTCCGCCGCGTGCAAGCTGCCCGCCACCGGCGAGGGGTTCGCGGGCGTTGCTGGCGGCAGCGTACCCTTCGCGGCCTTCCGCGCCAGATGCGTGAGCACGCCGATATAGGCCACCGTGAGTGCGCCGTAGACCGCGAGGTAAACAAGCAAGGTCGACAGCACCATACCCGAGGGCACATCGGCCACTGCCATTTCCGTTGTCAGAACTCCGGTGACCAACCAGGGCTGGCGACCGATTTCGGTCACATACCAGCCGGACAACGTCGCGATCCAACCGGCGAAGGTCATGGCGACAAAGGCAAACAAAAGGAGTTTCGGCAAACCTTCGACACCGCGCCGGGTCTGCGCCCAACTGCCTGTTCCCTGCCCGCGCCGAGCCATCAGCGCAAGGCTCAGCCACGACAGCGCCAACATCGCCATACCGGTCCCGACCATCACGCGGAACGCATAGAAAACAGGCGTTACCGGCGGATGCAACACTTCGCCATTCTCACCGACAAAGTCATTCAGCCCCGGGACCACGCCTTCGGGCTTGTGTTTTAGGATGACGCTGGCACCTGATGGAATGCCGATTTCGAAATCGTTCGAACGAGTTTTTTCATTGGGGACGGCAAACAAAAGCAAGGGAACGTTGCCGCCGGTCTCCCAATTGCCTTCCATCGCGGCAACCTTCGCGGGCTGATGCTCAAGCGTGTTCAGCCCATGCAGGTCACCCACAACAATCTGCGCGGGGATCAGCAAGGCCCCAAGCATAGCGCCAAACCGCAGCGTCGCGCGCACCTCGCCAGACCGGTCGCCCCAAAGCCAGCGCAACGCCGACAGGCCTGCGATCAGAAAGGCCACCGTCAGCCCGGACGAAATCAGCGTATGCGACAGCCGGTAGGGCAGCGACGGGTTGAAGATGATGGCCGACCAATCGGTCGCGAATGCGATGCCATCGCGCAGTTCGAACCCCGCGGGCGTGTGCATCCATGAGTTCAACACAAGGATCCAGAAAGCCGACATGGTCGTCCCGAACGCGACAAGGAACGTCGCCAAGGTGTGAAGCCAGCCCGGAACACGCGAAAACCCGAACAGCATGATCCCAAGAAACGCCGCTTCCAGAAAAAACGCCGTCAGAATTTCGTAGGCCAGAAGGGGGCCCGCGATATTGCCCACGTGTTCCATAAATCCAGGCCAATTGGTCCCGAACTGGAACGACATCGTAATACCCGACACCACGCCCATGGCAAACGACAGTGCAAACACCTTCACCCAAAAGCGATAGGCGTCCATCCAGCGCGCCTCGCCCGTGCGATTAAACCGCAGCTTGAAAAACAGCAGCACCCAGCCCAGCGCGATCGTGATCGTCGGAAACAGGATGTGAAACGAGATGTTCGCGCCAAACTGAATGCGCGACAGAATGAGCGTGTCCATGGGGCACCTTGGCCTTTCAAATCGGTGGGCCGGATCATCAAAGTCCGGCACTTTCCTTGTTAACGGTCAGATATTCCGAAAACCTTGCACCTCAAGTGCCGCAGGCGGCCATAAGGTCGCACCGCGCGCAGACGCCGCGCCGCAGAAAGTAATTGTAATTTAATAATAATTCTTGGTTGCGGGGGTAGGATTTGAACCTACGACCTTCAGGTTATGAGCCTGACGAGCTACCGGGCTGCTCCACCCCGCGCCAAGGAGTGTGGGATACTCCTGCCGCTGCCCCGGCGCAAGGGGAGGATGTAAGAAATTTGTAACGCAGAGCGCTTTTTTCCCGGCGCTCTCCGGCTGCAATGCTCAAACAGGTGCACCGGGCGCACGCCCGAGAACGTAAGCTTTATCAAGGACCTTTTGCAGGCGCGCGCCCTGGGTGAAATCGGGGTCCATTGTCCCCCCGCTGAGCACCGCATCGGCAAAGCGTTTATAGGTCGTCGGCACCGGTGAAAGGGGCACATCGCGCCAGGCACCGGCCTTCATATCCCCACCCGATGAGATCCGCAGCGTCCCCAGATCACCATTGTTGGTCACTTCCAGCCCGCCCTTTTCGCCATAGATCCGCAACCGCAACTCGTTTAGATGGCCGGACGCAAACCGCGACGCGTGAACAACGCCCATCGCCCCATCGCCAAGTTCCAACGTCATTGCGACGCTGTCGTTCGCATCGAGCGTATACTCACCGATCTGCCCCGTTTCCGATTTATCAAACACCTTGTGGCGCGCCGACAGACTGGCCACTGGCGAGCCGATGGCAAAGGTCGCAAAGTCCAGGATATGAATGCCCACATCCCCCAGTACCCCAAGCGAGCCGTGGGATTCTGACAAGCGCCAAAGCCAGGTTGCTTCGCTGCGCCAATCGCCCCAGGCATCCTGAGTGAGCCAACTTTGCAGGTACGCGGCCTGGAAGTGGCGGACCGCACCAATTTGGCCTTCCTCGACCATCGTGCGCGCCTGCTGCAAGGCGGCAACATTGCGATAGGTTAGGTTCACGCCGTGCACCACACCGGCCGCTTCGGCGGCCGCGCGCATCGCCTCAGCGTGGGCATATTCCGTCGCCAGCGGCTTTTCGCAGAAAACGTGCAGACCGCTGGCCAGTGCCTCCATCGTGATCGGATGATGGGTCTTGTCGGGTGTGACAATCGCAACCGCATCTAAAGCCGCTTCAGATATTGCCTCAGCGAGGCTGCCATAGGCCTTTGCGAACCCAAACTCAGTTGCAAACTGTTGAGCCGCGCCGCGATCGATATCAATGGCGGCGGTCAGCGTGACGCCATCTATTGCGCCAAAGGCTCTTGCATGGCTCGCCGCC
Source organism: Pseudomonadota bacterium (assembly GCA_038529695.1). Taxonomy (GTDB): domain Bacteria; phylum Pseudomonadota; class Alphaproteobacteria; order Rhodobacterales; family Rhodobacteraceae; genus Yoonia. Next base: position 3,996 of record JBCBDL010000142.1, on the reverse strand, counting down.
ATTTTACCCGTTCCAACGAGACCAAGTCGCATCAGCGAAAACCTTCTTCACCGTCTTTGTGCAACCGAGGCCCTTTGACAGTCAAAGGTTCCAGCGCGTCTTCGGCGGGCCGATTGGGCGCGTCGCCGGGGTTAACTATCCGGGCAGCGGGATTGTAGACCCAGTGACACGCGTTACGCAGAACCGTCCGGATCGTTGGGTCGTAGTAGGTCGGATAGGTTTCATGGCCGGGTTGAAAGTAGAACACACGGCCCGCACCACGCCGGTAGGTCACGCCAGACCGGAACACTTCGCCACCTTCAAACCAGCCCAGCATCACGGTTTCTTCCGGTTCCGGGATCGCAAAAGGTTCACCGTACATTTCTTCGCTTTCAAGTTCGAAGAACGGCGGCAGGCCCGCCACGATGGGATGATTTGGTGCGGTCACCCAGATCCGTTCGCGCTCACCCGCTTCGCGCCACGTCAGGGCACAGGACGTTCCCATCAACCGTTTGAAAGGTTTGGAAAAATGCCCTGAATGCAACACCACAAGGCCCATACCCGACCAGACGGCGTCCACCACGCGGTCCACAACGTGGTCAGCCACATCCCCATGCGCGGCATGCCCCCACCAAAACAAGACATCCGTGTCTGCCAGCCGCGCTTCAGTCAACCCGTGTTCTGGGTCTTGCAACGTTGCTGTTGCCGCGGTGATCTCGGCATCTTCGGCCAAAGCATCAGCGATGGTTCGGTGCATTCCGTCGGGATAAATCTCGCGAACAACATCGCTTGTCTGTTCATGGACGTTCTCGCCCCAGACCAGTGCTCTGAGTGTCATGTCTCAATTTCCTTGGGTGACCGAGTAAACGCTAAGCGATTTACCAGATGCGTCAATCCTAGAAATCCACCAGGTCCGCCGTGGTGGCCAGGCCCGCGCCGTCGATATGGAACGGCGCCACCGCTTGTGCGACCTTCCGCGACAGATCGCGCGAAATCATCGCTTCAAGTGCCAGTTTGAACCTTGGTCTTCGCGACTTCTTTCGCAAAGTCTCAAAGTCCCAGATGATGGCCTCAGTGCCCGCGGGCACGGTGATAGTGGCTGATGCGGGCTGGTTCAACAAATAGCCGACCTCGCCCACGAATATTCCACTTGGAAGTTCAAACCGGTGGCCCCGCTTTTCGGCCACAGCAGACCCATCGAGCACAAAGAACAACTTATCGTTGGCTGCATTTTCGCGGATCAGGACCGCGGCATCGCCGTAGACGTGACGGCGACCGGCTTTGAAAAGCGTTCGAAAATCGCCCGGCGGCAGGCGACCGAAATCTTCAACACGGTCGTAAAGTTCGGCCAACTCAGGCGATAGGAACCTTCGGCTCTGGGCCGCCCTCAGCAACCAAAGGCCAATGATATTCGCAAGTCCAAGCGCGACGCTGGTCCAGATCGCGGTCCACAACGGTTGGTCCGCTACAACCGCGTAATACCCGATGTAGAAAACCGTTCCGGCCAACACGAACAGTCGCAGCACCACCTGATTGATAATCAGGTACCCCACCACGTAGCTGCCAGCGGCCGCCAGAACCAACACATCTGCTACAGACAAACTCGACACATCCCCCCGCAATACAATGTGCCGCCCGCACGCGCGCCCAGACCCGCAATGAGCGACGCAGAAGTCGCGAATTCCGACACCATTGACCGTAGGGTTCGCCTGATATGCGCTTGTCTTTGGTCAAGCCCATCGGCCATGATCGAAAAAAATCAGGACGCTCAGGAACCTTCATGGCCTACGGCTCTTCCCCGCGCCCCACTGCGCATATCGCTGGTTTCGCTGCGGTTTTGCTGGTGCTGCTTATCGGCTTGGACCAGCTTTTGGCCACCGAGCTGAAGGCTTGGATGCTGCACGAAACGCTGGCAACGCGCACGCTGATCTTCCTGCTTTTGTTTTATGTGGCCCAATGGGTCAGCTATTTCATGTCGGTGCTGTACGCGCCGTTTCGCATTCAGTCCCTTCGCGCCCTATTGGCCGAAGCCGCCGACGAGCCGGATATTGAAACCATCCGCGAAAAAGGCCGCTCGGTGCTGACCACCCAAGCCATTTTCACCGCAATCTCCGTGTTTGTAATCAGCGCGCTCTATCGCTCTGACAACCTCGCACCCGATCCTTTGACCGGTTGGGATGGGTTGTCCTTTTATCTGGTGCTGACCTGCGCAGTCTTTGCCGTGGTCCTGCTGATCGTCTCGGCCGACGCGGTTGAAACGACGTTCAACGACTTCGGGCAGGACCAGAACCATTTCGTGCAGTATTTCTACAAAGTTTCGCGTCGCCGAAAGTACTATGGCTTTGTGCTGGCCGTGTTGTCGGTGATCCTGTTTGTGAGCCGCATTTCACCCTCCATAGGCTGCCTGGCCGTGCTGATGTTCCTGATCTCGGGCTACGACCTTTGGTTTCCCCGCGCAGCAGAGGACAAACCGCGCCCGAATTTCCTTGGCTATCTGCTGTTGATCGTCCTGTTTTTGGCAGTCGGACACCTGTACATTTCGGACGGACAAATTCCGTTTGGATAGCCTGGCAGCCAATCCCTTCGCATTCGCCCTTGTGGCGGCCTTGCTCTGGGCACTGTCATCTCCGGTTATTTCGCAAGCTCTGAGACTTGCCCGCACCACTGCGTCACCGCCTGAGACTGTCGTGATCGGGCTGAACCTGGCGATCCTTGTGGGGGCCGCGCTCTTGACCGCGATACGCGGCCTACCCGACGCCGGGCTTTTGACAGAACCATTCGTGATCCTTGCGGGTCTTCTGACCTTTCCCGTGGGCACGGGCCTCTACTATGTCGCCTCGGTTTGGTACCGAAACCGCGCCGCGCTCGCCGCGCAATTCGCCAATGTCAAACCGCTGATCACCATCCCCGCCGGCCTGATGTTCTTTGACGAAACGCTTGACGGCACATCAGTTTTGGCCGCCGTTTGCATCACACTTGGCATAGCGGTCATAATCTACGGGGCCGCCCGAAAGCATACGTCTTTCGGGGCAATGTCATTCGGCCTTTTCCTGGCCTTGTCTTGGGGGATCGGGGAAGTGTCCGTCCGAACGGCCGCCATGCAATCGGCACGCTTCGACATCGCTCATGCGAGCTTGGTCGCTTCGATACCAGTGGCCATCTTTGCCTGGGCCGCAATCAGGGTCATGCGTCGCGGGACAGCGATCGCCTGGCCACCGCGCAAGGCCGCCGCGGCATTTGTCATGCACGGCGCCCTTAGTTTCGCGGGCGCGTACTTCTTTTTCTTTGCCTCGATCTCAACCCACGGGCTGTCGCATACCGTGTTGATCACCACCGCCTGGCCAACCCTGGCGATTGCACTGTCCACCCTTTGGGACCGCGACACCCTTCGCAATCTATCGACTGAATTGATGATCGCGATGGGTCTTTTCACCCTCGGTTCGGTTGTCCATGTGGCGGGGACGGCATTCTAGGTTGGAGACACAAAAAAACCGCCCCGGAGGGCGGCTTTTTTATCGTCATCGTCAGAGAGATACGAACGATGTTGCTTTTTAGGTTTGGCGGCGACCTACTCTCCCACGTCTTAAGACGCAGTACCATCGGCGCAACAGCACTTAACGGCCGAGTTCGGGATGGGATCGGGTGTTTTGCTTGCGCTATGACCACCAAACCAAAGAAACAACATCGTCCAAATCAAATATACTAAGGTGTGTATGCTTTTAGATCCGCCAGAGCTGGGTAGCCTGGCTTCTACTGGATCAAATCAAGCCTATCGGACAATTAGTACCGGTCAACTGAACGCATTACTGCGCTTACATCTCCGGCCTATCGACGTGGTGGTCTACCACGGTCCTCAGGGATACCTTGTTTTGAGGGGGGCTTCCCGCTTAGATGCCTTCAGCGGTTATCCTTTCCGAACATAGCTACCCTGCACTGCGGCTGGCGCCACAACAGGTCCACCAGTGGATCGTTCACCCCGGTCCTCTCGTACTAGGGGCAACTCCTCTCAAGTCTCGT
>JBCBDL010000141.1:0-8270 GCA_038529695.1 Pseudomonadota bacterium | reverse complement strand
CCAGAAGCTGATCGCGGGTGACCTGAATGTTACGGATCGACTGGCGTTCGACCTGTTCGGCATAGACCGCAAGCGGCACGGGCATGGCCCCGTAATATTCCGATTGGGTCAGCGCATCGAGCGCCCGTGCTTTGCCGGCCTCGGTCAGCTGATAACCCATCTCGCCGCCCGAATTCGCATGCAAGGTGCCGGTCGCCTCCAGAAGCTTCTGGCCCCGCGCGAGGTCCACCAGTTCCTGGGTGACCGGGATGGGCAGGCAGATCGCTTTGGAAATTTCGCTGACCTCGTTGACGTTCATCCGAAAGATCGTCTTCAGCAGGATGTCACGCATCATGACCTGTGGCAGCTGCATCTCGCCCAGAGTTTTGGGGGCGGGAGGGGCCATCACATTCGAGGTTTGCATATTCATCGGTCGATCCTGCTCTCGTTTGGTGACGCGCGGCCCTAAAGCCGCGCCCGTGCGAAATTCGTCAATTCCCGGCTTTCGGGTTTTACATGGTCGAACATGACCCGTTATTGTGGCTAAAAAATGGAAGTTCTGAGGGATGAGCAGACCAAATCCCCTTTTGTTGTTCGCTGTTTTGGCGGCTGTTTTGGCAGCCATTTCGGCGCTGTCTTTGACCAAAGGCGGGCTTTATATCGCCCGCCATGAGGGCGACGTTTTGCACCTTCTGGCAATCGTGTTCCGAATGGAACAGGGCCAGATCCCGCATGTTGATTTCATGACGCCGATCGGCGCCTTTGCGTTCCTGCCCATTCACGGGTTCATGAAACAAGGGTTCGGCGTGGACCAGGCCGTCCACTGGGGGCAGACCAGTGTCGCTTTGGCTTTGCTGCCGTTGATCTGGTGGGCGGCGTGGACGCGGCTGACGGGTATTTGGGGTTATGTCTTTGGTCTGGCTTGTATTTTTCTGTGCCTGGCATTGGTTCACGGGCAGGCTGTCGATGCGGTGTCAATCTCGATGCACTACAACCGCTGGGCCTGGGCGCTGGCGTACATCGCTGTGGTTCTGGCGGTTTTACCAGCGCGCGGGCGGGCGTTCCCCGTGATCGATGGGGCGATTGTCGGTGTGTGTGTCGCGGCGCTGGTGATGATTAAGGTCACCTACGTGGTCGGCCTTGCACCGGCCCTTATTGCGGGTCTGTTGATGCGCCACAGCCCGCGTGCGCTGATTGCGGCCCTTGTTGCGGGGCTGATCGTGGCCGCTGGCGTGACGCTTTGGGGCGGGTTCGGGTTTTGGTTGGCCTACCTTGGGGACCTGTTGACGGTGACCGGATCTGAAGTGCGGCCCAACCCGTCACTGGATCTGATTGGCACGCTTGTGACCCCGGCCTATTTCGGCGGAACGGTCGCGGCACTGGCTGCGGTGATCTTGCTGCGTCAGGGTGGGGCAGCGCAGGGTGGATTGCTGGCATTTTTGCTTCTGCCCGGTTTCGCTTTTATCACTTATCAGAATTTCGCCAATGATCCCCAGTGGTTGGTGCTTCTCGCGCTCATTGTTCTGATGCTTCTGCCTGAAACGGATGAGGACGCGCCCCAGCGTCGAAGCCTGCCTTTTGTGGCAGCGGTTCTATTGGCCTTTGCTGCGCCGATCTTCATCAACCTTGGCTACAGCCCGGTCCGCCACGCGCTTGTTGGCACCGAAACCTATGCCCCCATCCTTCCCAATTCGTCGGCCCACATGGGGCTTCAAACGGCATCTGTGCGCGCCAACCGGATCGATGGGGTGATCCCGCTTGATGGACCGGGATCCAACCTTGAAGCTTACCGTGACCTGGTTGAGCGCGCGGAACCGACCGTGTTTCAGGGCGAAACCCTGCCCCAATGCGAAGTGGTTCTGGGGCTTCCCGGTTGGATGGACGGGGTCGCGCAAGATATCGAAACGGCAGGATTTGCCGGCGGCGGTCGGATCTTCGTTGCAGATATTTTCGCATCCCACTGGATGTTCAACAGCCAGGCGCCCTTGGTGAACGGCGCGCCCTGGTATTACGGCGGGCTGCCCGGGATCGACAGCGCCGACCATCTTCTGGTGCCGCTTTGCCCGGCGCTTCCACCGGTGCGCGAGATCTTGATCGAGCTGTTGGAAGACAGTGGCAAGACCTTCACCGAAGTCTACCGCTCCCCACTTTATATCGTGTATTCAATTAGTTGAAGGCTGGCAGCGCCAAATAAAGCACCAAAGCCCATGTCAGGGCCAGGCCCATCGGGAATTCCTTGCGGTGAATACTCTCCCAATGGGGAACGCTGTTTGCGACCACCGGCATCGACCGCACCATGCGGTGCGAGATAAAGGCGATGATTGTCACCGCCCCCAGCATCATCAAAAACGCGCCCGCATGTGGCACCATGATGAAGGGCGCCATGGCGGCGGCAAATTTACTGTCGCCCGCGCCAACGCCCGCACCGGAGGTCGACAGGATAAACCCGATGACCAGCACCACCGCAAAATTCAGGTAGTTCCACAGATAGGTGTCAAACGGCAGCACAAATGGCCCGACCACCACATAAACGGCAAGCAAAGCCAGCACGGCGAGGTTCGGAATTTTCATCCGCGACAGGTCCGACCAGCATACCCAAGCAGCGATGGGCAGAACAAAAGGGAGAAACGGGCTCATAAGCGGGGCCTCAATAGCAAAGGGCGAACCGATTGGTCCGCCCTTCGTATCGCTTAAAAATCTGGCCAAAGAATGACCGGCGGGCATGAGACCCGCGCTTAGTTGGTGACGTTTGCTTCCAACGCGCCGAGGCTACGCGCTGCGGCCTCGAAATGCTGGGGATGGGTGTCGATCGCGTTGCGCAACAAGCCTTTGCCGATCTCGGTGTCGCCCTGCTTGATGGCCGTCAGACCCATCGTGTGCAGAAGTTGTGCGCGTTCGACCTGTGTCATCTGAACGATGGGCAGGTCGTACTTGCGCTGCGCGCCACGGGCCAGAACAAGGTTGTTTTTGGCCGTGAACAGGCTCGGGTTGTAACCCAAAGCCTCGCCAAACATGCGTTCGGCATCGGCAAAATCGCCGCGCGTCAGCTTCGAATAGCCCCAGTTGTTCAGCGTGCTTGCCGGCGTCGTGGTCAGGCCAACCGCGATTTCATAAAAGCTGTCGGCCTTGTCCCATTCCTTGTTGGCGTCGGCCATCATCGCTTCGAGACGGTAGCGTGTGAAGGTTTCCATCGTGGGCGGGATCTGGTCGAGTTGCTGTTCCGCCCGGTCCCATTCACCCGACCGGATCAATGCTTCGGCAAAGCCAAGACGGTCTTCATCGGTCGCATCGGGATGATCCACAACAGTCTGCCATGTCGATACGGCTTGTGTGGCTTTGCCGGCGCGCACCAGCGACATGGCCAGCCCGCGTTTGAATTCCAACCGGTCGGGATTTTCAGCCGTTGCCCGCTGGAAATACCGCACGGCCTCGTTCGGGTCGGGCGAATTCAGCATGACGTCGTTGAGACCGGACTCGTCAATGACATTCACCGCCTTGAAGGCAGCGTCGAGTTCCGCGGTGTCCTGCTGGCCACCGCATGCCGACAGCACCAACGTGCTGCCAAGGCAGAGGGAGATCATGATGTGGCGCATGTGGCTGCGTCCTTTTTCCTGCTCGATCCGTTCGCTTTTTTACGGTGTTTCGAGGATCAGGTAGGACCCGGTCCCGCGACGCACCAACGCGAATTCGTTATCGGGAGGAGAATAGGACGGATTTTCAATCTTTGCGAGTGCGACGCGCAGATTGTCGCGGATTTCTTCACTTTCTCCGCTGTCGAGTGCAAATGCGACACGAAAGACACGGGCCGCCTCGCCGTATTCGCGCTGTTCCATCAAGACAACGCCCAGATTGTTCCAGGCTGGGGGGAATTCGTCGTCTTCTTCGGTGGCGCGTCGCAAGAGGCGTTCGGCCTGACCCAGCCGGCCAAGTTTCAGATTTGCTGATCCGAGGGCTGACAGAACATCAACCGACATGCCGTTTTCGGCCGCCGCGCGTGAATAGGCATTTAAGGCCAGTTCATATTCGCCCGCCGCCATCAACCGGTGGCCAACCACAAGCCCATCAACCGAGCGTGACGCATCCACCCGGCCCACCGGGGCAAACGGGCTGTCGTCAAATTGCTGAAGGCCGCCGGATGAACAGGCGGCCAGAAGCGTTGTAACCAGAAGTGCGGCGGTGCCCTTTGCCCGCATGTTGCCCCTAGAAGTTAGCGTTCCCGAGCGTGATCGCGATTTCATAGACCGATGGCCCGATCAGAATGATCAACAAGGGCGGCACGGTCAGCATCATTGTGGCAAGGGTCATCTTCGTAGGCAAGGTGTTGGCCTTTTCTTCGGCCCGCATCACCCGTTTATCGCGCATTTCGTCCGAAAAGACACGCAAAGCCTCTGCGATGGAGGTACCAAAGCTCGCCGATTGGATCAGCACGGTGACGAAGGATTGCACGTCGTTGACGCCGGTTCGTTCGGCCATGTCACGCAACACCTGGACCTTGTCCTTACCGGCCTTGGTTTCATTCGATACCATCTCAAACTCTTCGGCCAATGCCGGGAAACCGGCGCGGATTTCCTTCGACACCCGCAAGATCGACTGGTCAAGAGACTGGCCGGCTTCGACGCAGACCAGCATCATGTCTAGGCTGTCAGGAAACCCATTGGTGATTTCTGTCTGGCGTTCCTGCTGGCGCTTGGTGACCCAGTATTTCGGGATGTAGTAGCCGATGGCGCCGGGGATGATGATCGACAGAACGATCGCTTGGGTCGATGGATCGCCTGTGGCCGATTGCACGATCGCGTAGATCACGCCGCAGAACAGAAGGAAGATCCCCAGTGCGAATTGCAAGAAGTAGTATGTCCGCACAGCGTTCTTCGACCGATACCCGGCCTGCAGAAGCTTGATCCGGATCGCGGAATATTCTTCTTCCGACTGGGGTTCGAGGAAGTTCGCATATTTCGCCAGCTTGTCCTGCTTACCACCCGAAGACCGCAGCGTTTTCTTGTCCCCGTCGGCCAGGCGCGTGTCGTAGCCTTTGGCCTGGTCCTTGATGCGGTCCAGCGGATCGACATCCTTTTTCAGAAGCGACGGCAGCGTCAACCCGATGAGGACGACACCGAGAACGCCAATCGCAATCAGAGGGCCAAAAGGACCAAGGTTGTCGGTCAGAAGCGTGTTGATGGTTTCGATCATTGCTTTTGCCCTACACCTTGATGTTCACAAGCGCGCGCATCACGAAGATGTTCGCAATCAAAAAACCGGCGACCACCAGACAGGCCGGAATGAACAGCGCCGTTTCCTTGACGGCGTCGTAGTAATCCGGCTGCAGCACGTTCACCATGATCAAGGCCACGATCGGGAAGCCCGACAGGAACATGCCTGACCATTTCGCTTCGGCGGTGATCGCTTTCACACGGCGGAACAATTTGAAGCGCGCCCGGATCACCAGCGACAAGCCGTGCAGAATTTCTGCAAGGTTACCGCCCGAGGTTTGCTGGATGGTCACCGCCACGGCCAGGAAGCGCAAATCCTGCATATCCATGCGCTCGGCCATTGTTTTCAGTGCGTCGCCGACGTCGCGGCCATAAGCGGCTTCGTCAGAGATAACGCCCATTTCAGTCCCCAAAGGGTCGGGGACTTCCTTGGCCACGATTTGCAAGGCCGACGAGAACGGGTGACCCACGCGCAACGATCGCACCATCAGGTCCACCGCGTCCGGCAACTGCTCTTCGATCATGCCCATCCGCTTCTTGGCGGTGCCGTTCACCCAGACGTAGACCGCCCCAATGCCCATCGCGATAGACACCACAATGCGCACCGCCAGGCCGGCAGATGTGCCGACCGTCAGGCCCGCAAAGGCTGCAACCGACAACACGCCCATCACCATGATGAGCTGTTGCGGGGTAAAGGCGATGTTCGCTTTCTGCGCCTTCTCGGCCAGGATCGAATAGATCGGGAACGAGCGCGACCGCATATGCTGCGACATCTCTTTGCGCAGTTGGTCAAGGACCTGTTCGCGCCCGGCGCCCTTTTCAAGCATGTCGAGACGGCGGTTGATCCGGTTGTTCAGGCTGATCGATTTACCAAAAACCGTCAGATAGATGCCCTGCACAAGGGCCAAAACCCCGATGAAAATGAGGATGTAGATCAGCGGCGCGGCTGAGATAACCATGATGCGTTACTCCGCTGCGAAGGGTTCAAAGATGTTTGACGGCAGGTCGTAGCCCCACATCCGGAAGCGTTCCGAATAGTGGCTGCGGACACCTGTTGCTGTGAAATGACCGATAATCTTGTTGTCAGGTGTCAGACCCACACGCTGAAAGCGGAACACTTCCTGCATCGAGATCACTTCGCCTTCCATGCCGGTCACTTCCGTGATCGACACCATGCGACGCGACCCATCTTGCAGACGCGACGCCTGCACAATCAGGTTCACAGCCGACGCGATCTGGGCGCGAACGGCCTTCAAAGGCATTTCGATCCCGGCCATGGCGATCATGTTTTCCAAACGAGACACAGCATCGCGGGCCGAGTTGGCGTGGATCGTGGTCATCGACCCGTCGTGGCCAGTGTTCATGGCCTGCAACATGTCGATCACTTCCTCGCCGCGCGTTTCGCCGACGATGATCCGGTCAGGACGCATCCGCAGCGCGTTTCGAAGACAATCACGCTGGGACACCGCCCCTTTGCCTTCCACGTTGGCCGGCCGGCTTTCCATCCGGCCCACATGTGTCTGTTGCAGCTGAAGTTCGGCCGTATCCTCAATCGTCAGGATTCGCTCTGCGTCATCGATGAATGACGACAAGGCGTTGAGCGTGGTGGTTTTACCTGAACCGGTACCGCCTGAGACGATCACGTTCAGGCGCGTGGCCACCGCGGCTTGCAGGAATGCGGCCATTTCTTCGGTAAAGGCGCCGAAGTTCACAAGGTCATCGACCGCCAGCTTTTCTTTTTTGAACTTACGAATGGACACCAGGCTTCCGTCCACCGCAATCGGCGGGACCATGGCGTTGAAGCGCGACCCGTCGGCGAGACGCGCGTCAACATATGGATTGGATTCGTCGACGCGCCGTCCAACAGCGGACACGATCTTGTCGATGATCCGCAACAGGTGGCGTTCGTCCTTGAAGGTCGTGTCGGTCAGTTCGAGCTTACCGGACCGTTCCACAAACACCTGCTGGGGTCCGTTGACCAGAATATCGTTGACGCTGTCGTCTTTCAGAAGCGGTTCAAGAGGCCCAAGCCCCGTCACTTCATCGAACAACTCCTGGTTCAGTGTCGCGCGTTCTTCGCGGTTGAGCACAACGCCCATCTCGTCGAGGGCTTCGCCCGAAATCGACACGATCTCAGCGCGCAGATCACTTTCGGCGGCTTGTTCCAGCGCGCCGAGGTTGAGGTTGTCCAACAGACGTTTGTGCAGCTCAAGCTTGATCTCGCCCAAGCGTTCCTTCCGCTTTTTCTCTTTGTCTTGCGGAGCAGCCTGCGCCAGGGGGGTCGAGGGGTTTTTTCGCCGGATCATCTTCGGCTTGGCGGCACCACCTTGCTGGTCCTGCCCACCGGGGATGGATTTCAGTTCCGGCTGTTGGGGTTGGTCCCCGTCGCCGCCTTTTTTGTACTTAGAAAACAAAGTCTCTCACCCCTTCGAGTTAACCGTGCGTCACTATTGGCCCGTCTGGGCCGCCATATTCACCTCGTGCACGGATTGCGCGAGCTTCTGGATTTCCTTCCGCAGCGGATTTTTTGCAGCCATTTCCATCAGCGGAACGCCGTGGTCGTTGGCTTCAACGATCTGCTTGCCGCCATCGGGCATCAGTACGTCGATCTGAATATCAAGGCTTTCGGCCATCCGCTTCACGCGGCTTTTGCCGGTAAGGTCGGTGAACTTCGGCGCCCGGTTCATCACATAGCGCAGCTTTTCAAAGGGCAGTTCTTCGCCCTTCAGCGCGCGGATGACGCGAAGCGTGTTCTGGGCCGAGCGCATATCAAGCTCAACCATCGCGAAGTAGACATGTGCCGCGTGCAGGACCGTTTCGGTCCACATCGTCAGCGTGTGCGGCATGTCGATAACAACGTAGTCGAAGTTCGTGCGCGCGATTTCCAGGACCTTTTCGATGTCTTCTGGACCCACGATGTCGAGCGGCAGCAATTCGGCTGGCGATGTCAGCACGAAGAGCTTTTCATTGAACGGCAAAAGGGCCTGCAAGAAGGCGTCCGTGTCAACCGACCCGGTGTCGGACCAAAGTTCAAACACGGCTTCGCGGCGCGGCAGGTCAAGGTATGTCGCGGTTGTGCCAAAC
>JBCBDL010000140.1:0-8538 GCA_038529695.1 Pseudomonadota bacterium | reverse complement strand
TGCTCGCCCTGTCCTGCCTTGGCATGGCATTGAACCACAGCGTTGCGGGTCTCGTCGCGATCATCTTTTGCCTGCGTCTGTTCGGTCAGGGCATGACCAGCCACATCGCCGCAACTGCAATCGCGCGCTGGTTCATCGCCACACGGGGCCGGGCGGTGGCCATCGCCACGGTTGGCTTTGTCATAGCCGAGGCCGCGCTGCCCATTTTCAGCGCCTGGATCAAGACCCATCTGCCTTGGCGGATGGTCTGGATCGGCTTTGCCTGCTTCATCCTGCTGATGATGCCTGTCATCTGGCACCTCCTGCGCTATGAGCGCACGCCGCAATCCGTCGCCAAAACCGACAGCGTACCAGGTATGGACGGAAAGCACTGGACAAGGGGGCAGGCCCTGCGCCACCCGCTGTTCTGGACGGTCCTGCCCGCCATGACCCTCTTCCCGATGTTCGCGACGACCTTCTTTTTCCACCAGGTCCATTTCGCTGAAGTTAAGGGGTGGAGCCATATCGCCTTGGTCGCCGTCTTCCCTCTCGGCACCTTCGCCTTCATGGCGTCGACATTCCTTTTCGGCTGGGCCATCGACCGTTTCGGGGCCAGCCGGTTGCTGGTGATCTACCTGCTGCCCTACAGCGCAGCCTTCGTCATCCACGCCTATGCGCCGAGCATTGCTTGGGCCGCGCTTGGCGTGATCCTAATGGGTCTGGCGGGCGGCGGACAAGCCACGCTCCCCACAACCACCTGGTCCACCTATTTCGGCACAGCACATATCGGGTCCATCAAATCTGTCGCAACGGCCGTCATGGTCCTTGGGTCGGCCATAGGGCCGGGGCTTTCGGGATGGTTGATCGATGTGGGGGTGGGATTTGCAACGCAGCTTCTGATTTATGCTGCAACGTTCTTTATGGCATCTTTGGGCATGGTCGTTCCACTGCGTCATGCGAATGCGCGTCTACCGGTTGCGGCGTAGATAAACGTAATACGCCCCATGCCCCCCATGTTTCAGATGTGCAGGTGTGACTTGCAGCACGACACCCGCCAAAGGTGACAGCGCCAGCCATTGTGGCACCTGATGGCGCAGAACGCCCAACCGCGTCGGGATCGGCCCGCCCTCATCACGGTCCTTTCCCTTGCCGGTGATCACAAGAACCAACCGCCGCCCCATCGACTGCGACCCCAGGATAAAGGACACCAGCGCCGGATGCGCCTCGGCCAATGTCATCCCATGCAGATCCAGCCGCGCCTCTGGCTTCAGCTTGCCGCGCTTCATCTTACCAAACGATTTCCGGTCCATGTTTACCGGGGCCTCGGTCAACCGATCCGCAATACCCGGCAAAACATCATGGCCCTTCGCCTGGCCACCCTTTTGCCCAAAACGAAACGGTGACACGGGCGCTTTTGGCACGACAATCGGGTCTTTTTTCGGTGCCTCTGGCAGCGGGTCGGCGCGCCGCCCGTTCATCGGCGTCGTGCGTTCCGCAACGCGATCCCACAGGGCGCGTTCCTCTGCTGACAGGTTACGAGGGCGGCGCATCAGGGCCCAGCCGTCACCACACGATGGGCCAGCGCCGCCGGCAACAGCACCACCATCCGGCCCGGATCCTTGATCCGGCCAGCCTCGCGGCCAGCCTCTTCCCCGGTGCCAAAGAAAATATCCGCCCGCTGCGCCCCCTTGATCGCCGATCCAGTATCCTGCGCGATCATCAAGCGGTTCATCGGCGCGGCACCCTCTTTCTCGATCCAGACCGGCGAGCCGAGCGTGACAAAGGCCGGATCAATCGCAATTGACCGAAAGGGCGTAATCGACCGGTTCATCGCACCCAAGGGCCCCAATTCCGCGGGCACCTCGCTCACTTCCCGAAAGAACACATAGCTTTCGTTTTCCCATAGCAGTTCGCGACCAGCTGGACGGTTCTTGCGCACCCAATTGCGGATCACTGCCGCAGACACCTGATGCGGCTCAAAAATCCCGCGTGCAACCAGCGCCATGCCAACGGATGAATATTCACGGCTGTTCTTGCCACCATACCCAACCCGCATGACCGATCCATCGGGTAAGCGGATGCGACCGGACCCTTGGATTTGCAAGAAGAACAGATCGACCGGATCAGTCAGCCAGGCCAGCTCCAGCCCTCGCCCGGCAAGGGGCTGATCCTCGTCAATCTCGCGGCGGGTATAATACGGCTCCCCCGGCACAAGGTCATCCGGCACCGCATAAATCGGAAACTGATAGCCATCACCGCGTTCGCGTGACCCCGGTAATTCCGGCTCAAAATATCCCGTAAAGAGCATCGGATCGCCATCTTCGATCAGCACGGGCGTAAAGAAGGTCTCAAAAAACCGGCGCGGATCCGGTTTCGCCTTTAGATAATCGCACACGACTTCCCAGTCGATCGCGCGCATATCACGGCAGGTGCTCCTAAAAACACGAAGGGCAGCCTGATGATCATCCGCTGCCCATCCGTTCAAGTCATTGAACGTCAATCTGGTATATGTCGGATCGGCCATTACATTCCCGGCGAGCGTCATTGCCATCGCCATACCACACAACCAGTTCTGGATCATTCGCCCGTTGCAACAAGTTTCCAGTTTGGATCGCCGGAATCCATTTTGCGCGCGAAAGTCCAAGTGTCTTTTTGACGTTTGATCTCTTTGTCGCTGCCTTCGATAATGTCGCCCGCATTGTCGCGGACAACCGATGTCATCTCGCTTTTGAAGCGCACGGACACCTCGCCGTCCTTTGTCACTTCGTCAAATTCGGCTTCGACCAAGCTCATATCGCTGACGCCGATAAAATTCGCCTCGACGGTCAGACCCTGTCGCTGGCGATCATCGACGACACTTGCAAAGGCCTCGTAAACATCTTCGGAAATGAAAGGCACAATCTGGTCCAGATCACCTTTCTCAAACGCCATCAGGATCATCTCATACGCGCCACGGGCACCGCCCAGAAACTCACCCACACTGAAAGACGGATCAACACGCTTCATCGCGGCGAGCGCCTTGGCCGCCGACGAATCCTCTTCCACGTGGTCCGTGATATCCAAATCCGGCCCACCTTCGATCACATCAAATTCTGGCGCACTGCGACGTTGCGGGTCCGGACGGGTGACCGCTGGTTTTTCATATCCTTCACGCGTCCCAAGCACACCACGCAGACGCAGGATCAGGAAAACAGCAATGCCAGCAAGCACCAAAAGCTGGATAATCGGAGAGTTCATCAGGACCTCGTTTCAGGGTAGGCATGGAAACATGCCCAATCGCCCCCTATGTAGGTCGTGGGCAGGCCCAAGTCCACCTTGCCCCCCAACAAGTTGTGAAAGGCGCCGACCATGTGGCTGTTACTTGCTTTTATTGCTGTTCCGATGATCGAAATCGCCCTGTTCATTCAGGTTGGCGGTGTGATCGGCCTGTGGTGGACGCTGTTGATCGTCCTGATGACCGCAGTGGCCGGTTCGTACCTGGTGCGTAATCAGGGTTTGCGCGAACTCAGCAATCTGCAGCGGTCGTTTTCTGAGATGCAGGACCCGACAGAGCCGCTCGCCAATGGGGCGATGATTCTGTTTGCCGGTGCGCTTCTTCTGACGCCGGGGTTTTTTACAGATGTGGTTGGCCTCTCACTTCTGGTGCCATCGGTGCGCCGTTCGGCATTTCTTTGGGCCCGGTCACGCATCAAGGTGCAGTCCTTCACGGCACACACGACACAGCCGCAGCGCCCGCTACATCCCGATGACCGCGTCATTGATGGCGAATTCGAGGAGGTTCCGCCGAATAAACGGCCAACACATGGCCCTTCCGGCTGGACCCAGCATTGAGCCTTCGGGGTCAGCCTGCTAGGAACGCGCGAACCTTATTTGATTGGAGCAACGTCCTATGGCCGATACACCCGAAAATGGTGCCCAGCCTTCCCAACCACAGCAGCAAGCGACCAGCAAGGTCATGGCGCAATATATCCGCGACATGTCTTTTGAAAATATCCTCGCCCAAAAGGGTGTGACCGGTGATGCGCAGCCGGAAATCCAGGTCCAGGTCAACCTGGATGCTCGCAAACGGAATGCTGATAACCATTTCGAGGTGATCACAAAGCTCAACATCACCAGCAAAACAAAGGAAAAGGGTGAACCGCTTTTCGTCCTTGAACTGGAATATGGCGGCGTGTTCGAAATTAACGGTGTCCCCGAAGAACAGATGCACCCTTACCTTCTGATCGAATGCCCACGCATCACATTTCCATTCGTGCGCCGGATCGTCAGCGATGTGACACGCGACGGGGGATTCCCACCACTGAACCTTGAGACAATTGATTTTCTGGCACTCTACCGCGCTGAATTGGCCCGCCGTGCCGAAGCCGAAAAAGCGAAGGTGAATTAGGCCAGTTTTTTCCAGACAGCAGCGTCGCCCAGTTTCGCAACAAATGCCTCATGGGCGACGGATTCTTCCTTTGTCAAACGCGGCTTCAATGGTTGTGGTCGCGGCGCGGGTCGCCACCCATTGCCGGCCGCACCATCCGTGGTGGTTTGCGCCGCCGCAGAAAGTACGAAATCCGGCTGCCGACCACCGATCAGCTCCAGATAAACCTCGGCCAGAATTTCACTATCAAGCAGTGCGCCATGTAGCGTACGGGAGGAGTTATCGATCCCGAACCGACGGCAAAGCGCATCAAGCGAAGCCGGCGAACCGGGGAATTTCCCACGCGCAATGGCCAGCGTATCAATCGCCTGATCCATCGGCAAAAGCGGGCGTTTGATCCAGCCCAGCTCTGCATTGAGAAACTTCATGTCAAACGCAGCATTGTGGATCACCAGCTTGGCATCCCCAACAAAATCCACGAATTCCTGCGCAATCTCAGCAAAGACGGGCTTGTCGCGCAGCGTCTCCTGGCCCGGCTTTGGTTCTTGCGGCGGGTCAAGCAAATCTGGCCCGATCCCATGGACACCAAAGGCCTCTTCCGGCATGGACCGCTGCGGATTGATGTATTGGTGATAGGTCCGGCCCGTCGGCACGTGCCGCATCAGCTCAACCGCGCCAATTTCAACGATGCGGTCGCCTTCATTCGGGTCAAAACCGGTGGTTTCTGTATCAAGTACGATTTCGCGCATCGGTCTATCCTGTCAACTCCGCAATGAGATTTTGCACAGCTGCGCGCGCCCCGTCCAGATCGCGTGTTTCGATGATATGGTCCGCCCGCGCGCGTTTTTCAGCATCCGGCATCTGTTTTGCGAGCATTGCGCTAAATTGACCTTCTGTCATTCCTGACCGGGCCAGCACCCGGCATCTTTGCACATCAGCGGGCACAGTGACCACAAGAACGCTGTCCAACCACTGATCGGCACCGGTCTCAAACAACAGCGGGATATCGAAGACTAACAGAGGCGCAACATGCCGCGCCAGAAAGTCCTCTCTGTTCTGCGCGACGAGTGGATGCACCACCCCTTCAATCTGCGACAGAATATCTGGCTCTGCGGCAATCAAGTCCTTGAGCACGTCGCGTGATATGGCGCCATCAATTACTGCATCTGGAAAAAGCCGCCCAATCGGTGCAACGGCTGCACCACCCTTTGCATATAGCGTGTGAACAACTGCATCTGCGTCCCAAACGGGCACTTTTTCATCGCGGAACATCTGCGCGGTCGTCGATTTCCCCATGCCGATGGATCCGGTGAGCCCCAACAGATGTGTCATGCAAGAACGGCGCGTCGCGTCGCCTCATCCACTTCTGGTCGGGTTCCAAACCAACGTTCAAACCCTGGCACGCCCTGGTGCAACAACATTCCCAAACCATCAACGGTTCGGCATCCGATTTCGGCAGCTGCGTCCAAAAACTGCGTGCGCAGCGGGTTATAAACGATGTCGGTCACCACTGCATCAGAAGCCAGTTCATCCAAGGGCACCTTAAAATCTTGGGCGCCCTTCATACCAAGTGATGTCGTGTTCACAACCGTCGCTGCACCTGCCAACATTGATCCGGCCTGCACCCAATCCGATACCTGAATGCGGGCACCAAACTCCGCCTTCAACGCCTCCGCCTTAAGCCGTGTGCGGTTCGCCAGCCGGATCTCGGGAACACCAACATCTGCCAAGGCTACGATAATCGCCCGCGCGGCACCGCCCGCGCCAAAGATAACAGCAGGACCCGCTTTTGCATCCCAATCCGGGACCTCTTGTCGCATATTCGCGATAAAACCGTAACCATCTGTATTATCTGCGAAAATTCTTCCGTCATCCTTGAATATCAAAGTATTGGCCGCACCGACAAGCGTTGCCCGGTCGGTAACATGATGCGCCAGCTGCATAACTGACACTTTGTGCGGGATCGTGACATTCGCACCGATAAATCCCTGATCTGGCAAAGACTGCAGCGTGCTTTCCAGCGCATCCTTCGACACGTCCATCGCTTCATACTGACCAGCGATACCGTAACGCTGCAGCCAGTAATTATGCAATTTGGGCGAAAGCGAATGACCGATCGGATTGCCGAGAACGGCCGCGCGGGGAAAATCTGTCATGATGGAAGTGTTCCGCGAAGCGTCAGATATGACAAGAGCTCAAGCAACGGCAGACCCAAAACATTGAAGTAATCTCCTTCAATGCGTGTAAAAAGTCGCACTCCCTCCTCCTCCAGCTTATAGCTACCGACGGCATCCTTGATGCTCTGCCAGTTTCGATCCACGTAATCGTCGATAAAGGCGTCGGAAAGATCACGCATGTGCAGCCGTACCGTACCGACATGGCGCCAAAGCGGTTTTCCCTCACCGTAGATGACCGCTGCCGATAAGAGCTGATGTTTTTGACCACGCAGCCGGCGTATCTGATCCGAGGCTTCATCAGGCGTACGCGGCTTTGACAATATGTCCTGGCCAAAAGCCAAGACCTGATCGCAGCCGATGACAAGCGCGTCCGAATGTTTGGCGCCAATGCGCTGCGCCTTGAGTTCGGCAAGCACATCCGCCACGTCCCGCGGTGAGGCCCCTTCTGCCCCAAGCGAGGATTTGACGGCATCCTCATCTATCCGGGCGGGTATTACTTCATGAGCGACAGCCGCATTCTGCAATAGCTGCGAGCGAATGACAGAGCCAGACGCCAATATGATACGCTCCGTCATGTGGATAACCACCGGGACAATTCATGTACCGCCAGAGAACGCATTTGGGGATGGGTTAGAAGAGTGATCAGCATGGTGAAGAGAACCGCATTTATGCATGATGTATCGGATCGTATCCACAGTTGATAAGGATAACATTGTGTTGTGGAAAGTTCGAAACGTTCCGTAACGTGACCTGACCATAGGCGCCACTTCACCAATGTCGCAATACTCTTAACATGCTGATAAAAAAGGAATAAATATGATGTGGTTCATCCTGCCAGAGGAAATGTATGTGGCAGTCGATACGGGATAAGTCTGAGGATGAATAACTAACCCACAGAAATCCACATCCCAACACTCATCATCATCTTTTCTTTCTTTCTATATTTATTATGAAGGATGAGATCACAGAAAGCATACCCCGCATGGACATCTTCGCTCCTTACTATGATTGGATCAAAGCGGTTCATGTTATGGCCGTTATCGCATGGATGGCCGGGCTCTTCTATTTACCAAGGCTTTTTGTCTATCACGCTGAACGGGCCAGCGTCGGATCAGAGCTAGATGAAACCTTTCAGGTGATGGAGGAAAAACTGCTGCGTGTCATTATGAATCCCGCCATGATCGTGGCGTGGATCGCCGGATTGATCCTGATCGGGCTGGGGGGGTTTGATTGGGGTGCAGTGTGGGCCTGGGTGAAGATCGTTGCGGTTATCTTGATGACAGCGGCGCATGGTTGGATGGCTGTTCGGCGGAAAGAGTTCGCAGCGGGGACAAATACAAGATCTGGTCGAACTTATCGATTGTTTAATGAGGTTCCGACGGTATTGATGCTTTTCATTGTCGTTGCTGTGATCGTTCGCCCTTTCTGAAAGGCTTTGACCCGGTACGATTGACTCAGGCAGTCACATTCACTATCTGTCCTTGCGCTACCCGTCCGGGATAGCGTTTTCCAATCTTACATATATACGCGGCGCCATAGCGTGAACCGCGCGGATGATACCCATGTCAACACATCGCCTGAACCTCGCCGATCTCAAGGCGCAGAGCCCCAAGGACCTTTTGTCATTGGCAGAAGAGCTTGAGATCGAGAATGCATCGACCATGCGCAAAGGCGACATGATGTTCGCCATTCTCAAGGAACGCGCAGACGAAGAATGGGTCATCGGTGGCGACGGTGTTTTGGAGGTTTTGCAAGACGGTTTCGGTTTCCTGCGATCGCCAGAGGCAAATTATCTGCCCGGCCCGGATGACATCTATGTTTCTCCCGACATGATCCGGCAGCATTCCCTGCGGACCGGCGACACGGTTGAGGGAGTGATGAAGGAGCCAAATGACAACGAACGGGATATAGCGGCGTCAAATTGTCGAAAGCGACCTTGTGCTTCGCCTTTTCCGGCTCTTCGAAATTGATCCTTTCGACTGACGTCAGCGCAAAATACCGTTCGTTGTCATTTGG
>JBCBDL010000139.1:0-8539 GCA_038529695.1 Pseudomonadota bacterium | reverse complement strand
CCCTTGGGATACACTGTTGGTCTGGGTCTGCCGGGATTGCGTGCCCGCATCGCGCGCCACTATGCGGATTGGTATGATGTCGATCTTGATCCGGGCCGTGTCGTCATCACAAGTGGCGCCTCAGGTGCCTTTCTGCTGGCGTTCTCGGCACTTTTTGACAATGGTGAGCGTGTCGGTCTGGGGACGCCTTGCTACCCGTCTTATCGGCAAATCCTGAAGGCTGTGGGCCTCACTCCTGTAGATATCCCTACAACCTTGTCCCAGCGCTTCCAGCCATTGCCCGAAGATGTCGCCGCCCATGATTTGGCTGGCCTGATTGTGGCATCGCCTGCGAATCCAACCGGCACCATGCTGGATATGAACGCGTTGCGTGCCTTGGCGCAGGCATGTGCTACACGTGACGCGGCGCTCATCTCGGACGAGATTTATCACGGGATTGATTATGACACCGCACCGGTGACTGCATTGCAGGTGACTGATGAGGTCTATGTGATCAATTCATTCTCGAAATACTTTTCGATGACGGGCTGGCGCGTCGGTTGGATGGTCGTGCCAGTGGATCATGTACGCCGCGTGGAACGTCTGGCGCAGAATATGTTCATCTGTGCGCCCCATGCTGCCCAGCGTCTGGCGTTGCATGCAATGGATTGCCATGACGAATTGCAGGCGAATAAAGCGGTCTATGCGGCCAATCGCGCGCTGATGATAGCGGGTTTGACGGCTGCAGGACTTGACCGTTTTGCGCCGCCGGACGGCGCGTTCTACGTCTATGTCGACGTCAGTGAATATACGGATGACGCAAAGACGTTTGCCGCAGAGATACTGGAACAGGCGGGGGTCGCTGTGACGCCAGGCCTCGATTTTGACGCCGCACGTGGGCATCGTTGGCTACGGTTTTCCTATGCGCGCAGCACCGATGATATTCGCGAAGGGCTGGATCGATTGGCCAATTTCATGAGGATGCGCGCGCAGTGATCAGGTGGCTGTTTTTGCTGTGCAGCGTGGCCACGGGCGTGGCAGCACAGGTTACGGTCGACCCTGACCGAAGTGCGGTCAAGGATGGCTGGTGGTCATTGCGTGTCGAACTGGGGTTGAGCGATATCACCCCGTACCGTGTTTTCACCCTCGATGATCCACGGCGGTTGGTTTTGGATTTCGCAGACACGATTTGGGATGGCGTCGATCCGGCCCTGTTGTTGAGCGGGGATCGCGCGGCAGCCTTACGTGTTGGCCCGTATCGGCCCGGATGGTCACGGATGGTCATTGATTTGGCCGAGCCACTGAGGATCGCAGAGGCCGGGATGCGCCGTAGCGACACCGGCGCTGATCTGACCGTCGTGCTAGAGCGTGCTTCGCCTGAAGACTTTGCGGCTGCCGCAGGTCCGCCGCCGGATGTATCTGTTGAAACGGGTTCGGTTGCGGATGCTGTATTGGCTGCGCGTGCTGCCGATACAGGTAACTTTGTCGTCGTGATCGATCCGGGCCATGGCGGAATTGACCCCGGTGCGGAGCGGGACGGGCTGAACGAAGCCGAACTGATGCTGGTTTTTGCCCGCGAAGTTGCGGCGGAGCTTGGCCGGGTGCGAGGTGTAACGGTTGTTCTGACCCGAAATGAAAATGTATTTGTCCCCCTTTTCACCCGGATGAGCATTGCGCGGTCAGCAGGGGCTGATTTGCTGATCTCGCTCCACGCCGATGCGTTGGCAGAGGACGACGCGCGTGGCGCGTCCGTTTACACCTTGTCGGAGGCCGGAGAGGACCGCGCCGCGCAACAAATGGTAGAGCGGCATGAGCGGGGCGATCTGCTGGCGGGGGTCGACCTGCGGGCGCAGGGCGATCGTGTGGCAACGGCATTGATGGATATGGCACGGGCCGAGACCGGCCCTGCGGGCGCGCAATTTGCAGATAATTTGGTCGCGGCAATGCGCGATGAAGGGGTTTATCTGAATTCGCGTCCGCGCCGCGAAGGGCGCTTTGCGGTTTTGTCAGCTGCTGACTTTCCCAGTGTTTTGCTGGAGGCTGGCTTTCTATCGAACGCGCAGGACCGTGCCATGCTGGCAAGCGGCGAAGGCCGTGCGCGGATCGCCCGCGCAATTGCGGCGGCAGTGGCGGCCCAGGCGGGCGATCAGTCCGACTGAAACTGCGCCAACCATACCGTATGCCCGCCGCAATCGGGGTCTTCGGGCGTATAGTGCAGGACATCAAATCCGTTTTCGCGCAGAAGCAAGCGATATTCGTCCGGGGCGAGTGAGGCGTGATAAATGGGTGTGTCGGCGACTTGGCCAATCGCCTCGCCAGCTTTGTGGCCAGCTGTCAACATGAGCGTTGCGCGCGGGGCTGCGTGGGCGGCAAAGATCGGGAACATCGCGCGCTGATCATCGGCCGACAGATGGAAAAAGCTGTTCCAGGCGATGATTGCATCAAAGTGTTTCTCAAGGCGTAAACTTCGCATATCCGCCTGCAGAACCGTCGCACCAGGCAGGTTTTCCGCGTAGAGCGATGTCATCACATGCGTTGCATCCACGCCAGTCAGGTGTGCGCCACGTTCGGCCAAATAGGTTGCCATAGGTTGACCAGACCCACACCCCAGATCCAACACACGCACCTGGCCTGTTGCCCGTGGTGCGGCGGTCAGCATGCGGTCCAGCCATGCCTTTTCCATTAGGCTACGATTGCGCTGTTTTGCCCAGACAGCACCCACCCGTTCATATGTCGATATTACGTCCTGTGCCTTCATATTGGTGCCATGCCTGCAATCGTTGTGGGCTGCAACGTCTGTTTCAAATGTGATGAGCCGGGT
This sequence comes from Pseudomonadota bacterium, assembly GCA_038529695.1. Classification (GTDB taxonomy): domain Bacteria; phylum Pseudomonadota; class Alphaproteobacteria; order Rhodobacterales; family Rhodobacteraceae; genus Yoonia. The sequence goes on along the minus strand of JBCBDL010000139.1, from coordinate 5,739 downwards.
GGCATTTGCCCGCTGAACGTGACGTTTGGCCTTTTGACCATTGGTTCGGCGCCGTGTATGACAAGGGCAGTAGTCAGAATTGGAAAAGAGCCCGTGCTGCGCTTCATTCTCTCCTTCTTCGGTGGTCTTTTCACGTTGGTCACCCTTGGCATGATCATGGGTGCCTTTGTGGTCGGTGGCGTTTTGTACATGTATGGCCGCGATTTGCCGAGCTACGAGACATTGTCGCAATACACACCGAAGACGATCAGCCGGATCTATTCGGGTGAAGGCGAGATTATCGATGAATTCGCGCTTGAACGGCGTTTGTTCACACCGGCTGAAGAGATTCCCGATATCGTCAAACAGGCGTTCATTTCAGCCGAAGACAAGAATTTCTATGAGCATGCGGGTTATGATCCCGTCGGCATGGCCTCTGCCTTTATCGACGCGGTGCAATCGCGTGGGCAAAATGTGCGTGGCGCATCGACAATCACCCAGCAGGTGATGAAGAACTTTCTGCTTGATGGATCGCGATCCGCAGAGCGCAAGATCAAAGAGATCATTCTGGCATCCCGCATCGAAGGGGCGATGCCCAAAGAGCGTATCCTTGAGCTTTATCTGAACGAGATTTTTCTGGGTCAGAACAGCTTTGGTGTGACAGCTGCGGCGCTGACTTACTTCAACAAACCGCTAACCGCTTTGTCACCGGGCGAGGCGGCATATCTTGCATCATTGCCCAAATCCCCCAGCAACCGCCATCCGGTACGTGATCGTGACTCGGCCATTTTCTGGCGCAATAACACACTGCGCGAAATGTTCGAGAACGGGTATATTGACCGGGCCACATATGATGCAGAGCGTGAGGCGCCACTTTTGTCGGTGCAAGGCGGCGATTACGAGAGTTTCCGCACCAGCCTGCCGGACCGGGATTATTTCACCGACGAAATTCGCAGGCAGTTGAGCCAGAATTTTGGTGAAGAGGAATTCTTTTCCGGCGGTCTATCGATCCGCGCGACGGTCGATCCGCAACTGCAGACAGTGGCGGCACATGCGCTGCAACGCGCGCTTGAGGATTATGACCGAGAATTATCGGAATGGCGTGGAACAGGCGAGACCATCCCCGACGAGGCGCTGCAAAGCGAAGATGCGTGGCGTGCTGCCTTGCGCGCAGTGGATGTCGCACGTGACATCGATCTGGACGGGCAATGGTACCCTGCGGTGGTCCTTGATGTCGCCGAGAATTCCCTGGCGATCGGGATCGAAGACGTTGTTGAGACAGCAGAAGAGCCACATATCGTACCCCGCGAAGATATCCGTTGGATGGTCGGCGACTTCTTTGAAAACTACACGCCCGGCGACGTGGTCCATGTGCGCCGCCTGCTTGATGACAATGCCAATTTCGTGCGTTGGTCCTTGCGTCAGGTGCCGGAAGTGCAGGGCGGCTTTATGGCGATGGACGTCAATACGGGCCGTGTGATCGCGATGCAGGGTGGGTTCAGCTACCAGCATTCGGTCTTCAATCGTGCAACACAGGCACAGCGTCAGCCGGGGTCATCGTTCAAGCCGTTTGTCTATGCGGCTGCGCTGGATAGCGGCTATTCCCCAGCGACAATTGTCGTGGATGCCCCCATTACGATTAACACGCCGCAAGGCACCTGGCGTCCGCGCAATTCGTCCAACCGGTTTTACGGGCCCACGCCCTTGCGCACTGGGATTGAACGGTCGCGGAACCTGATGACCATTCGTTTGGCGCAAGAGATCAGCATCGATACCGTGGGGCTTTATGCCGAACGCTTTGGTGTCTATCAGAATATGAATCGTGTGCTTGCCGCCTCGCTTGGTTCGGACGAGACGACGCTGTTCAAGATGGTTGCGGCTTATGCAATGTTTGCCAATGGCGGGGAGCGTGTCGAACCCACGCTTGTTGACCGGGTGCAGGACCGGTTCGGCAATACAGTCTACCGTCATGATCAGCGCAATTGTGTGAACTGCGAAGGCTATGTGCTGGCCGAGGGGGAGGCGCCGCGTGTTGTGTCCAACCGCGTGCGTGTGATGAACGAAATCACAGCCTATCAGCTGACATCGATGATGAAGGGTGTTGTGGATCGCGGAACGGCGTCGGGGACGGTCAACCTGCCGGTGCCGATTGCCGGGAAGACCGGGACGACCAACGATGCCAAAGACGTCTGGTTCGTGGGCTTTTCATCCAATATCGTTGCCGGTTGTTACATTGGCTATGACACACCCCGCACGTTGGGGCGCGGCGCGTCGGGCGGCGGCACATGCGGCCCAGTTTTCAACCGCTTCATGTCAGAGGCGATCGAAAAGTATGGTGGTGAGCAGTTTGCGGTGCCTGCAGATTGCCAGTTCATCAATATCGACCGCTTCAGTGGTGCCCGTCTGCCGGATGGTGCGTCAGGCGATAATGTGATCGGTGAGTGTTTCCGCCCCGGAGAAGAGCCGATTTTTGGCATCATGTTCGATGGCGGTTTTGCGATGGCAGCAGACTTGCCCTTGTTCGACGAGGTGCCGCAGGCATCGCGCGAGGTGACGACGTCGACAGGTGGAACCGCAACCGTGGGGCCCAAGGCGACATTTGGGACGCTTTCGACGGGTGGTCTTTATTGACTGTCTTGCCGCTCTGCCTGCCCCGCGCTAAGACCATCTGACATCACATCATTTTCGATAAGAGTATCCCTGCCCATGCGCGCTGAAACACAGAATATCGTGGACGCGATAGAGAAGTCGCTGACCCTGCTCGCGCAGCGTATGGATCGTGAGACGGCACCCCATAGGTTAGAAGAATTCAATGCGCGGGTTGAGGATCCGAGCTTGTGGGATGACCCGGAGGCGGCGCAAAAGCTGATGCGTGACCGCCAGATGCTGGTTGATGCGATGGGCAATTACGACAGCATCCGTCAGGACCTATCTGACAATGTTGAGTTAATCGAACTCGGCGAGATGGAAGATGACGCAGAGGTCGTCGCCGAGGCCGAAGCCGCATTGGCCAAGCTACAGAATAAAGCCGCCCAGAAAGAGTTAGAGGCGTTGCTGGATGGTGAGGCTGACGGCAATGATACCTTCCTTGAGATCAATGCTGGCGCCGGTGGCACGGAATCCTGTGATTGGGCCAATATGCTGGCGCGGATGTATGTCCGCTGGGCCGAAAAAAAGGGGTATAAGGTCGAGTTGCAGTCTGAACAGGCCGGGGATGAGGCGGGGATTAAGTCCGCTTCGTACAAGATTTCGGGCCACAATGCCTATGGTTGGTTGAAATCGGAAAGTGGCGTGCATCGGCTGGTCCGGATTTCGCCGTTCGATAGTGCGGCCAAGCGGCATACGTCTTTTACATCGGTAAAAGTCTATCCGGTTGTGGACGACAATATCGAGATTGAGGTGAACCCGGCGGACATCCGCATCGATACGTATCGGTCATCGGGGGCCGGTGGTCAGCATGTCAACACGACGGACTCGGCGGTACGGATTACCCACCATCCGACCGGGATCGTTGTGACGAGTTCCGAGAAGTCGCAACACCAGAACCGTGATATTGCCATGAAAGCGCTGAAATCGCGGCTTTATCAGATGGAGTTGGACAAACGCTCTGCGCTGGTCAACGAAGCACATGAGAATGCGGGTGATGCGGGCTGGGGCAACCAGATCCGGTCTTATGTCCTGCAGCCATATCAGATGGTCAAGGACTTGCGGACGAGCTTTGAGACGTCAGATACCAAGGGCGTTCTGGACGGGGATCTGGACGGTTTCATGGCGGCAACGCTCGCCATGGATGTCTCGGGCAAAAGCCGGGCAGAGGCCAACGCCGACTAACCTTGCCAATCCTGCCGCGGCGGGATTGGATACGGTATGACGGATTTTCTCGAATGGGATGCCTATCGGCTGTCGGCGGCGATTGCCGCCGGTATTGTGTCGACCACAGACCTGATGCAGGCGACGCTGGACCGCGTCGCGGAACGCAACACTGTGAATGCAATTGTGTCGCTGCACGACCGCGACACGTTGATGAAAGCCGCGCAAGAGGCGGATCTTGTCCCGGCCAAGGGGCCGCTGCATGGCATTCCGATTGCCGTCAAAGACCTTGCAAATGTTGCTGGTCTACCCACCACAATGGGTTCACCACTTTTTGCAATGCAACAGGCTGCGACGTCGGATGTGATGGTGCAGCGGATGCAGGATGCGGGCGCAATCATCATCGGCAAAACAAATACGCCGGAATTCGGGTTGGGCAGCCACACCTATAACCCGGTCTTTGGCGCGACGGAGAACGCGCTGGTGCCGGGTTGTTCGGCAGGTGGCTCTTCGGGCGGCGCTGCCGTGGCGCTGGCCAAGCGCATGGTTTGTCTGGCGGATGGGTCAGACATGATGGGCAGCCTGCGCAACCCAGCCGGCTGGAACGGCGTCTACGGGATGCGGCCAAGTTGGGGCAGGGTGCCTGCAGAGCCTGTGGGGGATATGTTTGCACATCCTTTATCCACCAATGGTCCGATGGCGCGTTGCCCGCGCGACATTGCGCTGCTGTTAGAGGTGCAGGCGGGTGTCGATGCGCGGCAGCCCTTTGGCTTGCCGTCGGAGCGATATCAGGAACGATTGCAGGCAGATGTCACCGGGAGACGGATTGCTTGGTTGGGGGATTGGGGCGGCGCCTATCCGATGGAAACAGGTGTTCTGGATTTGGCCGCTGATGCGGTTGCGCGATTTGCCGATGCGGGATGTGTTGTCGAAGATGTACCGCCGCCCTTTGATGCCGCCGCATTGTGGGACGCATGGACAACGTTGCGGTCCTGGGCCGTTGCCGCCAAGCTGGGCCCGCTTTACGCGCAGGCCGACTTGCGGGCAAAGCTGAAGCCCGCTGTCATTTGGGAGGTCGAGCGTGGTCTTGCCCTGACCGGGGCCGAGATCCAGCGCGCCAGCGCGATCCGGTCCGACTGGTATCGGGCGGTGACCCGGTTGTTTGAGCACTATGATGCCTTCGCACTTCCCATTGCACAGTGCTTTCCGTTCCCGATTGGCTGGGACTGGCCCAAGGAAATCGGCGGTGTGATGATGGACACTTATCACCGCTGGATGGAGGTTGTGGTGCCCGTCAGCCTGATTGGCTTGCCATGTCTGGCGGTACCAATCCGGAGTGACCGCCCGATGGGCTTGCAAATCGCAGGGCGTCCGCGCGATGATGTGGGTGTCTTACAGTTGGGGGAGGCGTGGCATGGCATCCACTGACACATTAAGCGGCGGCGCCGTCAAGCCATCGGTACAGCAGTTGAAAATGGCGGATATCGGCACCGTCCTGAGGGCCGGTCTTGCCGATTTCAGGCGCGCCCCGCAATTCGGTCTGTTCTTTAGTGCGGTCTATGTGCTGGGCGGTTTTCTGATGTTGTGGATTGGGGCAGGTCATGTGACCTGGACATTGGCGACGTCCTTAGGCTTTCCGTTGATTGCCCCCTTTGCGGCTGCGGGGCTTTACGAGGTCAGCCGCCGGATGGAAAAGGGGGAACGCCTTGATTGGGGCAGTGTGCTGGGCATTGTCTGGCAGGAACGGACGCGGCAATTGCCCTGGCTTGGCGCGATTATCGTGATCTATTTTCTGTTCTGGACTTTTCTGGCCCACATGATCTTTGCCCTCTTTATGGGACTGTCGACCATGACGAATGTCAGTCAAAGCCTGGACGTGTTTCTGACTCCAAATGGTCTGATGATGATCGCAGTAGAACTTATCGTGGGTGCTGTGTTGGCGTTTTTGCT
>JBCBDL010000138.1:0-8639 GCA_038529695.1 Pseudomonadota bacterium | reverse complement strand
CACTCGACCACCTTTGGAACGGCAAAGAACCCCTCGCGCGCATCTGGCGCATTTGACAGGACCTTGTCCTGCTGAATGCCGTCGGTCACCACATCCTCGCGCCGCTTCAGCCGCATCGGTGTCACGGAGGTCATCGGCTCGACCCCCTCGACATCCACTTCGATGATCCGACCAGCCGCCAGAGCTTTCGCACACCACGCCTTTGCTTCTGCCGGGCTGACGTGGTCCCAGAAGGCGGCCAGTTCACCGCTTGTTGCAAAGCCGAGCCTGTGGAGGGCGCCCGTACAGCACCAGTCTATCGTCTCGTTCGGATGGTGTCGCCGGTTCAGATGTTCGGGCGGGATGACGCGTTCGGTCAGGTCATAAACCTTCTTGAACCCCTCACGCCGAACGACCGACAATTGCCCCGACCGCCACAGATACTCCAGCGCGGTCTTGGATGGGTGCCAGTCCCACCACCCGCCAGAGCCACGATCCTCCCCCTCGCCCACATCACCCGATGTGCAACAGCCATGATCTGCAATCTGGCGCAGCACCGCGTCAACCTTGGCGGTGAAATCGCCACGCCGCCCGTCTCTCCAACGCTCCTCCATCCGCGCGGCATCACGCTGAAAGCGTAGGCGCCAATGGGCGAAGCTTTCGATCGGAATGACAGAGGCGTCGTGGGTCCAGTGTTCGAACACTTGCCGGTCGCGATGCAAGAGATGCTGCAGGGCCTTGGGGCGATATTGCTGCCGCCGGGACCAGAGGATCAGGTCGTGGGCGCGGGCAAAGGTGTTCACGCTGTCCACCTGCACAAAGCCCAGATCGTCAATGACAGATTTCAGATCAGCGCCCTTGCCCGGCCCACTTGGCCGTGTTGCCAGACCGTGGCGCGCAAGAAAAACATGCCGCGCCGCCCGATTGCGCAGAACCGGTATGGTCACGTCTCGGCCTTTGTCATTTGCAGTTGCTGCAGACGGACCTGCCGCAGGGCCTCGACCAGCAGCGCGGTCACAAGCCCGATATTCAAAAGGCCGTTTGCCGCCGCCATGCCACCCAGCAGGCGCCATTCGACCGGCAAGAGAACGTCGCCAAAGCCCAATGTCGTGAAGGCGACGAGCGAGAAGTAGACGGCGAGTTCGAGGGTATCGAACACGCCCAGAGCTATCATCGCCACCGCCCAGGCCCAGACCCCGGCAGTCATCTGTGCCATGATCCAGACGGCAGCAATACACAGGACAAGGATCAGCTTGGGTCGGTGCGGCGCGCGGGCAAGCCACGGGCGATAGCGTATCAACCACGTCTCCATCAGCCAATAGCTGACGCCCGCAATCATGATAGACAAAAGCATCAGCGCCGTGCCCAATGCCAGTTGAATGAACATATCCGCATCTCCCCAGCGCACCTTGTGCCAAAGCGCACCATCGCTTATCTCAGCCCGACTATGGCCAAGAAACCGGAAAACAAAAACTACAAAGTCGTCGCCGAAAACCGGCGCGCGCGGTATGATTACGCGATTGAGGATGATCTGGAGGTCGGCATCGTTTTGATGGGGTCGGAGGTCAAATCCCTACGCACAGGCCAGTCCAATATCGCTGACAGCTATGCGAGCGTGGATGACGGTGAGCTTTGGCTAACCAACGCTTACATCGCGCCCTATGACCGGGCTATGTTCAGCCATGAAGAGCGGCGCAAGCGCAAGCTCTTGTGTTCGAAACGCGAGGTGGCCAAGCTCTGGAATGCGACCAAACGCGAAGGCATGACGCTGGTGCCGCTCGTGATGTATTTCAACGACCGCGGGCTCGTGAAACTGAAGATCGCCATCGCTAAAGGCAAGAAACGGCATGACAAACGCGAAACCGAAGCCAAACGCGACTGGGGCCGTCAGAAACAGCGGCTTCTGCGGCATGGTGATTAACGCATCTGGCGGGCGTTGATATCGCTAGAGAAACTGCGCGATCACTTGCGCTTGCATCTTTTTCCCGTCAGGGTCGAGCTCTGTTTTCAGGGCACATAGTGCCTCACCCCATTTGGATGTGCGGGTGCGAATGGGTGGATCATCCGACGCCACACAATCCATAACCACAGCGGCAACTTCATCCGCGGTTTGGTATATGTCCGATCCGTCGCCCTGACGGTCCTGCGATCCGCCGACATATTTCTGCAGGATCGGCAGATATTCATCCTCCAGCATGCCGCCAGTTTCGCCGACCTGTTTTAGCACAGAGGCTGCGAATTCTGATTTGATCCCGCCCGGCTCAACCGTGGTAAAGTTGATACCAAAGCTGGGTGTGATGTAGCTTGCCATCGCCTCCATATACCCTTCAACCCCGAACTTCGCGCCGCAGTAGATTTCGTTGAATGGCTGCCCGACAAGGCCACCGACCGAGGATACGGTGATGACGTGACCGGCGCGCGCCTGCCGCATATGGCCAATCACGGCCTTGGTGCAGCGCACGACGCCCATGAAGTTGACATCCATCACCCACGCCACATCCTCCATCGACGCCTGTTCTGTTGACCGGACATAGCCCGCGCCCGCATTGTTGATCAGCACGTCAATCCGGCCATCCTTGGCGATGATCTGATCGACGGCGGCGGTGATGGTGCCCATGTCCTGCACGTCGAGCGGCAACACCTCAACGCTGACCCCCGCATCCTTCGCGGCGGCGTCCAGCACGTCGCGTTTGGCAAGGTTGCGCATGGTCGCATAAACCGTGTGGCCGGCTCGTGCCGCTTGCACGGCGAGGCTGACACCAAGCCCGGTGGACGTGCCTGTGATCAGGATTGTTTTCGACATCATCTTGTCCTTTCAGTCAAAGGGGAGAAGGGGCAAACACGTCACATCGTTAAGCTGGCCCATACGCGGTCAAAGGTTTCATCAACCTCCTTCGGCGACGGGTTTCTTTCGGACAGCACAGCCTTGCGTGCCAGATGCATGGCCGGGCCGATCAGCAGGGTCTCTGCGATATCCAGCGCGACATGGGACAGCCCGGCATCGTCAAGTGCCTGCTGCAAAAGGGCGTTCACCTCGGCCTGCAGCGGCGCGATGGTGGCTTTCTGATCCGGGGTTAGCACCTGCGCAGCACCGGCATATTCCAGATAGAGAAAGTCATTCGGGCGGGTCTGCAGAAAGGCAAACAGGTGCAGCCACATGGCCCGGATCAGGTCGCGCGGCGCGGTTTCTGACCGCGCTTGCATCAAAGTGCCATGAAACGCGCGTTTGATGCGCAGATAGACCTGCTGCAGCATGTCGTCCTTATTTTCAAAATGCAGATAGATGGTGCCGGCAGAGACCTGTGCGACTTTCGCAATCTCACCAACCGAAGCCGCACCAATGCCGTTGTGGGCCACAACCGTGACGACGGCCGATCTGATCTTGTCGAATACTTGATCTTTGGTAAGGCGGGGCATTGAAGATTTATAATAATGAATATTCATTACTACTTTATCACCGGCAATCATGATCGCAACGGCTTATCTTGAACCGTACCTTGGTTGCAGCAATCGCATGCGCAGTCTTGTCTTGGCTGCCCTGCCACGGTAGCTCTGACCTAACCATTCATGAAGGGCGCGTGATGACCCCTGCCATAGCCGACGACCCCAAGACGCTGGTCAGCACTGAGTGGCTGGCAGCACATCTCAAGGACCCGGACCTGCGGATTTTTGATGCCTCCTGGTACCTGCCGGATGTGGGACGCGATGCGCAGGCGGAGTATGCGGCAGGGCATATTCAGGGCGCGCGTTTTTTTGATATTGATGAGATCAGCGATGCCCGGTCGGAGCTACCACATATGGCGCCGCCAGTGGAAAAGTTCATGTCGCGCATGCGCGCGATGGGCGTGGGCGATGGGCATCAGGTCGTGGTTTATGACGGGATGGGGATTTTCTCGGCTGCGCGGGTCTGGTGGTTGTTCAAATTGATGGGGCAGCATAACATCGCCGTGCTGGACGGTGGGCTGCCCAAATGGGTGGCCGATGGGCACAAGACGACAACAACACCACCCACAATTCGCGACCGGCATATGACGGTCAAAACGGAGCCACAGCGGGTCCGCGACGTGACGGATGTGGCGCGGGCGGCGAAACTCGGCGATCACAGCATCATCGATGCGCGCGCACCGGGACGGTTCAAGGGCGAGGCGGATGAGCCCCGTGAAGGTCTGCGGTCGGGCCACATCCCCGGATCGAAAAATGTGTTTTATCAGGATCTCATGAATGCTGATGGCACGATGAAAGCGCCCAACGCGCTGCGCACGATCTTTATGGATGCCGGTGTTGATCTGCAGAAGCCCGCAATCACGACATGCGGATCGGGGATTACAGCCGCAATCCTGTCGCTCGCCCTGGAACGGATCGGCAAGACTGATCATTCGCTTTATGACGGCTCATGGTCCGAATGGGGCATGTATGCCGACCTTCCCATTGCAACCGGAGCCTCCTGATGCTGGAAAACCTGACCGCCCAACCCGCTGACAAAATCCTGGCCCTTGTGGCCAAATTTCGCGCCGATCCACGTGCGAACAAAATCGACCTGGGCGTAGGTGTGTACAAGGATGCTACTGGCAACACACCCGTCATGCGGGCTGTGAAAGAGGCCGAGCGGCGCATTCTGTCCGACCAGACGACCAAGGCGTATACGGGTCTTGCCGGTGACCCGGAATTCGGGGCAGCGATGCGCGATCTGGTGCTGGGCGACAGCGTTCCTGCCGAACGGGTCGCTGCCATTGCAACACCAGGCGGGACGGGCGCGATCCGGCAGTCACTGGAACTGATCCGGCTTGCTGCGCCCAAAGCAACGATCTGGCTGTCCAACCCAACCTGGCCGAACCATCCGTCGATCATCAAGTATCTCGGCATGAACATGGCCGAGTATCGTTATTTCGACAGCGAAACGCGCGGTGTTGATTTTGCGGGCATGCTCGCCGATCTGGAAAAAGTCAGCGCGGGTGATGTCGTACTGCTGCATGGCTGCTGCCACAATCCGACAGGGGCAAACCTGACCTATGAGCAGATGCAACAAGTCATCGGTGTGATGCAGAATAAAGGGGCAGTGCCGTTAGTGGACATCGCCTATCAGGGCTTTGGTGACGGTTTGGCAGAGGATGCCAAGATCACGCGCCAGATTGCCAGCAGTTTCGAAAATTGCCTGATTGCGGCCAGCTGTTCAAAGAATTTTGGCATTTACCGCGAACGCACCGGCATTCTGATGGCCGTGGCCAAGGATGCAGATCAACAGGCATTAACGCAGCAAAACCTCGCATTCTTGAACCGGCAGAACTATTCCTTCCCGCCTGACCACGGGGCGCGGGTCGTCACGACCATTCTGAAGGATCCGGACCTGCGCGCCGATTGGGAGGCGGAGTTGGAAGAGACCCGTAAAGGCATGCTCGATCTGCGGCAGCAATTGGCGGATGAGTTGAAGCGTCTGACAAATTCGGACCGTTTTGATTTTTTGGCCAGCCATCGCGGCATGTTCAGCAGGCTTGGAACGACGCCGGACAAGGTGGATGCACTGCGCGAGGATCACGGGATTTATCTGGTCGGCGACAGCCGGATGAATATCGCTGGATTGAATGCCGAAACGGTACCAGTGCTGGCAAAAGCCATCGTAAATGCCGGGATCTGACAAGATTTGAAGGAAATTCTAGAATTTCCTTCAGGACCGCAAAATTTTCTAGAAAATTTTGCATCGCAGCGTCAGTTGTGCTGCGGATGCAAATTCGGCTTGTGAACAGGCAAGCAATAATCTACCTCGTGCGCAAGCCCTGACGAAATAATCATACCCAAAGGACCGCCTATGTCTTTTCGCCTGCAACCGACGCCACCTGCCCGCCCGAACCGCTGCCAGTTGTTCGGCCCCGGCTCGAACACCAAGCTGTTTGAAAAGATGGCGGCCTCTGCAGCGGATGTCATCAACCTTGATTTGGAGGACTCAGTTTCGCCTTCGGACAAGGATGTCGCCCGCGCGAATGTCATTCAGGCCATCAACGACGTCGACTGGAACACCAAGTATCTGAGCGTCCGCATCAACGGCCTTGATACGCCGTATTGGTACAAGGACGTCGTCGACGTATTGGAACAGGCGGGCGAACGGCTTGATCAGATCATGATCCCGAAAGTGGGATGTGCAGCAGATGTCTATGCTGTTGACGCACTGGTCACGGCTATTGAAACCGCCAAGGGACGCAAGAAACCCATCAGCTTTGAGGTGATCATCGAATCTGCTGCCGGCATCGCACATGTGGAAGAGATTGCCCGCAGCTCCCCACGCATGGCCGCGATGAGCTTGGGGGCCGCGGATTTTGCGGCCTCGATGGGCATGCAGACAACAGGGATCGGTGGCACGCAAGAGCAATATTACATGCTGCACGGCGACACCCGGCATTATTCTGACCCATGGCATTGGGCGCAGACGGCCATCGTTGCGGCTTGCAGGACACATGGCGTGCTGCCAGTTGATGGGCCCTTTGGCGATTTCAGCGATGATGAAGGGTATCGGGCGCAGGCACGCCGGTCCGCCACGCTCGGCATGGTTGGCAAATGGGCGATCCATCCCAAGCAGATCGCGCTTGCCAATGAGGTCTTCACCCCGTCAGAGGAAGCTGTGGCCGAAGCCCGCGAGATCCTGGCCGCGATGGAAGACGCCAAAGCCCGCGGTGAGGGGGCGACCGTCTACAAAGGCCGCCTGGTCGACATCGCGTCAATCAAGCAGGCCGAAGTAATCGTGCGCCAGTCCGAGATGATCGCGGGCTGACGCAGAGATTTTATTGACCTGCCAGCGTCAGACGACCGGCAGCATATGCGTCACGACAATCTGTGGCATCGCGCATGATATCGTCCTGCAGCAACGGTGTTGTCGTCATGCCTGGACCGGCGAAGCGCATATCATCGCATTCGCCATCATTGGCCCAGTCGCCGCTGTCGTTACCGAAATCAATTGTGCCATCCTTGGCAACCCCGGCAAGTGTCAGGCGACCGGCATTGTAGGCTGTCCGGCAATCCGTGGCATCGGCAAGAACATCCTCTTCCAGCAGCGGCGTCGATGTCAGGCCGGGCCCCGTAAACCGACCGTCATCGCACTCACCATCATTTGCCCACTGGCTGCTGTCGTCGCCAAAATTGATGGATTGCGCAGACGCGTTGGTGCAGGCCACACAAGCAATAATACCAAGAAGACCAAAAATTCGCATGATGTATTCCTATGTATGCGTTAAAGGTGCAGCGCCTCTTTGGGTGGTCCATGTGCCGTTCACAAGGCAACATCATGGCTTTCTGATGCCGTTGCTATCATGCAGGCCTTACGCCATATAAAGCAGAGTTTCGCAACAAGGCGCGTCCATGACCCAATATCTCGACTTCGAAAAACCACTTGCTGAAATCGAAGGCAAAGCCGAAGAGCTGCGCGCGATGGCGCGAGAAAACCCGGAAATGGATGTTGAGAAAGAAGCCAGCGCGCTGGACAAAAAGGCGTCAGACCTTCTCAAATCGCTTTATGCGGATCTGACACCTTGGCGCAAATGCCAAGTGGCGCGCCATCCAGAACGGCCCCATTGCCAGGATTATATTGACGCGCTTTTCACTGAATATACACCGCTTGCCGGGGACCGGAACTTTGCCGATGATCACGCGGTGATGGGCGGGCTTGCAAGACTTGACGGGAACCCGGTCATGGTGATCGGGCACGAAAAGGGCAACGATACCAAATCCCGGATTGAACGGAACTTTGGCATGGCCCGGCCTGAAGGGTATCGTAAGGCGATCCGCCTGATGGACCTTGCTGACCGGTTTGGCATTCCGGTGATCACGCTGGTCGACACGCCCGGCGCTTATCCCGGCAAAGGCGCCGAAGAGCGCGGGCAGTCCGAAGCGATTGCCCGGTCCACTGAGAAATGTCTGGAACTGAAAGTGCCGCTGATCAGCGTCGTGATCGGCGAAGGTGGATCGGGCGGGGCTGTTGCGTTCGCAACCGCGAACCGGGTCGCGATGTTGGAGCACTCAATCTATTCCGTGATCAGCCCTGAAGGTTGCGCCTCGATCCTGTGGAAAGACGCCGAGAAGATGCGCGAGGCGGCAGAGGCGCTGCGCCTGACACCCAAAGACCTCCATGAGCTGGGTGTCTGCGACCGGATCATTCCCGAACCCGAAGGCGGGGCGCACCGCGACCGGCAGGCTGCAATCAATGCCGTCGGCGAAGCGCTCATCCAAATGCTGAATGAATTACGCGATCTGTCGGGTGAGAAATTGCGCGGGGATCGGCGGAGCAAATATTTGGCACTCGGCTCCAAGGGGCTCGCAGCCTAGGTGGCGATCCTCAAAGGGCATTGGCAGCTTTTGCTGCTGACTGCACTTGTCTTTGCCCTGTGGCAGACGCCCGTGGTCGATCCTTTGAAAATCCTGATCGTGTTCTTTCACGAATTATCGCATGCAATCGCCACGATCCTGACAGGCGGTGAGGTGATCAGCCTGAGCGTGTCGGCCAACCAAGGTGGGGTTGTGTGGAGCCGGGGCGGCAACCGCTTTCTGACACTGACGGCCGGCTATCTGGGATCCTTACTGATTGGGGTGGCGCTGCTGCTGGCGGCCACACGCAGCAAGGCGGATCGTGGCGTTATGGCGGCTTGCGGGGTGGTGATGCTGGTTGTTGCGGGTCTTTA
>JBCBDL010000137.1:0-8770 GCA_038529695.1 Pseudomonadota bacterium | reverse complement strand
GATCGGATCGCCGCCGATGCCGACGGCGGTGGATTGGCCGAGGCCGCTGTCAGAGGTCTGCTTGACCGCCTCGTAAGTCAGCGTGCCGGACCGGGACACAACGCCGACCGAGCCGCGCTTGTGGATATGGCCGGGCATGATGCCGATCTTGCAGGCGTCGGGCGTGATGATGCCGGGGCAGTTGGGGCCGATCAGGCGGCTGGCAGAGCCTTCCAGCGCCTTTTTCACGCGCATCATGTCGAGCACCGGGATGCCTTCGGTGATGCAGATGATCAGCTCCATCTCGGCATCAATCGCCTCAAGGATCGAATCCGCCGCGAAGGGTGGGGGGACGTAGATGACTGATGCGTTCGCTTCGGTCTTCGCCTTCGCCTCATGCACGGAGTTGAAGACGGGCAGGTCCAGATGCGTCGTGCCGCCCTTGCCGGGGGTCACGCCGCCGACCATTTTGGTGCCATAAGCGATGGCCTGTTCAGAGTGGAACGTGCCTTGCGACCCGGTAAGGCCCTGGCAGATGACTTTGGTGTTTTCGTTTACGAGAATGGCCATGTTTGGTGGCTCCTTGAAATTCGATTTATTGCAGTCGGCAAGCGTTAGTTGCGGATGGAGAAGCGCAGACCTCGGTCACTGCCTTGACCCGCTCGAATTGAGACATCTGCTGTCCCGCCTTCGACTGCAATAGTACCTCGACGAGGCGCGATAATGCTCCCACCGATGCGCGATTGAACGACTTGGGCCATTGCAATCAAATCCCCATTTGTGGGTGCGCCGTTAGCTGGCGTATGCTGACTGGCAAATACGCTGCACTCTCGGTCCGGCGCAAAGCTCAGGAGAGTCATTTGACCAGTTGGTGGTGCTGCATCAAAATCCGCTTTTACGTCCGCTTCGATGTAACTTGGCGCGTTATCCAAACAGCTTTCAGTGAAATTTGTGATCAGGGCCTGAACCACCGGAGACGACGACCGCTCAGTCGAAGCATCAATGTCCATTGCGGCGTTGCCGCACGATGATAAAATGATACCGGCTATGGTTAAGGTGATTACTTTTTTGGTTCCAGACAAACACATCATCCCTTCACCGCCTTCACAATCTTCTGCGCCCCATCCTTCAAATCATCCGCCGCAATCACGTCCAGGCCGGAATTGTTGATGATGTCCTTGCCCTGCTGCACGTTCGTGCCTTCCAGCCGCACGACGAGGGGGACTTGCAGGCCGACCTCTTTCACCGCCGCCACCACGCCTTCGGCGATCACATCACAGCGCATGATGCCGCCGAAGATGTTGACGAGGATGCCTTTGACGTTGGGGTCGGACGTGATGATCTTGAACGCCTCGGTCACTTTTTCCTTCGTCGCCCCGCCGCCCACGTCGAGGAAGTTGGCAGGCTCGGCCCCGTAGAGTTTGATGATGTCCATCGTCGCCATGGCGAGGCCCGCGCCGTTCACCATGCAGCCGATTTCACCGTCGAGCGCGATATAGTTGAGGTCGAATTTCGAGGCGGCGAGTTCCTTGGGGTCTTCCTCGGTCTCGTCGCGCAGGGCGGCCACATCGGCGTGGCGGTAGACGGCGTTGCCGTCGAACGCGACCTTGGCGTCGAGCACTTTCAGATCGCCGCCATCGGTGACGATCAGTGGGTTGATCTCTAGCATTTCCATGTCTTTTTCGACGAAGGCTGTGTAAAGCTGGCCCATCAGTTTCACGCATTGCTTGACCTGATTGCCGGTCAGGCCAAGGGCAAAGGCGACGCGGCGCCCATGGAAGGGCTGGTAGCCGGTGGCGGGATCAACGGTGAAGTTGAGGATCTTTTCCGGAGTCTCTGCTGCGACTTCCTCAATATCCATCCCGCCTTCGGTGGAGCAGACAAAGCCAATGCGGCTGGTCTGACGGTCCACGAGCAGGGCGAGATACATCTCGGTCTCAATGCCGGACCCGTCTTCGATGTAGATGCGGTTGACCTGCTTGCCTGCGGGACCAGTCTGATGCGTGACGAGGGTGCGGCCCAGCATTTTCTTAGCTTCGTCGGCAGCTTCGGTGGCGGATTTTGCCAAGCGGACACCGCCTGCTTCGCCTGCGTCATCTTCTTTGAATTTGCCCTTGCCGCGCCCGCCCGCATGAATCTGCGCCTTGACCACCCAAAGGGGACCGTCGAGTTCGCCTGCTGCGGTCTTGGCCTCTTCAGCGCGCATGACAGGACGACCATCAGAGACGGGGGCACCATAGCTGCGCAGCAAGGCTTTCGCCTGATATTCATGAATGTTCATAAGACAGTTCCAATTCGGCTACATTTGACGATCTTTAGAACACAATAAAACTGTGGTTTCGAAGTGAAAATTGCCGATTTACCGAATAATCGTACATTTGTGATCACAGAATTTTTTTGTGTGATCACAAATTTTGCTCACCTGGAATTCAGTTGATGTTTAATTCGTTTTCTTAGATTCGGCACGATGTTATGCATCATGACATGACCGATGGCACATCCACATGGGCGGTTGTTGCGACAGTCCACGAACCCCCGATGTTGGTTGTGGCTTTCGTGGCCTGGCACCTGTCGCTTGGCGCATCGGAGATCATGTTGTACTTCGATGATCCGACCGATCCTGCAGCTGATCTGGTCGCAGCGTTGCCGGGCGTCCGTGTGCTGCGCTGTGATAACGCGCATTGGCGTCGGCTGTGCCGCCATCGTCCGGACAAACATCAGATCCGACAATCGCGGAATGCGGTACATGCGTATCAGGCATGTTCGGCGGATTGGCTTTTGCATTGCGATGCGGATGAGTTTGTGTGGGCAACCGGTCCCGTTAGCGACTTTCTGTCGGCTGTACAAAGCCAGACGCAATGCGTCATCGCGCCCGTCGCTGAACGGATCTATCATGCTGGCACCAGGCCAGGTTCTGTGTTCAATGGGGCCTTTCGCCGTCCGTTCGCGGGAAAACGTGTGATGGGGCGGCATCTGTTTGGCCGCGGCTACGCGATGACCCATCGTGGTCTAACCGGGCATGCGATTGGCAAGAGTTTCTTGCGCAGAGGCGCCCCGATCATCCCATCGATTCATCGACCCAAATCGGCTGACCGAACAGATATCCCGACCGAACATGCGGATGCGTTGACATTGTTGCATTTTGACGGGCTGACGCCGCTGCACTGGGTCTACAAAATTTTGCGCAAGGCCGATGCTGTTGCCAACCATGGGGGGTTGCAACCAAGCCGACATCGCCAGCGTCAGATCGATGCGGTGCTTGCTGATCCGTGCGCGGCAGTCGATGTGTATCACCGGCTTAAGCAGGTGGACGCGGCGGCCATGAAGACCCTGATGCGTGAAAATCTTGTTTTGGAAGCGGAATTTGCGCCGAATCCTGCTGTTGCGGCGCATTTCCCGGAATTGGACACCGCATTTTCTGCAGAAGCTGTTGATCGGTGGTTGTGGGACAACAAGTCAGCCCTGTTGGACAGCTTTGGTCTAAAGCCGCCACGGTAGATCGGGTCACTGGGCATCATCAGGCAGGAAAGATATCGTAAACATATCAAGCAGATAAAGGGAAGCGGATGAGGAAAACAACGTTGGTTGCTATCGCAACAGTGGGTCTTGCGGCTTGCGCGATTGGTGGTGGGTTCTTGCCGGATGATGCGGTTGAAGTGACTGAAAATCGTGTGAACAGCTTTCGGGCACCATCGGGGGCGTTTTACGACATGCGGACTTACGTCGTCCCGGATGAGCAGCCCTATTACATCACAGTCCGTTCATCCAGGCGCACGCTTGCGTTTGAACGCGACGGCCGGTCGGCAAGTTCGGCGGCTGCGGCTTATATCGAAACGCGTGGATGTACGGGGCCGCTCAGCCGTTTGTCCAGTCAGGACAGGTTCGACAGCACCAACCAGGTCTGGACTATCGTGATTGCATGTTAGTGCCGTGAATGGGTGCAGAGACGCAAAAACGGGCACCCAAAACCGGGCGCCCGTTGGCAAATAGACACGCAGCGCGTCAGGCGAGACTGCTATCGATCCCCTTGCAGGCCTCGACCAGGCCTTTGACGGCGTCGACGGATTTGTCGAACATGGCCTGTTCGTCTTTGTTCATCTTGATCTCGACGATACGTTCGATCCCGCCCGCGCCGATGATCGTTGGCACGCCAACGTAAAAACCGTTCAAACCATAAGCGCCGTCAACATGTGCAGCACAGGGCAGCAGGCGTTTTTGGTCTTTCAAGTAAGCCTCGGCCATTTCGATGGCTGAGGTGGCGGGTGCATAAAAAGCAGATCCGGTTTTCAACAATCCTACGATTTCGGCGCCGCCATCGCGGGTGCGCTGCACGATCGCGTCGAGCTTTTCCTGGCTGGTCCAACCCATGCTTACCAAATCGGGCAACGGAATTCCGGCAACGGTGGAATACCGGGTGAGCGGCACCATCGTGTCACCATGACCCCCGAGTACAAAAGCGGTTACGTCGCGCATTGAGACGTCGAATTCTTCAGCAAGGAAGTGACGGAAACGCGCAGAATCGAGGACGCCCGCCATACCGCAGACCTTTTCAGCAGGCAGGCCCGAGAATTCGCGCAAGGCCCAGACCATCGCATCGAGCGGATTTGTGATGCAGATGACAAATGCGTTAGGCGCATGCGCGGCGATGCCTTCGCCGACGGATTTCATGACCTTGAGGTTGATACCCAAGAGATCATCGCGGCTCATCCCCGGCTTGCGCGGCACACCGGCCGTGACGATGCACACATCGGCACCTGCGATATCGGCATAATCATTCGTGCCCTTGAAGCTGCCGTCGAATTTTGCAGCGGGGCCGGATTCTGCGATGTCGAGCGCCTTACCTTGCGGAATACCTTCGGCAATATCGAAAAGCACGACATCACCGAGTTCTTTGACAGCTGCGAGATGCGCGAGCGTGCCGCCGATCTGTCCTGCGCCGATAAGGGCAATCTTGGGTCTGGCCATGGAATGGATCCTTTGGTGGTTTGGATTTGGCGCATTGGGTAAGGGTTTGCGGGGATGCGTGCAAGTGTGCGGTGCTGTGATGACCGGTGGTCAGCCCAGCCGCGTGCCGCTAACGAACGGGGAACGTAGCGCAAATTCAGGGCGATATGTGATTGACTTTGAGCGAAAATTCTTTGCCCTTTGCATACCCGCTATCATTTTGGCGGGATTTTCGCAGTGGGATTTGGTGCTTTCGCGGTATTTGCGGCCGGAACGTTTCTGCCGCTAGATGTCAGACCGGCGATGCCTGCGGGCGCTGAGCCCGCGTAGTTAATCATGGTCGATGTCGCACCAACCGAACACTATCTGGCTGTACGGCATTGGTCTCCTGGCCAGGGATTGATGTTTGACGTGGCAACGGGCAGCAAGATTGTCGCCTTGCTTCACCCGAATATCAAACCCGGCTTCCTTCGCATGTTGACCGGATTACGACTGATCCAGATAGTGTTGATATGAAAAGGGCGGCCCCGCAAAGCCGCCCTTTCAAGATTTTTGTAATGACCTATGCGCCGCTGTCATCCACCGGCAGCGGTTCGTTGACATGTTGATAGGCTTGTCCAGCGGCAATCAGGCAGGTAGGGCCACCGGGCCGGGTGATGGTGATTGTCCAACTGCCGGTTTCGGGCGATGCGAACATTTCCACCATTGAATTGTCGCTGCCAAGGCCGATGGATTGCCGGCTTTCGCCGTAACGTTCAGCAAGCCGTTCAACCACCTGCGCATGGGCTGCGCAGTTGCGGGTTTGGGCATTTACCTGGTTGGCGGCCAGCATCATGGCGCCAAGGCCGAAAGACATCAGAAAGATATTACGCTTCATTTGGTTCACCTTTTTGCGAATGACGGACCGCGGCTGATCTTCCGTCGCAGTCGGGTAAGTGGATCAAATACTCCGGCCAACTTGACGCAAATTGGTTAATACACCGTGACGGCGGGTCAGTTGCTGCGTTGCGGCAATTACTGCTTGAATGATTTGCGAAATTCTGGCCTTTTCCGCGCAACTTTATTGCGAGGAAGAATCGATGCATGATCGCCCCTACCGTTCGGCCCTGTATATTCCAGGGTCCAAGGATCGCGCATTGGACAAGGCGCGGGGGCTGCCTGTCGACGTCATCCTGTTTGATCTTGAAGATGCTGTTGCGCCTGACGCCAAAGTGTCGGCACGGGATACGCTGCACGCGGCATTGGCGGATGGCGGCTATGGCAGCCGCTTGCGGATTGTGCGGATCAACGGATTGGATACCGAATGGGGCCGCGCGGATGCCGCAGCCGTCGCTGCGATGGATTGCGATGCGATCCTTCTGCCCAAGGTGAATGGGACTGACGATGTGGATGCACTTGCCGCCCTTGTTCCTGATCTGCCGATTTGGGCGATGATGGAGACGCCGCAGGGTATTCTGCACGCGCCCAATATAGCCAACCATCCGCGCATTGCGGGCTTTGTGCTGGGCACCAATGATCTTGCCAAGGATCTGGGGTCTCGCACGCGCGGCGCTTTGACGACATCGCTGCAAATCTGCGTATTGGCAGCGCGGGCGGCTGGCATTGTCGTGCTGGACGGGGTCTATAACGCCTTTAAAGACGAGGACGGTCTGCGCGCGGAATGCACCGACGGGCGCGATATGGGGTTTGATGGCAAGACACTCATTCACCCTGCACAGGTGGCGATCACGAATGAAGTCTTTGGCCCGACCGAAGATGAGGTCGACCTTGCCCGGCGGCAGATTGCCGCGTTTGAGGCGGCAGAGGCCGAAGGGCAGGGCGTCGCGGTCGTGGACGGGCGGATCGTTGAGAACTTGCATATTGTCACCGCGCGCGCGACCTTGGCCAAAGCAAAGGCAATCGCGGCGTTGGAGACGACATGACACTTCTGATTTCGGGTGTCGCCCTGTGGTGGGTGGCGCATCTGTTCAAACGGTTGATGCCCGGAGCGCGCGCAAAGCTGGGCGAGCCGGGCAAGGGGATTGTTGCCATCCTGATCGTCATCAGCGTGATCTTGATGGTGCTGGGTTACCGCGCCGCCGATGGGCCTGT
Organism: Pseudomonadota bacterium; assembly: GCA_038529695.1. GTDB lineage: Bacteria > Pseudomonadota > Alphaproteobacteria > Rhodobacterales > Rhodobacteraceae > Yoonia. The sequence goes on along the minus strand of JBCBDL010000137.1, from coordinate 1,756 downwards.
TTATTGGGGACGCAGCCCAATTTGGGTGGGTATCAACAATCTGCTTATGGTGCTGGCGTTTTACTTCTACGCAGCCAGCGGTGCGAAGGGCGCGAAAATCTGGCTTGGCACCAAAGTGCGTCATCCGCAACTGAGCGGGTTTTCGATCTGGGCGGTTGCGCATTTGCTGGTGAATGGCGATCTGCCGTCGTTTGTGCTGTTCGGTGGATTGCTGGCCTGGGCGATTGTCGAGGTGCTGTTGATCAACGCGCAAGAGGGTCCTTGGGAACAACCGCCACGGGCGCCGTTCAAGAAAGAGGTCGTGGCGATTGTGATTACATTTGTCGTCTTGGTCGTTGTGATGGGCATTCACTATGCGCTGGGCGTGACACCATGGGGTTGACCAAATGAAGATCTACAGGTTGCTGACCGAAGATGACACGTCAGCCTTTTGCCACAAGGTTTCGGAGGCCCTGTCAAAGGGTTGGGAGCTTTATGGCGACCCGACCTACGCCTATGACCACGCCAATGGGGTGATGCGTTGTGGGCAGGCGGTAACCAAGGATATCGATCAACCCTACTCTTCGGACATGAAACTGGGCGAGCAATGAGTAAGACGAATTCCGGCCGGTTTTTTGACGATTATGCTGTTGGCGATGTGATCACTCACGCTGTGCCGCGGACGATTTCGGGCGGTGAGCGGGCGATGTATCATGCGCTCTACCCGGCTCGCGGGGCCCTTTATTCATCGGATGAATTTGCGCAGGGCTGTGGCTTGCCTGCGTCGCCTGTGGATGACCTGATCACGTTTCACACGGTTTTTGGCAAGACTGTGCCGGATGTTTCGCTGAATGCGGTTGCTAATCTGGGCTACGCTGAGGGGCGTTGGCTGCGACCCGTGTATCCAGGTGATACGCTCACATCTCAATCCGCTGTGATTGGGGTAAAACAAAACTCGAACGGAACATCTGGTGTGGTTTGGGTCCGCACGATAGGGCGCAATCAGCGCGCAGAGGATGTCCTATCCTATGTTCGCTGGGTGATGGTCCGAAAAAAGGGTGGCGCAGCGGCACCAGCGGCGGTCATTCCCGAGCTCGCCGATGCGATGGCCGTCGACGATTTGGTGGTGCCGGATGGGTTATCCTTTGCGGACTTTGATTATTCACTTGCGGGTGAGCAGCATCGCCTGCGCGATTATAAGGTGGGCGAGATCATCGACCATGTTGACGGTGTGACGATCGAAGAGGCCGAGCATATGCTGGCTACCCGCCTATGGCAGAACACGGCCAAGGTGCATTTTGACGCAACCAACAGACCAGATGGGAAGCGGCTGATTTACGGCGGGCATGTGATCTCGCTTGCGCGGGCGCTGTCATTCAATGGGCTGGCCAATGCGCAGATGATCGTCGCGCTGAATAGCGGCGCCCATGCCAACCCCTGCTTTGCCGGGGATACAGTGCGGGCCTGGTCAGAAGTGTTGGACGTGGGAGAAACGCAAGCGCCGGGTGTGGGTGCGATCCGTCTGCGCCTGGTCGCAACAAAGGGCGATGCGGGCGTGTTGCGTGGGGATGATGGGAAGTATCACCCGGATGTGCTGCTTGACCTCGATTATTGGGCACTGATGCCTTTGTGATCGCGCGTACATGGCGCGAAGATCTGAAGCGCAAGCAGGGTGAGCAGGTCTATCTGAGCGCGTTACGAGACTATGCAACCGGCGCATTTGGCGCGCCCTCGCGTGGGCTGCTTATTGCGCAGGTACTCTCAGTTTTGGTGGTTG
>JBCBDL010000136.1:0-8799 GCA_038529695.1 Pseudomonadota bacterium | reverse complement strand
TACGAAGTGTATGTACAGCTTCCATACGCTGTACATACACATTCTGTACGCTGATCAGCCGCCCACATAGACCGCTTTCCGGGGCCGGTAGAAAATCTTCTGATCATGCAATCGGCCCAACAATTCCTCACCCGCCCGCTGGTCCTGTTCGATGACTTTGATCGATTCCAGATGCGCAGGGTTTTCTTCGGACAACGCCAGCCGCATCCGCGACAATTCCCGCCCGCGGGCACGCAATGCCTCTTCAATCATGTCCACGTCAGTAATGCTCAGATCAAACTGTCTGTTGTAGCGTGGCATGGCGTGTCCTCTATATCTGGGTTTCCCATCGGAAACGTATGTCGCTTTTAACGGCGTGTATGTCGCAGTCAACGTATATCTCTGCATACAAATCATGAGCCACGCGCGAAGACTTGACCAACGCGTCACATCCCGTCATCTAGCGGGCACACATAACCCGCAACCGGGCGTTCCGTGGGCGCCAAACTGACGAGGAGCAAGAGGCCAATGGCCCAGATATCCCTGACTTTTCCTGATGGTAACAGCCGTTCTTACGCGGCCGGGATCACCCCTGCCGAAGTCGCGGCAGACATCTCATCATCCCTCCGCAAAAAAGCCATCTCGGCCACAGTGAATGACCAGCATTGGGACATGCAATGGCCCATCGACGCGGATTCTTCTATTACAATCAATACGATGAAGGATGAAGCGCCAGCGCTGGAACTTGTCCGCCACGACCTGGCCCATATCATGGCGCGTGCCGTGCAAGAGATCTGGCCCGAAACGCAAGTGACCATCGGCCCGGTCATCAAGGATGGCTGGTATTACGACTTTGACCGGGAAGAGCCGTTCGTGCCCGAAGATCTCGCACTCATCGAAAAGAAGATGAAAGAGATCATCAACAAACGCGATGAGGTCCGGACCGAAATCTGGGACCGCGACCGGGCGGTTAAGCATTACGAAAGCAAAGGCGAACCATACAAGGTGGAGCTGATCGAAAGCATCCCCGGCGATGAGCCGCTGCGCATGTACTGGCATGGCGAATGGCAGGACCTGTGCCGCGGGCCGCATTTGCAGCATACCGGTCAGGTGCCGGCTGACGCATTTAAGCTGATGTCGATTGCCGGTGCCTATTGGCGCGGCGACAGCAAACGCGCCATGTTGCAGCGTATCTACGGTGTGGCCTTCCGCAACAAGGAAGACCTCCGCAAGCATCTGAATATGCTCGAAGAGGCAGCCAAGCGCGATCACCGCAAACTCGGCCGCGAAATGGACCTGTTCCACATGCAGGAAGAGGCGCCAGGGCAGGTGTTCTGGCACCCCAATGGCTGGACCATTTACACGGCCTTGCAGGACTACATGCGCCGCAAACAGCGGGCCGGAGGTTACCGGGAAATCAACACCCCACAAGTGGTTGAACGCAAACTGTGGGAGGCGTCGGGCCACTGGGACAAATACCAGGAACACATGTTCATCGTCGAAGTTGAGGAAGAACATGCCAAGGAAAAGGCGATCAACGCGCTGAAACCGATGAACTGCCCCTGCCATGTGCAGGTGTTCAATCAGGGCCTGAAATCCTATCGTGATCTGCCGCTGCGGCTGGCGGAATTCGGATCGTGCAACCGTTATGAACCGTCCGGCGCTTTGCATGGCATTATGCGGGTACGCGGCTTTACGCAGGATGACGCACATATCTTCTGCACCGAAGATCAGATCGAAGCGGAATGCGCAAAGTTCATCGAGTTTCTGGCAGATATCTACAAGGACCTCGGTTTCGAGAAATTCGAGATCGCCTTTGCCACGCGCCCTGAAAAGCGCGTTGGCTCTGACGAAAGCTGGGACCATGTCGAGGGCGCGCTGGAAGGTGCGATCAAATCAACAGGCCGCGATTTCCGGCTCGAAGAAGGCGATGGTGCATTCTATGGACCCAAGCTTGACTTCTATCTGACAGACGCCCTTGGCCGGGTGTGGCAATGCGGCACCTTTCAGGTTGATCCGAACCTGCCAGAAAGGTTGGGCGCCACATATATTGGTGAGGACGGCAACAAGCATCGACCCTACATGCTTCACCGCGCCTGCCTTGGATCATTCGAACGGTTCATCGGCATCCTGATCGAAGAACATGCAGGCAAACTACCGTTCTGGCTGGCCCCGCGTCAGGTTGTGGTGGCGACAATTGTTTCAGACGCGGATGACTACGCGGCTGAAGTTGTGACGGCTTTGCAGGCTGCCGGCGTCCGGGCAGAGACGGATCTCCGCAACGAAAAGATCAACTACAAGGTCCGCGAACACTCCGTCGGCAAGGTTCCGGTCATTCTGGCACTGGGTGCACGCGAGGTGGAAGATAAAACCGTCACCGTCCGGCGCCTTGGTGAGAACAGGACCATTGTAACATCCCTGGACGAGATTGTTGCAAAACTCAGCATCGAGGCGACCCCGCCCGACCTTTTGTAACATTCCAGCGCTGGAAGCTGTAACAAACCCGCCGGTTTTCGCCGGCGGGCTTAATGTTTTGCGCGTTAGACACCCCGCGATAGGCCGTCATGGGCCAGAACGGGCTCACCCAACCTCACGGAAATGCGATGCACGCGTCTGTGAGTGGTGCAAAAGTGGGCGCATTGGTTAGGGTTTGGGCATCGCTACCACGGCGTGTTGATAAAGCCCAACCAACCAAAGGAACCTATGATGTCCAACGCAACCAAAACCCTCGTCCTCGCAAGCGCCGTTGCAACTGCTGTTGCTGGCCTGTCTACAACTGCCGCTGCCGCTGGCGACGTAAAGTGCTTCGGTGTTTCACTGGCCGGTGAAAATGACTGTGCCGCTGGTCCAGGCACAACATGCGCCGGTACGTCCACCGTTGATTACCAGGGCAACGCCTGGACGCTGGTCCCCGAAGGTACGTGCGAGACCATGGAACTGCCCGCACAGGCTGATGGCACCCCACGTCAGGGTTCGCTGGAAGAGCTGGAGCGCGACCTGCCTGCATAAGCAAAACTATGGTAAGGTGGGCGCAGACCCACCTTACACCTTTCTCCAAGGGATCGATCTCATGCTTGATGCTACACACAATTCATCGCTCCCTTCACGCCCCGGCGTCGGTTACAAACCCCAGCATTACAATGACATTATGGCCGATCCTGGCCCTGTCACCTGGCTGGAGGTTCACGCCGAGAACTATATGGGCGATGGCGGCCGTCCGATCGCACAACTGCGCCACCTTGCCGAACGCTTTCCAATTTCCGTCCACGGTGTTGGCCTATCTATCGGCAGCGAAGGCGCCCTGGACCCCGATCACCTTGCACGACTAAAACATCTTGTCAGTTGGCTGAACCCCGCGAGTTTTTCCGAGCACCTTGCCTGGTCGACCCATGATGCGCACTTTTTTAACGACCTGCTGCCGCTGCCCTATACTGAAACAACGCTAAAACGTGTCGCGTCGCATATTGGCCAGGTCCAGGACACACTTGGCCGCCAGATGTTGCTGGAAAATCCGTCCAGCTACCTCGCCTTTGCTGAGTCCACGATGCCAGAGACAGATTTTCTGCGCGAACTGGTGAAACGCACCGGCTGCGGCCTGCTGCTCGACGTAAACAACGTCTTTGTGAGTGCCACGAACCTGAAGACTTCACCACAAGCCTATATCGATGATTTTCCGTTGGAAGCGGTCGGCGAAATCCACCTCGGCGGACATGATGAGGATGAAGATGAAACCGGCGCGCCCCTGCTGATCGACAGCCATGGCAAGGCGGTGGTGGATCCCGTTTGGGCTTTGCTTGACTACGCGCTGGCAAAATCCGGCCCAAAACCGCTGCTGATAGAGTGGGACACGGATGTCCCGGATTGGCCGGTTCTGGCCGCTGAAACCGAACGCGCAGAAAGCGCATTGGCATTGGTCGCATCATGACCGTCAGTCAGGCCATATTCAAAGACACAATCCTTGACCCGCGAGCGGCAATTCCCGCAGGTCTTATCAATCCAGACGGCCAAACCGCCAGCAAACGGTTCGACGTCTATCGCAACAACGTCGCTGTTAGCCTGTCGGACGCCCTCGAAACCGCTTTTCCTGTTGTGCGCAAACTGGTTGGCGATCAGTTCTTTCGTGCGATGGCCGGCGTTTATCTGCGTAAGCATCCGCCGAAATCTCCGCTGATGATGTTTTACGGCGATGCGATGCCGCAATTCCTGACACGGTTCGAACCTGCAAAATCCGTGCCCTATCTGCCCGATGTCGCCAAGGTGGAATTGGCCTTGCGCCAATCTTATCACGCGAGCGATGCAACGCCTGTTGATGGTCAAGTATTGGCGGCCCTTGATGCGGAAAAGCTGATGTCGACGAAGTTACGCATCGCGCCTGCCGTTCAAACCGTCGCGTCCAAATACCCAATCCACGCAATCTATCGCGCAAATACCCAAGCCGACGCACCAAAGCCGGTCATGCAGGCCGAAGCTGTCTTAATCACGCGGCCAGGTTTTGACCCACAAATCCACCCTATCAACGCCGCCGCGGCTGACTGCATTGCTGCACTCCAAAGCGGACAACCCTTGGGCCAGGCAATGGCCCTCACCGAAGACTCACTTGATCTGGGGGCAGTTCTTGGGCTGCTGCTGGGTCAGGGTGCGGTCACTGACATCTACTGAAAGGCCAAGACCCATGAACACCGCCGTAGCCTCACTCGACCGGATGGCCGCCCCGATAAACAAGGCGGGCGACGAGATCCTGCCTTTGCTTGCAAGGCTGGTCTTTGCGGGTGTTCTTCTGCTCTATTACTGGAATTCAGGCCTGACGAAACTTGGCGATGGAATCCTTGGATTTGTAATCCCATCATCCGGGGCCTATGTGCAGATTTTTCCCAAGGCGATGGAGGCCGTGGGCTATGACACTTCACAGCTAAGCGCGTTTCACTGGGCGGTTGTTGTCGCAGGCACCTGGGCCGAGTTTATTCTGCCGGTATTGATCATTGTCGGGCTACTGACACGTTTGGCTGCCTTAGGCATGATCGGCTTTATCGTCGTGCAATCTTTGACAGACCTGTATGGTCACGGCGGCATCGCACATGAAGGCACATTGGGTGCCTGGTTTGATCGGATGTCAGATGCGTTGATCCTTGACCAGCGCGCATTCTGGGTGCTGTGTCTGCTGATCCTGGTTTTCAAGGGTGCCGGTGCGTTATCGGTCGATCGGTTCTTGTTCAGAAGTGCGCCCTAGGCTCGTCCGGTTTTCCGGCGGCGACGGCAAGAATGCCGCCCAAAGCAGCAAAGCCAATAGGAAACATCGTGCCCACATTGAAACCGAACGCAGTGTAAAAGAGCGCGGCCGCAACCAGCATCAAGACACCGCCCCATAGCGCCCGGACCTTGGCCATAGCACCACCAGCGATCGCTAAAAGCGGGGCAAGAAAGCTTGCCAAGCGAATGAATGCCGGGTTTTCAAATGCCCCAAATAACTCACCAACTTCGGGCTGACGTTCGGATAACTCCGCATAACCGTAACCAAACAGACCGACAAATATGCCCATCAGCCCTGCGATGATCCCCAACATCAATGCGGCGTTGCGCATGATCTTCTCCTTACTGCTCACCCAAACACATATGTGCGGCGATGTCAGCCGCCAAGGTATTTTGCCTGGACGTCAGCTTTCCACCCAATGGTCCATGTCCCATTGGCGTCAATCACAGGTCGCTTCATCAGCGTCGGATGCGCCGTCAGCAATGCTAGCGGATCGCCCCGCTTTTCGTCATCTGTCAGCCCGCGCCAAGTTGTTGACGACCGGTTGATCGCCGCATCACCGAATTGTGAGACGATCTGCGCAAGATCAGCGGGGTCAATTCCGTCTTTGCGAACGTCGATAACCACAGGCGCGGCGCCAACTTCTGCTAAAGATTTCAGCGCTTTGCGACAGGTATCGCAGTTTTTTAAGCCAAAAAATCGCATGATGCCTCCAGATTGAGCAAATAAGCGGTGGATCGCGCGTCTGCGACGAACTGTCATTTGCCTTTTGCTTAAAACACATAAGTCTTGGAGTACAAGGCGAAGGGAATACCGCGTGTCGCGGGGCCCAAGACCTGCCCTGCCCCTGAACCGGGGCGCGACAACAAGGAGAGCGGAGAATGCCAAGTGGTACCGTGAAATGGTTCAACACGACCAAAGGTTATGGCTTTATTGCACCCGATGATGGCGGATCGGACATTTTCGTACATATCTCGGCCGTCGAACAATCCGGCATGACCGGTTTGGCCGACGATCAGAAAGTGACGTTCGACCTTGTCGAAGGTCGCGATGGCCGCAAGATGGCTGGCAATCTTGCGAAGGCCGATTAGCACAACAGACGCCCCCCGACCAAACAGGCCATAACTGGCCTGTTTGTCAGCGCCTGTTTTGCGGCATACGGCTGCGCACGAGCTCTCGCATGTCTGTTTTTGGCATCACCGGCTCAAGCGGCTCTTCCAACGATTTATAGTAATCGTCACGGTCCAGGTCGTAGCTTTCCTTGTGCCTGAGATACACCAAAGCGGCCCCCGCACATTGCAGACTGTAAAACCATAAAAACAACAATGCCCAAACCATAAACATGATCAGAAAATCCAGGCCAATGACGGTGATATCGCGTGTTTCGGCGGCCGTCGCGATCTGGACTGATGCGGCACGAACGGTGTCTGCAAATCCAAACATCTCCGCCAGAAATGCAACTCCCGGCGCGATCAAGGCGGTCACGACATAGGACATGATGACAAGCACAAGGATTGACCAAAATCCACTGCCAAACCCATAGAACGGTGTATGCGCCCGCCCGCTGGGGTCTTTCCCGACCGAGGCACCGGCAAATGGCACCAACAGCGCGGTGCGGATCGCGATCATCCAGAATGATGCGACTGCGATAACGGCCAATGTGATCGGCGCGTTGGAGGCCAATAGCTGTTCAAACAGCACATCATTGCCCTGCGCGCCGAACTCACGTAACTCGGCAAAGCCTATCGGTGTTGTCGCAAGAATTGTACCAACAGCGACCGCCACGACAATCATCAGGCAAAACCCTTCAAACAAACCATAGCCAACCGCGGGGACAATCAGCCCGACATAGCTCGTGCGCGGTTGCACCCCACGCGCCTGCAATCCAACGCGTGTACCCACCATTACCGGGATCACGCTCGCTGCCATACCAAAGCCGGCCGCGATCAGCACTGCAAAGGCGGGTGAAGCCAGACCGAAGATCAGCCCAAGGACCACCGCGAGCGTGCCATAGATCAACAGCACCAGAAACATGACCGGGAACACCAATGCGTAGCGCCACAAAATCGCAAACGAAAACGGAAAAGCACGGAGGATGTACAAACGAAAACTCCTGACCGCGATGGCGGCATGATTACGGGACTATCGCAACAATAGACGAGATTTCTTGACAATTGTGCATTTGGTTTCGGTTAGGCAGCAACTGTGTTCATACTGCACCCTCTTGCATTGAAAACGCAAAACACCCCGCAAGCGGGGTGTTCGCGACGCAGAGCGCATCTTCTTAGTGAGTGGTGAATCGGCGGGGCTGTCAGCGAGCCCCGGCCCGTCGGGTGGATGAGGTTGCAACCAATGTCGGCTGGTGCCAGGGCGTCCCCGCCTGGCTTTCACATTCACGGGTCAATCGTTCAAGCAGATCGCGCCGAATGGGTGCAAAGGTACGTCGTTTCGCGTCGTCGTTCTGGTTCGTTTGTGCAGTCTTGATCGTCATGTCCGGCCCCCGGCATGTGTTTCTCAAAACGTTTTATACTGAAACTGGCCCTCAAGGCTGAGGGGAACCTAAGGTCATCATTCCCCCGGTGACGTGGGGTCATGACACTCTCCGTCTCATTTTCAATGGAAACGGACAGCGTTTGCGGAGTTTGAAGGCGTCATCGCCCCGCAGCTCTGATGCGTTCAGGTTGTCCCAACAGACTTAACGAATCGTTAATCGCGAGCGTTGACGTGGGGGCAGCCGGGGTGAGTTGCGTCTCGAAGCAGGTCCAGGCGACCTATCAACGGCGAACGGGTGGAGCCCCAGATCAGACGCTGCCCGGCGGAACGCTTTGATCAGCATGCGGGCCTGCCTCAATCCGTTGTTAACCAACTCTGGCGACCATGCGTCATGTCGAAATACATCCGTCCCAAACGCCCAGGTGCAACCGTGTTTTTCACGGTCAACCTTGCCGACCGATCGTCGGATTTATTGGTGCGAGAGGTTACAAAATTGCGCAAAGTGGTCACCAAAACCCGTATGGAACGCCCCTTTGAAATAGACGCCTGGGTGGTGTTGCCCGATCATATGCATTGCATTTGGACACTACCGCCGGGTGATGCGGATTTTTCGATGCGATGGAATATCATCAAAGCGCGGTTTTCTCATGCCATGCGGGCCGGTCCACAAAGACGCAGCCACATTGCCCGCCGCGAGAAAGGTATTTGGCAACGCAGGTTTTGGGAACATCATATTCGCAGCGACGAAGATTATGCGGCGCATGTCAACTATTGTTGGATCAATCCGGTAAAACACGGATTGGTCGACACCCCCGAAGCGTGGCCATATTCGTCATATCACCGCGATCTTGCGTAGGGTGCGCGCCGACATGTGTGCATGGCGGGCCGGTCAATTCAGGCGCAGTGGTTGTGCGGGGTGTAGCGTTGCAAAAGCGCCCTCCCCGTGGGGGAGGGTTTGAACCGTCTCGGAAATGATCCAGGGGATCATTTCAGGTTCAAACGGGCGGAGCCCCGTCGAGGGCGCGCTTCCGCGCAGCGGAAGCATTTGGTTGCAAAGAATGCTGTGGCTGGTGTGATAC
>JBCBDL010000135.1:0-9030 GCA_038529695.1 Pseudomonadota bacterium | reverse complement strand
GCAGGATATGGCGTGCTGACCGGGCAATTGGGCTGGGCCTATCTGGGTATCGCGGGCGCGTTATGCGTGGCAACGCCTGTATTGAAGAAAACCATGGTCCCGTCTTACGGGCTGACGATTATCTGGGCGCTGATCGGGATTTGCGTCGCAAACGGCACGCAGGTCTGGACGGTCACCACCTTTGCGGCTGCCGGCGCGTTTGTCGTGCTGGGCCTGATCATCGCAAATCGCGCTACCGGTCGTGCGGTCCCTTCTTGAGGTGTTTTGACAGCCGTGATGGTTGTGATGATTTCTTATCCTTATACGGGTTTTTGTCCCCCTGATCGCGCAGGAACAACCGGATCGGCGTGCCCGGCATATCAAAATCTTCGCGTAACCCGTTGATCAGATAACGTTTATAGCTTTCCGGCACCGCATCGGGATGCGATGTCATCACGACGAAGGCTGGCGGGCGCGTCTTGACCTGTGTGGCGTAGCGCATCTTGATCCGTTTTCCTCCCGGTGCCGGTGGCGGGTGCTGTTCCAGCATACCCGTCAGCCACCGGTTCAGTTGCGCCGTTGTCACCCGACGGTTCCAGACCTCATGCGCGCGCATGATCGCCTGTTGCAGACGGTCGAGGCCCTTGCCGGTCTTCGCCGATACTGTCACGAGCGGCGCACCGCGAAGCTGTGGCAACAGCCGTTCGAAATCCTGCCGCAACTGTTTCAGCTTGGCCTGTTTATCGCCTTCCACATCCCATTTATTCGCGGCAACAACGACTGCGCGGCCTTCTCGTTCGGCGAGGTCCGCAATGCGCAGGTCCTGTTGTTCGAACGGGATTTCGACATCCAGCAGCACAACCACGACTTCCGCGAACTTAACAGCGCGCAAGCCATCGGACACTGACAGCTTTTCCAGCTTCTCTTGCACCTTCGCCTTTTTGCGCATGCCAGCGGTGTCAAAGATCCTCATCGGCACGCCGCCCCAATCGGTCTGCACAGAAATCGCGTCGCGCGTGATCCCCGCCTCTGGTCCGGTGAGCAGGCGTTCCTCACCAATGATCTGGTTGATCAGCGTGGATTTGCCCGCATTGGGCCGCCCGACAACGGCAATCTGTAAGGGTTTGGCCTGCGTAGGCACGCGTGCTGCATCGTCGTCATCGTCACCGACATCCACGTCGATATCGGGCGCCGCAGCACTGGCACGCTCCGCTTGCGCCTCGGCAATCGGGCGCAGCACATCCAAAAGCTCGCCCATACCTTCCCCATGTTCGGCGGACATGCGGATCGGCTCACCCAGACCAAGGCTGTAGGCCTCAAGGATCGACGCATCCGCTGCTTTCCCCTCGCCTTTATTGGCGGCGAGTATCACATTGGCGTTCTTCTTGCGTAGGATATCGGCAAAGACCTCATCCGCGGGCAGCACCCCTGCCCGCGCGTCGATCATGAACAGACACACATCAGCCATCTCAACCGCGCGTTCAGTCAAACGCCGCATGCGCCCCTGCAGGCTGTCATCTGTTGCCTCTTCCAGACCGGCACTGTCGATCACGGTAAAGCGTAAATCGGCAATGCGCCCTTCGCCTTCGCGCAGATCACGTGTGACCCCCGGCTGGTCATCGACCAAAGCCAGTTTCTTGCCCACCAGACGGTTGAACAACGTGGATTTGCCCACATTCGGACGCCCCACAATGGCAAGGGTAAAGGTCATCGCACAGGCTCCTGACGGGTTTGAAGGCACCCGTTACACCAAGTCCCGCTTAACGAAAAGCGTGCAATTGGCCGGTCTTGCTGAGGACATAAAGCGTTTCGCCAGCGACAACCGGGGCCGAGGCGGCCCCACCTGGCAGATCAATCGTGCCCAGCAACGCGCCAGAGGTCGGATCAAATTGCCGCAAAAGCCCATCAGATGAGCTCACGATCAAACGGCCACCGGCCAGAATTGGTCCGTAATGGGCAAAGATTGCACGCTGGCGCGCAGTGCGACCTTCATCAAAATTCGGCAACGCCACCCGCCACACCGGGTTGCCATTACGTGCATCCAGGCGCACCAGTTCATTCACGTCGTTGATCAAGAACAGCGCATTGCCAACAGGCCAAACCGGGCCAACAGCCCCTTCCGCGGCGGTCCAGATACGGCTGCCATCATCAAGGTCCAGCGCAACCGTGCGCCCGCCAAAATTCGCGATGTAAACACGCCTACCAGAAATCACCGGATCGCCCGCGATATCGTTGATCAGTGACGCCGCGCGGCCCAAACGATCACCTGAAATCACGGTCGACCAGCGCGGCAGACCACCGCGTGGGAAGGTCGCCGACACCTCCCCCGATGGAAATGGAAAAATCGCATATTCCCCTTGCACAGCGGGTGACGCGCCACCACCGAAATTTGCAGTCGACGGTGTACCGCTGCGTTGCCAACGGATACGGCCATTGCTGGTGTCCAGCGCCCAGGCGGTGCTGTCGCGCGAGACGACATAAACCAGATCACCACGCAAGGTCGGCCCAGTCGTCACCGGGGCGTCCAGATCCTGAACCCATTGCATCTGCCCCGTCGCCGCGTCGAGCGCCGTGATTTCACCAAAGCCGGTTGTCACAAAGACTTGTCCGCCACCAGCCGACACACCACCGCCCGATGCATCAGCCGCCGGATCACGGGTTGAAGCCAGGCTGCGCGACCAAAGGGTCTGACCAGACGTATCGGTCGCAGTCACTGTGGCGCGAGCATCCACTGTGTAAATCACCCCACCGGCCACAACCGGTTCTGACGTGATGCGCGCGCGGCGACTATCCCCCGCCCCGATATCTGCAACAAAAACCGGGCTCAGCGCGGGCCCCAACGCCGGATGCGTGATCTGATGGCCTGGCCCGCCATTGCGATGGGTCCAATCTGCATTCACCATTGCTATGGGCAAATCCAACGGCAGCGCCTGATTAACGAATGCCGCCTCGGGCCGCAGATCAAACCGTTCGCCGGGTAGGATGACGTCCTCTTCGCCGCAGGCTGCCAAAAGGGCCAAAGCAAGCGTCACGCCGATAAATGCTCTACCTGTCACGTCTGTGATCCGATCTGAAATCTATTGCGTCGCGGCGTCTGGCAGGGGTTCGCCCAACGCAACCATAAGGGACTGAACGCGTTCCCGCTGACCACGGCTGACGGCTGCGTCTTCTTCGATCTGGCGCAGGATGGCAATGGCTTCATCCGGATCACCCGCCTCCAATGCCGCATAAGCCATTTGTTCGAGCGCCAAAAGGCGAAATGGCTGCCCGGGCTGCGCCATGAATTCCAATGATGCCAAACGCGCGTCTTGGTCTGCGACGGGCAGCATGGCCGCTTTGAACGCTGCAAGATCACGGTACATCTCTGGAACATCGGCATTTGTAGCCAGCGCGTTTAACGTGGCAGCAGCAGCCTCAACCTCACCAGCCTCCTGCTGCGTCGCTGCGGTCCAGAGCGCTGTCGCGGCCGCGGCACTCCCGTCGGTTTGCAACGCGGCAATGGTCGCCGCACGTGCTGCGGGATCATTTTCCTCTAACGCTGCCAAAATCGCATCTCCCGTAGCCTGCGCCGCATTGCGATCCTGTGCGCTGCGATACTCAAACCACGCAGCCCCGCCTACCAAGGAAAGCACACAGACGACGGCTATCCAGCCGTAGCGGCGCAGATAACCATACAGTTTTTCGCGCCGCACCTCTTCGGTGACTTCATTGATGAAACTGTCAGGATTGCTCACCTTGGCCCTCTTTCGTCACGGGGATGCGACATGCTGTTTGCGGGTACATATCGTGAAGCACGCCAGATGAACAAGAGCAGACCGTGCCGATCCACTTGCCGCGCAGAAATGTGAACTTGTCGTAACGACAGCGGCAGTGTAAAGTAAACCGAATGGTTTAGTGCGCGTCCGTGATATATGGCGGACAGAGGCACATCGGACAGATTGAAACGAATATCCGTCAGACTTTTGGCTGTCGGTTCTAAGAGGCCTTGAAATGAGACTCATCCCCGTGATCACCGCAATACTGGTATCCGCTTTCCTATACCTGCTGGTTTTTGAGCGTGATCGCCTGGTTGCATTTGCGCAGGGCAGTCCGGATGCTGGGGAAGAAATAGCAGCCGTCACTGCGACCGATCCGGAGACGGATGAGTCGCAAACGGGCCGCGCTGTTGGCGTTGTGGCGGTTCATTCTGCCGCGCAAACCATTGACAGTGCGGTGATTTTGCGTGGCCGCACCGAAGCGGCGCGCCAGGTATCGGTTGCGGCCGAAACCTCTGGTCTGGTTGTGTCGGAACCTCTGCGCAAAGGCGCGTTGGTCAGTGAGGGTGATTTACTTTGCCGTCTGGACCCTGGCACGCGCGAAGCGTCACTGGCAGAGGCGCGTGCCCGGCTGGCCGAGGCGACTGGCCGCGTGCCCGAAGCGCAGGCTGGCGTCACCGAGGCCGAGGCGCGCGTGCGCGAGGCCGAAATCAATCTGAACGCAGCCCGGCAATTGTCTGAGGACGGTTTTGCCTCTGAAACTCGGCTTGTCAGCGCGCAGGCCGCGATGGATGCCGCCATTGCCGGGCGCCAGCGCGCCAATTCTGCCGTTGCCTCCGCCGAGGCAGGGATTGAAGCTGCAGAAGCCGCTGTTGCGTCGGCCGAACGCGAGATTGAGCGATTGGAGATTACGGCACCGTTTTCCGGCCTGTTGGAGACCGACACTGCTGAATTGGGCACGCTTATGCAGCCGGGCGCGTTGTGTGCAACCATCATCCAATTGGACGAAATCAAGCTGGTTGGCTTTGTCCCGGAACTTGACGTGGACAAAATCACCTTCGGTGCAATTGCCGGTGCCCGCCTAACCGGCAACCAAGAGGTGCAGGGCCGTGTGACATTCGTATCGCGCAGTGCAGATGAGCTGACCCGCACATTCCGCGTTGAAGTGACAATTCCCAATGATGATTTCGCGATCAGCGATGGTCAAACCGCTGAAATCATCGTCGCAGCGGAAGGCCGAACAGCACATCTGATCCCGCAATCCGCACTGACGCTTGATGATGATGGTGTTCTGGGCGTGCGGACCGTCGCCGCAGACAATACCGCTCTCTTCATGCCGGTGACACTGCTTCGGGACACAGTTGAAGGTGTCTGGGTCACCGACCTGCCCGAAGCGGTGGATATCATCACCATCGGACAGGAATTCGTTGTTGACGGCGTGCTTGTAGCACCCACATTTCGAGAGGCCAAAGGATGACCGGTTTAGTCGATTGGGCTGCGTCACGCGCCCGCATGGTGCTGGCCTTTATCGCGCTGTCGCTTCTTGCGGGGGGCATGGCGTATGTTGGTCTTCCCAAAGAGGGTGAGCCGGATATCGAGATCCCGGCGATCTTCGTCTCGGTCCCTTTCCCCGGCATTTCAGCCGAGGATAGCGAGACCCTGCTCGTCAAACCGATGGAAGCAGAGCTGTCGGATCTTGACGGTCTGAAGTCGATGTCCGCGACCGCCGCCGAAGGTTTTGCAGGGATGGCGCTGGAGTTCGAATTCGGCTGGGACAAGACCAAGATCATCGCTGATATCCGATCGGCCATGAACAATGCCGAGGCGCAGTTCCCCAGCGGCGCGGATCAATACTCGATCACCGAAATCAATTTCTCTGAATTCCCCATCGTCATCGTCAATCTGACCGGCCAGGTCCCCGAACGCACGCTGCTACAAGTTGCCAAGGACCTGCAGGATCGCATTGAAGGTCTGGATGCCGTGCTAGAGGCTGGACTGGCTGGGCAACGTGACGAGATGCTGGAGGTCGTGATCGATCCCTTGCGGCTTGAGGCGTATAACGTCACTGCCAGTGAGCTGATCGGCGTTGTCACAAACAACAACCTGCTGATCGCCGCCGGTGAGGTTGAGACGGACCAGGGCAGTTTCGCGGTCAAAATCCCCTCATCCTTTGATGATCCACAGGACGTTTATAACCTGCCCGTCAAGACAAACGGTGACCGGGTGATCACGCTGGGCGATCTGGCGACGATCCGCCTGACATTTGAGGACCGTGCGGGCACCGCCCGGTTTAACGGGGTCAACACTGTTGCGCTGCAAGTGGTCAAGCGCAAAGGCTTTAACCTGATCGACACTGCTGCCCTGGTCAAAGAAGAGGTCGAACTGGAACGCGCCAGTTGGCCGCCCGAATTGCAGGCGGCGATTGACGTGGGCACCTCTAATGACCAGTCGCGTAACGTGGCATCTATGGTCAGCCAATTGGAGGGGTCGGTTTTAACGGCGATCGCGCTGGTGATGATTGTCGTACTGGCCGCACTTGGACCGCGGCCCGCGCTGCTTGTGGGATTTGCAATCCCGACATCGTTCCTGTTGTGTTTCGCATTGCTCGCGGTGATGGAAATCAGCATCTCGAACATCGTGATGTTCGGGTTGATTCTGGCCGTGGGGATGCTGGTCGATGGCGCGATTGTCGTCGTGGAATATGCCGACAAGCGCATCCGCGAAGGCACCGGCCCTATGCACGCCTATGTCGAAGCCGCAAAGCGGATGTTCTGGCCCATCATCTCGTCCACGGCGACCACGCTTTGTGCGTTTCTGCCCATGCTCTTCTGGCCGGGCGTGCCGGGGCAGTTCATGGGTATGCTGCCAGTCACACTTATCTTCGTGCTGTCCGCATCGCTGGTTGTGGCACTGATCTATCTGCCTGTCATGGGTGGTGTTACAGGCCGGATGAGCCGGTTTTTCGGCAACACGTCTGATGCGCTGCGCGCGCGCCTGCCATGGTTTGTCCGGGCGCTGCTGGTGATCCCCGCGATCATGATCTTGTTTACAGGCGCGATGCTCACGCTCAATCCTGGCTATCTGAGCGGAGAGGCCGTTCAGACCAGCGGGCTGGGTGATTCCTTGCCGGGGATGCTCGTCTTCCTGATTGGCGCATTTGCACTGTCGATCACATTTGGCGCTGCCAAGATCGAACGCCAATCTAACAAGGTCAAAGCAGGCTACAAACGCACAGCGTTCGGACATGTCATGCATTTCATTGCGGGCAATCCGATTATGCCGTTGGTAACGGTCGGTGCGGTTGCCTTTGTCGTCTTTTCGATCTTCGGCTATTACGGCAGCAACAACAATGGCGTTGAATTCTTTGTGGAGTCCGAACCTGAACAGGCCATTGTCTATGTCCGGGCACGGGGCAACCTGTCCTTGGCCGAGAAAGACGATCTGGTCCGTCAGGCCGAGGACATCGTTCTGGCCCATCCCGGCGTGATTACGGCGTTCTCTTTTGCCGGTGACGGCGGTTTGAACACCGATGCCAGTGGTGCCGCGATCCCTGCCGATACAATCGGTCAGGTCCAGCTTGAAACCATTCCATGGGAGGACCGCGCCGGTATTGCAGAGCTTGATGGCGATGTTGTGCTGGAAGAGATCCAGCGCGAACTTGACAAACTGCCCGGCATTCAAACTGAAATCCTGGCGCTGAACCGCGGCCCCGCCTCTGGCAAACCGGTGCATCTGCGCCTGAAAAGCGACAACTGGGATGAGTTGATCGCGGCCACTGGCGTCGCGCGCGCGCAATTCGAGCAGACAGCCGGCCTGATCACGATTGAGGATTCGCTTCCCCTGCCCGGCATCGATTGGCAGATTGATGTGGATGTCGAAAAGGCCGGACGCTTTGGCGCGGATGTCGCCACCGTTGGCGCGATGGTCCAGATGGTCACGCGGGGTATCCTGCTAGACACGATGCGCGTGGACACGTCTGATGAAGAGATCGAAATCCGCGTGCGCCTGCCAGAAGAAGACCGGGTGCTGTCCACGCTCGACAGTTTGCGCGTGCGCACCAATCAGGGTCTGATCCCGCTCTCGAACTTCATCACCCGCACGCCGGTTGCGAAGCTCGCGCAGATCGACCGGATTGATCAGAAACGGTATTTCGATGTGAAGGCCGATGTTGGTCCGAACCTGTTCAAACTCCTCGACGGTGACGACAGCCAGGCCGTTGTGCGTCTGGTGAACGCAGAGGCGACAGGGATGGACCGCTACGATGTGATCAGCCTTGAAAGTGCCGACAGCTTCGCCGATCTGACCGCAATGGTTGACGCGGGCGACCTGAACGAAGTGTCCGTAAACCCGAACGAACGCATTGCAGTGCTGACAGAATGGCTTGAGACCACACCGCTGCCGGGCACGATTGATTGGGAATGGACCGGTGATCAGGAAGACCAGGAAGAATCCGGTGCCTTCCTGCAGGTCGCCTTTTCAGGTGCTTTGGGCCTGATGTTCATCATCCTGCTGGCCCAGTTCAACAGCATCTACAATGCGCTGCTGGTGCTGATGGCTGTGGTCATGTCCACTGCGGGATCACTGGTGGGAATGCTGGTGATGGATCAACCCTTCTCGATCATCATGACGGGCACAGGCATCGTCGCTTTGGCCGGTATTGTGGTGAACAACAACATCATCCTGATCGACACCTATCAGGAATACAGCAAATACATGCCCCGGACCGAGGCGATCACCCGCACGGCGGAGGCACGTATCCGGCCGGTGCTGCTCACCACGATCACCACGATGGCAGGTCTTGCGCCGATGATGTTTGGCCTGAGCCTTGATTTCATGAACGGTGGCTATTCCATCGACAGCCCAACGGCGCTTTGGTGGAAGCAGCTCGCCACCGCCGTCGTCTTTGGCCTCGGCATCGCGACCATGCTGACGCTGGTCTTCACGCCATCCATGCTTGCGGTCCGCGTCTGGTTTGTGACCTACGTGATGTGGTTTGCACAATTGCTGGCTAAACTGTCGATGGGCCGCAGCAGCCGCGCGGCGCGCGACTGGGCGCTGGCGCGACAGGCGCGCCGCATGAAAGTGGGAGAGTTCATCTGGACCGATGACGCGGATGAAACCCTGCCACCCCTTGAACTGAAGAACCCGCTGCAAGCAGCTGAATGAATCAAACACCCGTCGCTGCAACGCGCCGGGTGTTTTGCCAGATCAGGCGATTTCGTCTTCCGATTGACGGTTCCAAAGATGCGCATAGCGCCCATCGCGCGCCAGCAGATCGTCATGTTTGCCTTCCTCG
>JBCBDL010000134.1:0-9063 GCA_038529695.1 Pseudomonadota bacterium | reverse complement strand
AGCGACAGTCGGTCGGCCTCTTCCGCGTCGATGTTGAACCCCATGCCGGCAGATTTGGCCAGCATGGCGAGCGCGCGGACGCGGGGCACCAGTTCCTCCATCACACGCGCCTTCTGCGCGACCTCGTACCGGGGGTGCAGGGCCGAGAGTTTGACCGAGATGCCGGGGTTTTTGGCCACGCTGTTATGGGTGCAGTGATCCGCGATGACACTGATCGCGCGGGAATAGGCGAGGTGATAGCCGCGTGCATCCGCGTCTGTGCGCGCGGCCTCTCCCAGCATGTCATAGCTGTAGGTGAATCCCTTGGCCTGCATGCCGTCGGCCCGTTTCATCGCCTGGTGGATGTCTTCGCCCAGCACGAATTGCCGCCCCATCTCGCGCATCGCGCGGGCGACGGCTGCACGGATCACGGGCTCGCCCAAACGCTTGATCGCACCGCGCAAGGCACCGGTGACACCGGGCTGGTCGTCATCCAACACACGGCCTGTGAGCATTAGCGCCCATGTGGATGCATTCACAAGCGACGATGCGGAATGGCCCAGATGCTTGCCCCAGTTCGACGGCGCGATTTTGTCTTCGATCAGCGCGTCAATCGTGTCGGCATCGGGCACACGCAACAGCGCCTCTGCCAGACACATCAGCGCGATCCCTTCATCCGTAGACAGGCCGTATTCAGCCAGGAACACCTCCATCAGTCCCGGATCGGCGCTGCTGCGTATATCGCGCACCAGTTGTGCCGCACGGGCACTAATCCGGGCACGGTCGGTGTCGGATAGATCGGCGGTTGTGACCAGCGATGCCACTGTCGCTGTCTCGGCGGCATAGGTCGCTGCATCAATTTTCTGGTGCAGATCTGCGGTATCGTCGCGCGGCATGACAGGCTCCCTTTTCGACAGGTCCAGAATAACGCATTGTCGTTGGCCGTTTAGACTGGTATTTGGCTTGATGGTGGGCTGATCGCCCAAAGTGAGGGGATTTCATGGTCGAAAAGGAAATTTCGCTCGATACGTTTGACCGCAAGATTCTGGATATCATGGCGGTGGAGGGGCGCATCAGCGTGACCGAACTTGCCCGCCGCATCGGCCTGTCGAAATCGCCGACGCAGGCGCGGCTGAAACGGCTAGAGGATCAGGGGATCATCCAGGGCTATACGGCATTGTTTGATCCAATCCGCTTGGGCCGCGACCACGTGGCTTTTGTCGAGGTGAAACTGACGGACACGCGTGAGGCGGCATTGGCTGCGTTTAACAAGGCTGTGATGCAGGTGCCTGAGGTCGAACAATGCCATCTGATCGCAGGGGCTTTCGATTATTTGCTGAAAGTCCGCACTGCGGGCATGCCGGGCTATCGCGCAGTTTTGGCTGAAAAGATATCCACATTGCCCCATGTGGCTAATACCTCGACCTATGTCGCGATGCAGGCGGTCAAGGAAGATGGGCTTGCCCCGCTGTAACGCGGCACTTGACCCAATGGTCCCGCAGCGCAGATTGTTGGTTATGAGATATTTGTTTCCGCTGCTTTTGGCCGCTTCGCCTGCATTTGCAGAAGTCTGTCCGCCCGTCGCTGACAGGACCAGCGACCTGACGGCGATCCATGATAATCTGGCCCGCGCCCAGAGTGAGGCAGAGGCAGGGCCGCTGAACGCGCAGCTCTGGGTGATCTGGACGGATGCGCCAGATGACCGTGCTCAGGCGTTGCTGGATGAAGGTATGCGCCGGCGCGCGGGTTTCGATTTTCTGGGTGCGCGCGACGTGTTTGATGAATTGGTCGAATATTGCCCCGACTACGCGGAAGGGTACAATCAGCGCGCCTTTGCCAATTATCTGCGGCAGGATTTCGCAGCCGCACTTGTTGATCTTGACCGCACCTTGGACATCAATCCCCAACATATCGGTGCTTTGTCAGGAAAAGCGCTGACATTGATGGGGCTGGGGCGGCAGGATGACGCGCAAGTGGCGCTGCGCGCAGCGCTTGCATTGAACCCCTGGCTTGGCGAGCGGGCGCTTTTGGCCGAACCACCTGGCGAAGATATCTGATCACCGCTTGCCCACCGAAGCGGCAGCGCATAGGAATACCTGCGTGCCCGCGTGGTGGAATGGTAGACATCGGAGACTTAAAATCTCTTGGCCGAAAGGCCGTGCCGGTTCGAGTCCGGCCGCGGGTACCACCTTTGATCCCTGACAATCTGCATTGGAGCCTTTCATGACATCAGCTTTTCCAGCGATCCCTGATGCGCCGATTGCCGAAAAACGCCCTGCAACAGTCGAATTTCACGGCGTTATGTTGCATGATGATTACGCCTGGCTGCGCGCTGAAAACTGGCAAGAAGCCATGCGTGAACCCGACCTGCTGCCTGATGACATCAAGGCTCATCTGGAAGCGGAAAACGCTTATTACACCAAGGCCATGGCGGGTACGGAAGATTTGCAAGAGGCATTGATCGCCGAAATGCGCGGGCGGATCAAGGAAGACGACAGCAGCGTGCCGCAGAACCATGGGCCGTATGCGTATGTGCGCAAATATGTCGAAGGGGGCGAATACCCGATTTTCACACGTGCGCCGCTGGCCGGAGGCGCGGATGAAACGACGTTGGATGTGAATGTCGAGGCTGCAAGCCACGATTATTTCCAGCTGGGCGGGACCCAAGTCTCGACCGATCATAAAGTGCTGGCCTGGAAAGCGGACACCAACGGGTCGGAATTTTACAAATTGCGGTTTCGCGATATCGCATCGGGCAAGGATACCGATTACCTGATTGACGATGTCGGCTCATTCGCCTGGGCTGATCCGCAGACTCTGTTCTATGTCCGCGTTGATGAAAACCACCGCCCGAACAAGGTGTTCCGGCACGTTCTGCACACTGACCCGGCAAAGGATGTGCTGGTGTTTGAAGAGGCTGACCCACGCTATTATGTCAGTGTTTGGCGCACTCGATCGGGCGAGTTCATCATGATCGGCACCGGCATGAATGACGAGGATGAGACGCATTTCATTCCCGCCAACGCGCCCGACACCGCCCCAACCGTGATCGCCCCCCGCAGAGACGGCATCCAATATGATGTCGAACATCAGGGTGATGCGTTCGTGATCGTCACAAACGCGGATGAGGCGATTGATTTCAAGATCGTCACGGCACCTGTCGCGGCTCCTGGTGCTGACAACTGGGTGGATATCCTGCCCCATGCGCCGGGACGGATGGTGATTGGCCATTTTGCCTATCAGGACTGGCTGATCTGGATGGAGCGGGAAAACGCCCTGCCGCGTATCCGTTTTGCGCGCCGTGGTGATGATCTTTCAACGCAAAGCCGCTCTATCGCGTTTGACGAAGACGCCTATGCGCTGGGTGCCGATCCAAGCCCTGATTATGCGACGGACATGTTCCGCTTTAACTACACCTCTCCAACGACACCGGCCCAGATTTTTGACTTTGATCTGGCGGCAGAGAGCCGCGTCTTGCGTAAAACGACCGAAATCCCGTCGGGGCATGACCCGGCGGATTACGTCACCCGCCGCATTATGGCACCGTCACATGACGGGGCCGAGGTGCCGGTGACAATCCTGCATCACAAAGATACGCCGCTCGACGGCTCTGCGCCGTGTTTGCTTTACGGTTACGGCTCTTACGGGGCGAGCATGCCCGCGTCATTCTCCAGCAACCGGCTATCACTAGTGGATCGTGGTTTTGTATATGCCATCGCCCATATTCGCGGGGGTGAGGAAAAGGGCCGTGCCTGGTATGAAGATGCGAAGTTCGGCAAAAAGGTGAATACCTTTCACGATTTCATCGCCGCGGCTGAAATGCTGATCAAGGAACGCTATACCGACACAAAACAGATTGTCATCCAAGGCGGCTCTGCCGGGGGGCTGTTGGTTGGTGCGGTCGTGAATATGCGCCCGGATTTGTTGGCAGGCGTGATCGCGGACGTGCCCTTTGTCGATGTGCTGAATACCATTCTGGACGAAACGCTGCCGCTGACACCCGGCGAATGGTCGCAATGGGGTAATCCGATCGAAAGCAAAGAGGCGTTTGACGACATCCGGGGCTATTCGCCCTATGACAATGTCACGGCACAGGATTACCCGCCAATGCTGGTGACGGCCGGTGTCTCGGACCCGCGCGTGACCTATTGGGAACCGGCGAAATGGGTGGCAAAACTGCGTGTGACCAAGACAGATGACAACGCGTTGATGTTGAAAACCAACATGACATCAGGCCATTTTGGCAAATCCGGGCGGTTCGCTGCATTAGAGGACGCGGCGCGGTCCTACGCGTTTGCCATTAAGACGACGGGTGGGCTGTAGTCGGCCCTTTCTGACCACAGAACCCGGCACTTCACATCCAGATGTGGAGCAAAATATTGCGAGCGGTATCGTTTGCACGAACGATCCCGCGCGTCATGCCATCGCGTTGCCTCCTATTTTAGAATAATTCTAAAAACTCTCTTGTCCTGTTGCTGCAGTGCGTTATCTTAAGGCCAGCAAGCCAGCTGTCGCCAGCCCGCAAAATCGGAATGTATTCGGAGAGACTTGGAATGACTCAAACAGCAATTGCTTTAGGCACAGATGCAAAAGCCGCCATCGCAGAGGCGCTGAACCAGTCGGTCGCTGAAACGGCGGTCGCCACGATGCTTGCCCAGAACTTTCATTGGAACGTGACGGGCATGGCATTCGGGCCGCTGCATGAATTGTTTCAGACGATCTATGAAGATCACTTCACGGCGCAAGATGATCTGGCCGAACGGATCAAGGCCCTTGATGCCCATGCCGAAGGGATGCTTGCCGGGATGCTAAAGCGTTCGAAGGTGTCGGAACATGATGGGCATGCGACGGATAAGGAGATGATCAAGGCAATGGTGGCGGCGCAAGAGACGCTTGCATCTACTGTTGGGGGCTGCGGAGAATTGGCCGCGTCTCACGGTGACACCCTGACCGAGGATTTGTGCATTGCGCGCGGACAAACGCATGAAAAGTTTGCGTGGTTGCTACGATCGCATCTGCGCTAGGCGCTTTTCTTATGGAATAGAGCAAAAGGCGCTTTGGCGCCTTTTTTCTTGCACTTGCGCAGATAAGCGGTCGCCCAACTGTTATATTTCCCCATCACCTGTTGCTGCGCGATGAGCATTTGCACGAAGCCTTCGCGTTGGCTGTCCTTCTTTAGCGCTTTGAACGCGGACTTTTGGGCTTTAGTCATGGAACACCCAATGCAATGCCCACCACGCTTGTATTTGCAGACATCGATACAAGGGTTTGGTGTTTTGGCCATAGGTGCTCCAATCCGATAAACACATTCTTGATAGATTTAGTCAGTTTTCGGCGCAAGATACATATTTGTCGCAATATACGGGGTTTGTTCAGCAGGCGTTAGATGACAGCTGCCTGTTCGTCGCCTTCGCACAAAACTGCGCGTGCGCGCCCCGATGATTTTGCGCAATAAAGACGACGATCTGCCTTGCTGAGCAAGTGTTCGATTTTCTGGTGTTGTTCAACCGTGACGCCACCGACAGACAGTGTAACGGCCCGTTCCGCCAGCGCATCTAGATCAACGCCCTTGTTCAGGTTGGCAGCGAGATTGGATATCGTTTCATCTTCACAAGGCGCGATACAAAGGGCAAATTCTTCACCACCAATCCGCGCGATCAGGTCATTGTCGCGCGTTTGGCTTCGCAAGAGGTCGGCAACGGCCTTAAGGCAATGGTCGCCGATATCGTGACCAAAAGTATCATTGATTGATTTGAAATGGTCGATATCAGCCAGCATGAATGTGCCGCCCGCGTTTTTTTGAAGCCATGGGTCGACTTTCTCAAAAAACCCCCGTCTGTTGTGCAGGCCCGTCAAAAAATCAGTTGTAGCAATCGATGCAAGTTGCTGCTGGAGTTTGCGTTGGTGGGAAAAGACAAACAGCGCCAGCAACACAAACGGTGCCCCCATGATCGTGGTGTCGATTATTTGCCTGCGAATACCGAAAGGAAAGCCGCCATGTGTCAGGAGCATGACGCCCACGGCAAAGCAGACCACCACAACGTTGATCAGCACAAACTTTAAGATGAAATCAAAAGTGGAACGCGGCGCAAAGAAGTTCACAAACCGCGTTCCACTTTTGATTTCAAACTCACCACTAGATAAACAAGACGAAGTCTGACCGCTAAACATTCATATTTGATGAAATATTGTCAGCGTATGGCGGTCCAAGGCAACCGCCGCATCATGTTTTCAGGGCCGCTTCACTTGGGTCACAACGCCATCGTTATTGCCGATGTTTGATATGGTGGAAAAGGGTTTCCCCCTCAAACTGCGAATTTGTCGCAGATCGCGAACCTGCCGCTGCCAATGGCAGAATATGTCGCTCAATCGTTATGATGTCCTGACTGCCAGAGAGGTCCTTGTTGCATCGGCTAACGTGTTCAGTACACATTTGTATGCTAAATCTTGGCAAAGCCTATTTCCCTTTGCCGCGTGATCTTCTAGTGATCGGGATCAAGAGCGAAGGTCATCATGTCTTATCGCAATCGTACCGTCGCGCGCGCAAATTCGACGACCAAACAAAGGACATATCCATGTCAGACCAAACCACACCCGACATCATCTATACCAAAACCGATGAAGCCCCGCAGCTTGCGGCGGCGTCGCTTCTGCCGATTATTCGGCGATTTCTGGCGGAACTTGATATATCGGTGGGTACGCGCGACATCTCTTTGGCGGGGCGCATCTTGGCTGCTTTCCCGGAGAAATTGAGCGACGCGCAAAAGATTTCCGACGATTTGGCAGACCTTGGGGATCTTGTAAAAGAGCCTCAGGCCAACGTCATCAAGTTGCCCAACATCTCTGCCTCAGTGCCGCAACTGGTGGAGGCGATCACTGAATTGCAGAGTCAAGGCTACGACATTCCCGATTACCCTGCAGACCCTAAAACCGAGGCCGAGAAAGCGGCGCGCGCGCGGTATGACGCGATCAAGGGGTCTGCTGTGAACCCGGTTTTGCGCGAAGGCAATTCGGACCGCCGCGCGCCTTCATCGGTCAAGGCGTATGCCAAGGCGAACCCGCACCGCATGGGCGCGTGGTCGCCCGACAGCAAGACCTGCGTGTCGACGATGGGTGCCAATGATTTCCGGTCGAATGAAGCCTCCGTCTCATTGACTGATGCGCAGGCGGCTGGTTCGTTGAAGATCGAATTGACTGCCACAGATGGAACCGTCACGACGCTGAAAGACGGCATCACAATGCCTGCGGGCACGATTGTGGATGCAACATTCATGTCTGTCGCAGCACTCAAACAATTTTATCAGGATCAGATCGACAAAACGCTGGCTGATGGCACGCTTTTCTCGCTGCACATGAAGGCAACGATGATGAAGGTGTCGGACCCGATTATCTTTGGTCACGCGGTTGTGGCCTATCTGGCACCGGTCTTCGCTAAACACACCGATGCTTTTGTTGCTGCTGGGATCAACCCCAATGGCGGCTTCGGTACGTTGTTTGACGCGATCGACGCATTGCCGAACGGTGCCGAAATCCGGGCTGAGATTGATGCGGTTCTGGCCGAGCGTCCGCCGCTTTACATGGTCAATTCCGACCGGGGCATCACCAATCTACATGTCCCATCGGATGTGATCATCGATGCTTCCATGCCTGCCGTCATCCGCGCCGGTGGGAAAGGGTGGGGGCCCGATGGTAAGGAGGATGACACCAATTGTGTGATCCCCGACAGTTCCTACGCGCCGGTCTATGACGCAGCCGTCAAATTCTGCAAGGCGAATGGCGCGCTTGACCCCGTGACTGCCGGAACAGTGCAGAATGTTGGGCTGATGGCGCAAAAGGCCGAAGAATACGGGTCACACCCAACCACTTTCGAAATTCCGAACGCGGGTACGGTGCGCGTGATCGCGGCCAATGGTGATGTGTTGCATGAACATATAGTCGAGACAGGCGATATCTGGCGCATGGCCTCAACCCGCAAAGCGCCGATTGAGAACTGGATCGGGCTCGCGCTCGACCGGATGGCAACAACCGGGTACGAAACGATTTTCTGGCTCGATCGGACCCGCGCACATGATGTCGAGCTTCTGAAATATGTCGAACCGGCGCTGGCGGCTGCAGGTGTGGCTGACAAGGTCAAGATCATGGCACCCGAAGCTGCGACAACCCGTTCGTTCGAAGTGATCTACAAAGGCGACAACACAATCGCCGTCACTGGCAACGTCCTGCGCGACTATTTGACGGACCTGTTTCCAATCCTTGAGGTGGGCACATCAGCCAAGATGCTATCCGTTGTTAAGCTGATGGAAGGTGGGGGCCTGTTTGAAACCGGGGCAGGTGGCTCTGCGCCCAAGCATGTTGAACAATTGGTGGACGAAAACCACCTACGTTGGGACTCATTGGGTGAGTTTTGTGCGCTGGGCGAAAGCCTGCGGTTTCTTGCTGCCTCTCAGTCCAACGCCGCTGCCGCAATCCTGGGCGATGCTGTGGACACTGCAACCGAGCGGCTCTTGACCGAAGGGCGTTCACCCCAGCGCAAGGTCAGTCAACCCGACAACCGCGACAGCCATTTCTGGTTTGCGCGTTACTGGGCAGAGGCCTTGGCAATGCAGACAACGGACGCAAGCGTGGCCGCAAAATTCAAAGATTTGTCTGACGCTTTGCAAGCCAATGAGGGGCAGATCCTGACCGAGCTTGCAGCCGGGCGCGGTGCGGCGGTCGACCTGGGCGGCTACTACAACACGGCTGCTGAAAAAACGGCAGCGGTTATGCGGCCCTCAGCGACATTTAATGCGCTATTGGACACCTAGACGGATGTATTGGGGCAGCCAAAATGGTTGCCCCAGCGTTGTCTATGGCAGTTCGCCGGATATTTGATCAGCCATGAAAGTGGCGGAGACGAAGTCCGTATAACTCGGGTTTACACGTGGCCCACCATGTTCATCACAGTTCAAATTTATCATGCAATAACAGTATAATAAATTCGCACCTTACCATTGCGGTTCGCGCGCGTTTGCCCTAAGCCATGATGAAGTGTGGGAACAAATGTGGGAACGCTATGCCGCTCAATGCCAGAAAAGTGGAGACCGC
>JBCBDL010000133.1:0-9142 GCA_038529695.1 Pseudomonadota bacterium | reverse complement strand
AGCAGGTTTTCGGTATGATCAAAAGTGACGGGGCAATTGAGCTGGTGGTCAACGTCGCTCCACCCTTCGGGCCGACTGACCATCGCCTGCGCCCGGCTCAATGTATGCTCTTGTTTGCGCATCGCGTTGATGAGCGAATTGATTGCGACAAGCGCGCTGCTGAACATAAAATACTCGATATCGCCGTACGGGAATTTGGAGCGCAGGCAAACGGCTGCCTCATCCTGTGCCAAATCGGATCGGGCACTCACAACTGTGATATCCAAAGACGGAAAGTTAAGCGGCAGGAAACGTGCAAGAACATCCAACCCGGCCCCGAAACTGGGCGCGTTCATCGCCGTATGTGCCGGAAGACCAATATTGGCTGGCTCAAACCCCAACGCGAGCGTGATACCCAGATGCGGGTCCTGCGTGGTGCTCAGCGCATTTTCGAAGAGGCGCTGAATGGGCTTGAAAACTGTCCGAAACTCAGGATTTTCCAAGTTTTCTTCGACCAAACCGGTTTTGGAAAGCAATGCGTCAGCCGAGTAGCCTTGTTTCCGCAAAACCCGGAATACAAAGCCTGGATAGCTCATGGGAATAACCGGATCGTCCGGTGTAAAAACCTTGCGTGCCATCATGTATGTACCGTCACATTCGCTCCGACTATGGCGGCCCTGGGCGTATTTCGCAACGACAGGACACAATTCTCCTGTTTGCATTGGAGCTGATTTCTAAGGCTTTTTGTCCAAACTCAGGACTTGGCTCGAACAAGCCCGCCAAATGCAAATGAACGGTCTGGCGACATCCGCCGCGCCGCAAAAAGACGCATTTTGCAAATGCAAGATCATGCAGCGCCAGCAATAGCCGCAGCTGCAAAAGTCCGGTTTGTCCGCAGAGGAGCCATTGACTCGCCTACAAGCCCTCGCATGGGCAGCTAATGGCGGCAAGGAGCCCACGCCTCCAGAACGCTGACGCATAACCCGCACACAATTGCAAGCTCTGTGTAACAGGGTGAACTCAGTTTCATGACGAGCTGCTTGCCCTTGGCAACCCTGCGCCGCTTTATGGGCAGATCATACGCTCAATCGGCATGGGATTCTGGCTTGGAAAAGCGCTTAAATTCCGGGCCCTAAAACACCTGGCCGCCGCGCTCTCCAGGCGCCCGCCATGGGCGTCACGAAACTGATGCAAGAGTTTCGCACTTCGGATCTTTGGCATTTACATTGGCCCCGTACCCTCTTGGCATGCCGTTAAGCGCAACCCGGGTTCGCGCCCGTGAGCACCGAAATTCTATCAGGACAGGAGGGTCCAAAGATGATCCGCTCGATTACACTTCTCCTCGTCGCCGCACTCGCCATGCCTGCGGCGGCACAAGAAACCCCGCTTGTGCGGTTCGGGGCCATTGCTGATCCGCAATATGCCCCAGCCCCGCCACGCGGCTCGCGCTATTATGCCAATTCGCTGGCAAAGCTTTCGGAAGCCGTTGACGCGCTCAACGAAGAAGAGCTCGATTTTGTAGTGACCCTTGGCGATATCATCGACCGCCATGTCGAAGCCTACAACCACATCCTGCCGATCTACCAGCGCGTAGAGACCGACAATTGGTTCGTTCTCGGCAACCACGAATACGACGTGCACCGTGACTATGTGCAAACGGTGCCAGACTATCTGGGCATGGATGCGCGGTACTATTCCTTTACCGAGAACGGCGTGCGGTTCATCACCCTCGATGGCAACGATCTATCGATGTATGCCACGCCGCAGGACACGCCCCGTTTCGAAGAGGCCGAAACCATGTTCAACGCGCTGGTCGAGGCCGAGGCGGTGAACGCGCAAACCTGGAACGGTGGCATCAGCCAAGAGCAATTTGATTGGCTCACGACTGAACTTGACGCAGCCGTTGCCGCCGACGAACTGGTTGTCATCTTTTGCCATTTCCCCGCAGCACCAGAGGATATCCACAATCTGTGGAACTACGAAGCGCTGCAAGAGGCTCTCGGCGGCTATGAAAACGTCATGGCGTACTTTAACGGCCACAATCATGCCGGCCATTACGCCGTGGTCGACGGCGTTCACTATGTGACCGTCGAAGGCATGCTGGAGACCGCGAACTCCACCGCTTACGCGATCATTGAGGTCTATGAAGACCGTGTCTTGATGAATGGCTTCGGTCGCGCGTCTGATCGTGAGCTGGCACACGCGATCCAATAAACCAAATCGAGCGCCGCGGGATGGACCGGCGGCGCCCAATTCGGTGCGAAGGGCCAAGCGATGTTCTATCGATGCTGCCTAGCTTGTCTCGCGGTCGCTCTATGGTTTTGCGGCACAGGGGTGTCCCTTGCGCATTTTCAGGAAGGCACCAAGCCCCGGACGATCCTCATCGCGGATGACCCTGAAGGCGGTGTCACAGCCTTCATCCGCATCCCCGCCCCGTTGCTCTATGCCCGTGAGATCGTTGCCGCGCAGGCCGATCAAGTGCCCTTTGAGGCAGAGTTCCTGGAGACCCGGCGCGTGGGGAACGCGTTGACCTTTCTGCTCTCGCAAACCGATATCGACGCCGCACCCGAGGCCTTCGCCGCGCGCCTGGCGGGCGCCCATGAGTGGCAGCAAAACGGGCGCCCTGTCGCAGCGACGGTTCTACGCTGGCGCCTTTATGATGATCGACCCGACAGCGCGTTTTCCTCGGCGGAGGACGCCCGCGCCGCCCTCACCGGCCCGGGCCCGGTCGAGGACCCCAATTTCGGGACGACCTACATTGATTTTGAACTCCACCTGGATGCGCCCATGCCGCGGGCGGAACTGGCGCTGCGCAGCGCCCTGCCGTTTTTGCCGTTGCCGGACAATGTGACCATCGACAATCACATCCGCGATGTGCGCAGCGACCATGCGCTCCCGTTCACGGAACCTGGGCAGTTGCAGAATTGGGTCCGCATTGATGGCTCTGCTTGGCGGGCGGTGGGCGCGTTTGTGTGGCAGGGCATCGTGCACATTCTGGTCGGGCTCGATCATGTGTTTCTTGTCATCTGCATCGGCCTAGCTGCCGGTGGTCTCGTACGACTCGTGAGCTTGGTTTCCGCCTTTACGATCGGGCATGCGGTCACGCTTGTGGCTGCTTTCTTGGGCTATGTGCCGCAAGTCGCTTGGTTCATCCCCGCCGTGGAAACCGGCATCGCGATCACGGTCATCTACGCGGCCGCCGCCACCTATTTCGGCCGGATGGAGGCGCCCTGGGTCATGGGCGGTGTCGGCTTGTTGCACGGGCTTGGATTTTCCTTTGTGCTGTCTGAGATTTTAGGACCTGGCGCGCCGGGTCTGCTCTCTTCCTTGGCGAGTTTCACTGTCGGGATCGAACTGGGTCAGCTTGCCATTTTGGCCGTCACGCTTTTGGTCTCCTGGGGCCTCACGCAGGCCTCTAGCGATACCCATTTTTGGGCCCGCCGAGCGACCCTAGGCACGATCACGATGGTCGCCGCCTACTGGGCAGTGGAACGCGCCTATAGTTTGATATAGAGACGCCCACGGCCCAGCCGTAGGAAAAGCCCGCTTTGTCCCGCAGAGAAGTCATCCGTGTCCTGTCAGCCGAACGTCAACTCTGCGGACTTTCCCGACTTTGGGTCTTCAACCTTCGCTGACACAGCATCGCGCTGCAGTCGCGGCATTGCGATTTCGGCATCGCGGCGATTATCCCGTTTCCAGACGTTCAACCCGGTTCAAAATCGAAGAATCGAAACCTCCCTTTCGCCGCGCTCAGAATCGACAGACGAGTTGCGGAACAACTGGACCTATCCATCGGCGCCGAGCTGACCGAGCGATTGTAGGAGCAACGTCAAACGACCATTTAAGACGCTAACGGAAAGTGCGATTTGGGTTCAGGCAATCGGCGATTGTGACCATATCGAGCTGGCGCAGAGGGAGCACGCGCGCTCGGACCGGTCTCGAACTCAGTCAAAAACGGGGCGCCGGTTAACGCTTCCAAAGCTGAGCGAGCAAAAAGTTTTCATGCAGGAGTATCCAAAGGCGTTTCAGGGCGCCCACGAAACTTCCGGCGCCCCCAGCGAAATGGCGCGGCGAGATCCTCCAGGATCAAGACGGTCGCGGGTACCGCGAGCAGCAAGATGGGCGTCGCAATAAGAATGCCGAAACCAAGGCTGATCGCCATTGGGATTAGGAACTTGGCCTGCAAGGACGTCTCATAGATCATCGGCAATAGCCCGAATGCCGTAGACAGCGTCGTCATTAGGATTGGGCGGAAGCGGCGGGCGGCGCTGTTGGCCATTGCTTTCGCTTTGTCGATCTGCGGATAAAGCGACAGGCGTCTGCCATAGTCGTCCAGCAGCAGAATGGTGTCGTTCACCACAACCCCGGATAAGGCAACGATCCCAAAGAGCGATACGAAGGTCAGCGGGTATCCCAACCAAATATGCCCGACAATCGCGCCCACGATCCCGTAGGCCACCGTGGTCAGGATCACCATCGGAATGATGTAGCTGCGAGTAAACGACGCCAGCATCACGAAAATGCCCAGCATTGCGATGCCCATCGCACCCAGAAGGTTCGTCAGGTCCTCATTCTGATCGGCGGCTTGACCGCTTTGGGACCAGGACAGACCGACATAGCGATCGGTAAGCTCTGGGAGGAACGTCGAGGTGAGATTACCATTCACATTGTCTGCTGTTGTGGTTTCAGGGTCGACCTTGGCCGTCACGCGTAGAATGCGCCGACCGTCGGCCCGTTCGATTGTCGAGAACCCGCGCGTTTCGGTGATCTCTGCCACGGCTGTGATCGGCACGGTGTCGCCGCCTGGTAACGCGATGCGCAAGCCGTAGACGTCGCTGAGGCTACTGCGCGCATCTTGGGGGTAGCGGACCACGACTTCGACCTCTTCCAGCCCACGTTGCACAGTCTGAACAGTCTCGCCAAAAAACGCATTGCGGATCTGGCGGGCCAAGTCGGTTTCGGTCAGGCCAAGGGATTGACCGATCTCGGACAATTGAAACTCAAGTTGACGTTTGCCGAACTGAAGGGAGAATTCGATATCGGACACGCCTGTGGTGGCAGAAAGCCGGTCTTCCAGCGCCTCGGCCGCTGCGATCAGTGCCTCGTCGTCGGGGTGGCTGAACTCAATGCTGACGTCGTCGCCAAGCACGAAAAGCCCGCTGACGAAGATCATACTTTCGGCCCCCGCCAACGCTCCAATTTCGTCGCGCCAGAGCTTTTCGAACTCCGCCGAAGAAATGCTTCGCGCGTCTGACGGGGTCAATTCGACACGGATCTGTGCGACATTGGCCCCGCTGTCCGCTCGGCCGCCCATGGGGCTGTTTGCCACCGCTTGTCCAATGGTGGCAGACGTGCGCAAGACAGGTGCCGCGCCGTCCCGAATGGTGATCGTGTCGTTTGCGCGGGAGGCCGCCAGCAGCGCGGCCTCGGCCCCCTGTCGGGTGGTTGCGAAAGGTGCTCCCTCGGCCATGGTCAGGGTCAGTTGGACTCCGTCCGCCTCGGTCGGCGGCAAGAAAACAAAGCGGAGGTGACCGGTCAGGAAGGCCACTGCGGACAGCGCGATGCCCGCCATCACAAGAGCCATAGTGAGATACCGCAGATGGATTGCGCCTCGCACGAGTGGATGCAGAATGCGACCGGTGAACGCCTGCAGCATTGCGTGGACCCCGCGTTGAAGAGTGGCAAGCGCACCAACGCTCCAGCGGCCGCCACCAGACAGATGGGCGGGAAGGATCAAAAGGCATTCCAGAAGCGAGACTAACAGGATCGCGATAACAACAATCGGCACCACCGAAATGATCTGCCCAAGCGACCCGCTGGTGAAGGCCAGCGGTGCGAAGGCCATAATCGTCGTGGTCACCCCCAAGGTCACCGGGGCCGCGACCTCTATGAGCCCTTTGAGAGTTGCGTTAAACGGGCTGAGACCTTCGGTTTGGGCTTGATAGATATTCTCGCCCACCACCACGGCGTCATCAACCACGATACCCAGCACAATGATCAGCGCAAAAAGCGAAATCATGTTGATTGATGCGCCAAAAACACTGGCAATCGCCAGCCCGCCTAGAAACGACAGCGGGATCGCAAGGCTTGTCCAGAAAGCCAGTTTCAGGTCCAGAAACAACACTAGCGACAAGAACACCAGCCCAAAGCCAAAGATCGCATTGCGGAGCATCAGATTGATCCGGTCGCGCAGCACATCCGTGTCGTTGTCACGTATTTCCATCGAGATCCCGTCCGGCAGGCTGACCCCATCAAGGAAGTCGCGCATGACTGCTTCTGTCGCGATGGCTCCCTGCTCTGGCGCGCGATAAATCGTGACGAAGACGGCGGGCTTTCCGTTGTACACATTGATCAGATCACCATCGGCAAAGCCGTCCCGCACTGTGCCGATATCCGACAGGCGGACGGCCGCGCCATCGTCGGTGACAATAATCGGGATATCGCCGAACCCGTCTGCATCGGTCCGTTCGGCGGGTGTGCGCAACAGGATGTCCCCGTTGGTGGTGCGTAAGGTCCCACCTGCCAGATCAAGTGAGGCGGCAGCAATTTTCTGTGAAATCGTCTCAAACGTGAGGCCATAACGTTGTAGGGCCTGTTCATCGACCTCCACCGAAATTTCGTAGGACCGCACGCCGCCCAGTTCGACCTCAGCAACCTGACTGACGGCCAAAAGATCATCCCGCAGGCGTTCGGCGGTCTGGCGCAAAGGGCGTTCACCGACATCGCCGAATAGGGCAATCGTCATCAGTTGCGGCCGGACGGTGGCCTTTTCGACAGAGGGGTCTTCGGCACCTTCGGGTGGGAAATCGGGAAGCCGGTCAATGGCGTCGCGCACATCGGCCAGCACCTCGTCGGCATTTGCAAAAGAGGTCAATTCGGCCGTGACCATGCCCAGCCCTTCCTCGGCCCGCGAAGTGATC
The DNA here is from genome assembly GCA_038529695.1 of Pseudomonadota bacterium. Taxonomy (GTDB): domain Bacteria; phylum Pseudomonadota; class Alphaproteobacteria; order Rhodobacterales; family Rhodobacteraceae; genus Yoonia. The sequence goes on along the minus strand of JBCBDL010000133.1, from coordinate 2,243 downwards.
CGCGCAATCCCGGATATTCCCGCCAAAGCTGCCTCCATCCGGATGACGAGGCCGCTTTCGACCTCTTCGGGATTGGCGCCAGGGTAGGACACGCTGGCCGAGACCTGACGTGGGTCTATCGGCGGAAAGACCTCAGTTCGCATGGTCATGACCGTGTAGGCCCCTGCCACGACAAGCGCGATCATGAGGATATTGGCAGCGACGTGGTTGCCCGCAAACCAGCCCAGAAGGCCCCCACGACTTTCGACAGGATCGGTCATTCGCTATCTCCTTCGGTAAGGCCAGCAGAATGGACGTCCCGGCCTGCAACAGCCTCGGCCCGGATGCGCATACCGTTTGCTGCACTGGCGATGGTGCCAATTGCGATGCGCGCACCGTCCTCAAGGCCGGTGACAAGGGTGCTGTCGCGTCCGCGCAGGATCACGCGCAGATCTTCGGTCAGGAAAAGCTGATCGCCTTCCAGAAGCCAGACCTGGTCATTTTCCTGCAGCGCGGCGTTCGGGATCTCAGCCACGTTTTCGATCTCTGGCCCGTCGAAAGCGACCGTGACGAAGGTCCCCGGTTGCAGGCCCACCTGTCGTACGTCCTTTGTGTCCAAGCCGACGATAATCTGGGTCAGGCGCGTGGTGCGGTTCACCTCGCTTTCGATCCGGGTGACGCTGCCTTGCAATATCGCGGGTTTACCCAAGACGCGGGCCGTCACCGTGGCCGGCGTGCCCGCAACACGGTCTAACAGCGCCAGTTCGTCTGCCGACAGCGAGACGGTCACTTCAATACTGCCAAAACCGTAGACCCGACCATAAAGCTGGCCCGCGCTGACCCGCTGACCAGCCGCCAGTGAGGTTTCGACCACCCGCCCCGCAAACGGGAGGCTATAGCCAGAGCGGTCGAGGTTCAGAGCAGCGGTATCGACCTGAGTCTGCGCAATGAGCACCTGCGCCTCGGCAGAGCGCACTTGTGGCCCGCGCGCCGCCAGATCGGTAATCTCACCGCGGCCAAAGCTCTCCCATTCGCGCCGCGCATTTTCGGCCTGTGCGCGTTCGATATCCAGCGAGGCGACAGCCGACGCAAGGTCGGCCTCTCGGCGACGCAGCTCAATCACCAGATCATCGCGAGAGATGCTGAACAGGGTGTCCCCGGCCTCGAAGGTAGCCCCACCGGCGAGGCCCGGTGCAACGGTCTCGATCACGCCGGACACCTCAGGCGAGATATCGACATAGACCGTAGGTTCCACCGATCCGGTCTTGTCCAACGGAATGCGCCGTGTTTCGACTACTACAGAGGTCGTGCGCACCGTTGGCGTGAGTGTCTGCGTTTCGATCTGCACGCGTTCGGGCTGGTTGTCGCGCAAATAGTTCGACACCCAGACCGTGCCGCCCACCACGGCGATTACGGCCAGAAACTGCAGGATCCCCGCGACAAAGACCAGCAGACGAGGCCGAGGTTCGGAATTGCTCATTGAGTCGCCTCCGGTTCGGGTGCGATGGGGCCCCATGTGCCGCCAAGCGCCAGCATTAGATCGACGCGGTTCAGCCAACGCGACCTTTCGACACTCAAGAACGCTGTCTCTGCCGAGGCTTCGCTGCGGCTCGCATCGAGCAGTGTGAGGTAAGTGCCGGTCCCATCGCGGTACCGCTCGCGGGCGATTTCAGTGGCCCCACGGGCTGCTGCGAGCCTTGTTGATAGGAGTTGCGATCGCTCTGCCAAAAGCCGGTCACCGGCCAGTCCATCTTCCACCTCCGCGACCGCTGCCAACACAGTTGCGACATAGGATTGGGCCAATTCTTCGGCCTCCGCACGTCTAAGCGAGACAAGCCGACTGCCACGTCCGGCATCAAACACCGTCAGAAGCAGGTCAGCCGTCAGCGAAGCAATGACGTTGTTTATGTCGAGGATCTCATCCAAGTCGCCGCCCGAACGTAGGCTGCCATTCAGGGTCAGAGTCGGGAACCGGTCAGCAAGCGACACCTTGATGTTGGCATTCGCGGACAAAAGCCGCGCATAGGCCGCGCGAATGTCGGGCCGCCGCTGCAACAGGTCGATAGGACGACCCGTAGAAAACGCGACGTCCGGCAACCGCGCGGGCAATCGAGCCGCAACGTCAGACCGCGATGTCGGGACACGCCCCATAAGCACATCGAGCCCGTTGGTGTTTCGCAGAATGGCGAGTTCGAGGTCTGGCAGATCGGCTCGATTGCCCGCGCGGTTGCCGGACGTCGCGTTTTCTACGGGTCGTCCTATCG
>JBCBDL010000132.1:0-9190 GCA_038529695.1 Pseudomonadota bacterium | reverse complement strand
GTCCCAGCTTCGTAAGACCTTTGATGCAGATTATTTTCGTGGATCGCAGACGGCCACCAAGGGCCGGCACCGAGGAGTTTTGGATGTTTGAATTTTTAAGTCGTGCAAAGCCGGATGCGGCAGCGGTTGAGGTCAAGGCCTCAGCCGCGGGACGTGTGCGCGCGATGTCCGGTGCCGGCCGCGTGGCCTGGTCCCCCCGCGATGTGGCGTCGTTGACCCGCAACGGGTTCACGGCGAACCCGATTGGGTTTCGTGCTGTGAAACTGATTGCGGAGGCTGCGGCTTCCTTGCCCGTGGTCGTGCAGGATGCGGAGCGTCGGTATGAGACGCATCCTGTCCGTTCTTTGCTGGCCCGGCCAAATGCGGGGCAGGGGCGTGCGGAGTTGCTGGAGGCTTTGTTCGGGCAGGTGCTGCTGACCGGTAACGGGTATCTTGAGGCGGTGGCGGATGAGGATTTGCCGGTTGAGTTGCACGTTCTGCGCTCTGACAGGATGTCGATCGTGCCGGGCGCGGATGGTTGGCCGGTGGCCTATGACTATAATGTGAGCGGGCGCAAGCATCGCTTTGCAGTGACCGATGGGCTAAGCCCGATTTGCCATATCAAGAATTTCCACCCGCAGGATGACCATTACGGGTTCTCGGCCTTGCAGGCCGCGGCGGCGGCGATTGATGTGCATAATGCGGCCTCGCGCTGGTCAAAGGCATTGTTGGATAATGCAGCCCGGCCATCGGGGGCGATTGTGTATCGCGGGGCAGATGGGCAGGCGTCGCTGAGTGAAGATCAGTATGATCGCTTGCTGGGTGAGATGGAGAGCCAGCACCAGGGGGCGCGCAATGCGGGGCGACCGATGCTCTTGGAAGGTGGGCTCGATTGGAAGCCGATGGGCTTTTCGCCGTCCGATATGGAGTTTCAGAAAACGAAGGAGGCGGCGGCGCGGGAGATTGCGATTGCCTTTGGGGTGCCGCCGATGCTGTTGGGGATACCTGGCGATGCCACTTATGCGAATTATCAGGAGGCGAACCGCGCGTTCTATCGTTTGACAGTGCTTCCGTTGGCTGCGCGCGTGATGAGTGCGATTGCGGAATGGTTGTCGGATTTCACCGGCGAGACGGTCGAGTTGCGGCCCGATCTGGACCAGATCCCGGCGCTGTCGGCGGAGCGCGATGCGCAATGGCGCAGGGTCGGTGAGGCGGCGTTTCTGACGGATGCGGAGAAGCGATCACTGCTGGGATTGCCAGCGTTGGAGGTGGGCGATGGATAACAAGATTGTCGATATGCACGGCAAACCGCGCCAGCAGACGCAGCCGCCGGTTTCGGATTTCTGGTTTGCGCAGGTGGATGTGCGGCTGGGCCGGATCGAGTTCATGGTGTCGCGGTTGGAGCGGCAGATCTGGCTGATCGTCTGCGGTTGTGCGGGCCTACTGATTTTCGAGATTGTCAAAGTGCTGAGCGGGGGTGCGTCATGAATTTGGAACATAAGTTTTGTGCGCTGGGCACGGATGTGACCGTGACCGATGGGACCACGATCAGTGGGTATGCGTCACTGTTTGGCAAGGCTGATCAGTGTGGTGATGTGGTGGAGCGCGGGGCCTATGTTGCGTCTTTGGCCCGCGGCCATGGGGTCAAGATGCTATGGCAGCACGATCCGGCCCAGCCGATTGGCGTGTGGGATGAGGTGCGCGAGGACGACCGGGGGCTTTGGGTGAAGGGGCGTTTGCTGACGGATGTGGCCAAGGGCCGCGAGGCGGCTTCGCTGATTGGGGCGGGTGCGATTGATGGGCTCTCCATCGGGTATCGCACCGTCAAGGCCCGCAAGGATGACAAGGGCAATCGCCTTTTGTCGGAACTGGAACTTTGGGAAGTGTCGCTGGTGACGTTCCCAATGCTTCCCGATGCGCGTGTGGGGGCCAAAGGGGATGACCCGGCGGATGCCGCGATGCGCGATTTGGCTGCGGCATTTGTGGATGCACGCCGGGTGATGGCCCGAACCTAACCAACATCAGAGGAACGATGGATGACGATGACTGAGAGGGATTCTCGGGCCGGGGAAGATGTGTCTCCTGCCCAGGCTTTGAATACGGCAATTGCCGGGTTCATGAGCGATTTCAAAGACTTTTCCAACGGCGTGAATGCCAAACTTCAAAAACAGGATGACCGGATGAACAAGCTGGATCGAAAGACGATGATGAATGCGCGCCCTGCCTTGGCGGCGGCGGCAAGCGAGGAGGCCCCGCATCAGAAGGCGTTCGCGGCCTATCTACGCTCGGGCGATGATGATGGCCTGCGTGGGTTGGAACTGGAAGGCAAGGCGCTGAGCACAAGCGTGGCTGCTGATGGGGGTTATCTGGTTGATCCTCAAACGGCGGCAACTATCCAGAGCACTTTGTCATCGACGGCCTCCATCCGTTCGATTGCCAATGTCGTGAATGTGGATGCGACATCGTATGATGTGCTGGTGGATCACACGGAGCTTGGTGCGGGTTGGGCCACTGAGACGGCTGCGGTGACCGAGACCGATACGCCGCAGATTGAGCGGATTTCTATTCCGCTGCACGAATTGTCCGCGCTGCCAAAGGCATCGCAGCGTCTGCTAGATGATTCAGCGTTTGACATCGAAGGTTGGCTGGCAGGTCGCATCGCGGATAAGTTTGCGCGATCTGAGGCGAATGCTTTTGTCGCCGGTGATGGTGTCGATAAGCCCACGGGCATGCTGACCTATCCGACCGTCGATAACGATACCTGGACCTGGGGCAATATCGGCTATGTGCCGTCGGGGACGGCTGGCGGCATTACGCGCGCTGATCCGATTGTGGACCTCGTCTATGCGCTGGGGGCTGAGTATCGGTCGAACGGGACGTTCGTGATGAACTCCAAGACTGCGGGCACGGTGCGTAAGCTGAAAGACAATGATGGTCGTTTTGTCTGGGTGGATGGACTGGCGGTGGGTGAGCCTGCGCGCCTGATGGGATACCGCGTGCTGATCGCCGAAGACATGCCGGATATCGACGACGATGCGATGGCGATTGCCTTTGGTGATTTCTCGGCCGGTTATACTGTAGCTGAACGCCCTGATCTGCGTGTGCTGCGCGACCCGTTCAGCGCCAAGCCGCATGTCCTGTTTTACGCGACCAAGCGCGTGGGCGGTGCGGTCAGCGATTTTGCTGCGATCAAACTGCTGAAATTCGCGGTCAGCTAAGGCTGAACCCCGCGAAGGGGTGCGCCCTCATGCAGGGCGCGTCCTTCCCGGACGCATGCGAGACAGTCACCGCATTGTCTAGCTGCTCCCTTCCGTCCGAGCAATGCGGGGGGTGTGCATGCGTCCGGGGACCCATCGGACGATACGTGATTTTCGGAGTAGTTCCATGATGTTAGTCGAAGAGACCACCGTGCCGCAATCGGCCTTGCCGGTTGGACAGTTGAAAGAGCATTTGCGCCTTGGTTCGGGGTTTTCGGACGACGATTTGCAGGATCCGGTGCTGGAGAATTATCTGCGCGCTGCGATGGCCGCGATCGAGGCCCGCACTGGCAAGATCCTGATTGAGCGTGAGTTTAGCTGGACGCTGACCGCTTGGCGCGACGGGCGCAGGCAGCCGCTGCCGGTGGCCCCGGTGAATGCGATCTCTGCCGTCATGCTGATTGATATGAACGGCGATGAGACATTTGCCGATGGCGATGCGTGGTATCTGGAACCGGATAGCCAGCGGCCCAGTCTGAAGGCTGTGGCGAACTGTTTGCCATCGGTACCGGTTAATGGGTCCGTCCGCATTGGTTTGCTGGCAGGGTTCGGCCCGGAATGGGGCGATTTGCCCGCCGATCTGGCGCAGGCGGTGATGATGCTGGCGGCGCATTATTACGAATATCGCCATGACGTGGTGCAGGGCACGCCTGCGATGCCGTTTGGTGTGTCTTCACTGATTGAGCGTTATCGCACGGTCCGCCTGTTCATGGGTGGCCGGGTATGAAGGCGCCGTATCTGAACCGCGCACTGACTTTGGAGGGCCCGGTGCAGGTGCCCGATGGAGCGGGTGGATATACTTCCGATTGGGAGGTGCTGGGTGTGGTCTGGGCCGAGGTAAAGGCCGGGTCGGGGCGGGAACGCGCGGCGTTTGCTGTGACTGTTTCGCGGGTGCCTTACCGGATTACCGTGCGTGCGACGCCTTATGGTGCGCCGTCGCGCCCCGTGGCGGGGCAGCGGTTTCGGGATGGCGGGCGCGTCTTTCACATCAATGCCGTGGCCGAGAAGGGCCATGATGGCCGGTTCCTGACCTGTCATGTCGAGGAAGAGGTGGCTTCATGAGTTACGGTGTTGCGGGTGCTTTGCAGGCGGCGGTGTTCCAGGCTTTGTCGGCGGATGTCGCACTGGGCGCGCTGGTGAATGGTGCGATTTATGATGCTTTGCCTGCTGGGGCCCTGCCTGCGCTGTATGTGATCCTGGGGTCTGAGGATGTAAAGGATGCGTCCGACCAGACCGGCGGCGGGGCCTTGCATGAGTTCACCGTGTCGGTGGTGACAGAGCAGGCGGGCTTTGCTTCGGCTAAAGATGCCGCTGCCGCCGTTAGTGACGCGCTTGTTGATGCGGATTTGACGCTGGCGCGTGGCACGCTTGTCTCGCTCAATTTCTACAAGGCGAAAGCCGCCCGTGTGGGCACTGGAGATATGCGCCAGATCAACCTGATTTTCCGTGCCCGCGTGGCGGATGACACGTAACCCAAATTTTTTCAAAGGAGTGTGCCGATGGTGGCCCAGAACGGTAAAGACCTGCTGATCAAGATCGATATGACAGGCGGTGGATCATTTGAAACGGTGGCGGGTTTGCGCGCGACACGGATCAGCCTTAACGCCGAAAGTGTTGAGGTGACCAGCCTGGAAAGCACCGGTGGCTGGCGTGAGTTGCTGGGTGGTGCCGGCGTGAAAACCGCGGCCATATCCGGATCGGGCGTTTTCAAGGATGAGGCGACGGATGAACGGGCGCGCCAGATTTTCTTTGATGGGGAGACACCGAATTTTCAGGTGATCGTTCCTGATTTTGGTACTGTTGAAGGTGCGTTTCAGATTACGTCGATTGAATATGCAGGGTCGCATAACGGGGAGGCGACATATGAATTGTCGCTCGCCTCAGCCGGGCCACTGACCTTTACGGCGCTGATCTGATGGCGAACCCCTGGACGGGAGAGGTGAGCGTGCGCATCGACGGCGTGCCCCATGTCTGCAAGCTGACGCTGGGTGCGCTTGTGGGGTTGGAAGAGGCGCTGGGCGAGCGGTCGCTGGTGGAATTGGCGGAGCGGTTTGAAAGCGGTGCGTTTTCCAGCCGTGATGTGATGGCCGTGATTGTTGCGGGACTGCGTGGTGGGGGATGGCGAGGAATGTCCTCGGATCTGATGACGGTTGAGATTGAGGGCGGTCCGGTCGGCGCGGCCAAGGTCGCAGCATTGCTACTGACCCGCGCATTCTCGGTGCCAGCATAACAATGGATTGGGCGGGCCTGATGCGGGCTGGGCTGTTTGGCTTGCATTTGCGGCCCGCAGAGTTCTGGGCACTGACGCCGATTGAGCTGCAGATGATGTTGGGTCTTTCGGGGAATGAGGCCCCGATGGGGCGGGGTCGGTTGGACGCGTTATTGCAGGCGTTCCCGGACAAACCAAAGGACGAAAATGATGGATGAGATTGATCAGCTTGATGGCCTTGACGGTGATGTGCAGGCCTTGGAGGCGACGCTGGGCGATGCGCGCGCCGTAACGGTTGCGTTTGACAGCGAGTTGCGCGGAATGCAGGGCACCCTGGCTGAGACCACCCGCGATTTGGGCAATCTGGAGCGTGGGTTTTCCGGTGGGTTGCGGCGGGCATTTGATAGCCTGATCCTGGATGGGGCAACTTTGTCGGATGCGCTGGGCGGGTTGGCGCAATCGATGGTGAATGCTGCCTATTCGGCGGCGATCAATCCGGTAACAAACCAGTTAGGCGGTGTTTTGGCCGATGGGCTGAACGCTGCGGTGGCGAGCATCATGCCGTTTGCGAATGGTGGGTCATTTGCGCAAGGGCGTGTCATGCCCTTTGCCAAAGGCGGTGTTGTCAGCGGCCCAACCACGTTCCCGATGCGCGGCGGTACGGGGTTGATGGGTGAGGCGGGGCCGGAGGCGATTATGCCGTTGGCACGCGGCGCTGATGGTCGTTTGGGTGTGCAGACCCAAGGTGGCGGCGCTGTGAATGTTACGATGAACATCAACACACCGGACATACAGGGTTTTCAACGAAGCCAAAGCCAGATTGCCACGCAAATGGCCCGTGCTTTGGGCCGTAGTCAGCGTAATCGGTAAGGGAGAGCAAAGATGGCATTTCACGAGGTTAGGTTTCCCGCGTCGCTAAGTTTTGGGTCCGTCGGCGGCCCAGAGCGGCGCACCGATATCGTCACGCTGGCCAATGGGTTTGAAGAGCGCAATACGCCCTGGGCGCATGGGCGTCGACGTTACGATGCGGGGCTCGGGCTGCGATCGCTTGATGATCTGGAGACGCTGATTGCGTTTTTCGAGGCGCGCCAGGGGCAATTGATCGGGTTTCGCTGGAAGGATTGGAGTGACTACCGCTCTTGCGCGCCGTCAGATGAGGTGTCGGAGAGCGATCAGCTCATCGGTGTGGGTGATGAGGTGACGGATGTTTGGCAACTGACCAAGACCTATCGGTCTGGCGCGTTTTCCTATGCGCGTCCGGTCAGCAAGCCTGTTGCGGGGTCGGTGCGTGTGTCCTTGGGCGGCGATCCGTTGCAGGAAAGTGTCGATTACACCGTCGATGATGCAAGCGGGCAGATCAGCTTTGCCCATCCGCCAGATATCGGGGCTGAAATCAGGGCTGGGTTCGAGTTTGATGTGCCGGTCCGCTTCGATACCGACCGGATCATGACATCAATCTCTAACTTCCAAGCGGGGGAAGCGCCAAACATTCCTGTCGTGGAGATTAGGATATGACCAATGCGGATTTGCTTGCCCATCTTGAGACGGGCGCGACCCATATTTGCCATTGCTGGGCGGTCACACGACAGGATGGTCAGGTGTTTGGCTTCACCGATCATGATCAGGCGCTGACATTTGACGGGATCCGCTTTCAGCCGGAAAGCGGTCTGACAGCGAAGGCATTGGCCAGCACCACAGGCCTGTCCGTGGACAATAGTGAGGCGATAGGTGTTTTGTCGTCGGATGCGATTTCCGAGGCTGACATTGATGCAGGCCGCTATGACGGCGCGGAGGTCAGGACGTGGTTGGTACAGTGGGATGATCCTGCTGCCAGGCAGGTGCTGTTTGCCGGGACAATCGGGGAGGTCACGCGCGCTGCTGGCGGGTTTCAGGCGGAGCTGCGGGGATTATCGGATGCGTTGAACCAACCACAGGGGCGATCTTACCTGAAGACTTGCAGCGCAGTTTTGGGTGATACGCGTTGTGGGGTCGATTTGACTGACGCCACCTACACAGCCACGCGCACTCTTGCCATCGATACCGACGGGGAGGCGCTTCGATTTGCGGATCTGACAAGTTTTGCTGAGGGGTGGTTTCAAGGGGGACGGTTAACCATCATGTCTGGCGCGGCACGGGGACTAAGCGCGGTCATTCGTGAAGATATCTTAACTGGCGAAACGCGCATTCTCCGACTATGGGAGCCCATTCGCGCGCGGATTGCGATTGGCGATGCGATCCAGATATTGGCTGGCTGCGACAGGCGTGCTGCGACGTGCCGCGACAAGTTTGCGAACTTTGTCAATTTCCAAGGCTTTCCCGACATTCCTGGCGATGATTGGCTGGTGGGTGTGCCCCGTTCTGACCAGTCAAACCGCGGTGGGAGCCGCAGCAGATGAGCACGACAATTGTCGATGTGGCGCGCAGCTGGTTGGGTACGCCTTACATGCATCAAGCCTCGGCCAAGGGTGTGGGCTGCGATTGTCTGGGGCTGCTGCGTGGGGTTTGGCGTGAGGTTTTTGGTGCGGAACCGGAGGCGGTGCCTATCTACACTGCGGATTGGTCAGAGCCGCAAGGGGAAGAGCGACTTTGGCGCGCGGCGAGGCGGCACATGAAGCAGGCTGATGAAACCGCCTTTGCGCCCGGACAGGTGTTGTTGTTTCGGATGCGCGATGGGGCGGTGGCCAAGCATTTGGGCATTTTGTCGGCAGGGGAACCTGTGCCGCAATTCATTCATGCTTATTCTGGTCACGGTGTGACCGAAAGCCCGCTGTCGGGGCCTTGGCGCAAACGGATTGTTGCGCGTTTTGCGATTTCGAAGGGATAAAGATCATGGCGACGATTGCTCTTTCTGCGGCGGGTGCAGCGCTTGGTGGTTCAATTGGTGGGACGGTATTAGGTCTGTCGATGGCTACGATCGGTCGCGCGGCGGGTGCGGCCATTGGGCGACGGTTGGATCAGCAATTGCTAGGCTCAGGCAGTGAGCCTGTCGAAACGGGCCGCGTTGACAGGTTTCGGCTCACCAGTGCGGCGGAAGGCGCTGATGTTGCCCAAGTTTATGGCCGGATGCGGCTGCCTGGACAAGTCATCTGGGCCTCGGAGTTTAACGAAGAGCGCAGCACATCGGGCGGCGGCAAAGGGTCACCGCCGACGCCAGAGGTTACGACCTACACTTATTCGCTCAGCATGGCGATCGCACTGTGTGAAGGCGAAATCAGCCGTGTCGGTCGTGTCTGGGCTGATGGTGCGGAAATCTCCAAAGAAGACCTGAACATGCGGGTTTATACCGGCTCGATCGACCAATTGCCTGATCCAAAAATCAGTGCGGTGGAAGGCGCGGAAAACGTGCCTGCCTATCGCGGTACTGCATATGTGGTTTTTGAGGATCTGGCCCTTGGGCAGTTCGGTAACCGTATCCCGCAATTCACGTTTGAGGTGATGCGTGGATCGTCGGAACTGGACGCACCTGATCTGAGTGACTGCGTGCAAGGCGTGGCACTGATCCCAGGCACCGGCGAGTATAGCCTTGCGACATCGCGAGTGTTTTTGTCGCCGTCATATGGAAGACAGGTCGCAATTAACAGTAATTCATCTTCGGGCAAAAGTGACTTTTCCACATCAATGGATGCGTTGCAGGGCGAATTGCCTCATTGCCAGTCTGTTGTCGTGGTAGTGTCTTGGTTTGGGGATGATCTGCGATGCGCCGACTGCCAGATCAAACCGAAGGTCGAACAAGACGACGTTGATG
>JBCBDL010000131.1:0-9202 GCA_038529695.1 Pseudomonadota bacterium | reverse complement strand
ATCCTCGGAACACAGATGGAACGCCATATCGGCAAGCGTTTGGGCATCCCCTGTGCAGTGATTTCATCCCCCGTCCACGTTCAGGACTTTCCCGCGCGCTACTCCCCTCAGGTGGGGTTCGAAGGGGCAAACGTCATCTTTGATACGCTAATCCATCCGCTGGTGATGGGACTTGAAGAACATCTCTTAACCATGTTCCGCGACGATTTCGAATTTCATGATGCGGCCGGTCCGAGCCATCACGGCGGGCAGCACCAGATCGCGGATGCCGGAGCCTCCGGCGGGAGTATTTCTGCCAAGATGATAGAGCCAGTCTCCGACAATGTGATCTGGCTGTCGGATGCAGAGCGGGAATTGAAGAAAATCCCCTTCTTCGTGCGCGGCAAGGCGCGGCGGAACACCGAAACTTTTGCACTGGAAAAAGGGCTGCACGAAATCAGCCTAGACACGCTTTACGAGGCAAAGGCCCATTATGCGCGATGAGGTGATGCATAAACCTTATCGCGTGGTGATTGTCACGCTGGATGCCCATGCGGCTGGGCCTGCTTTGCGCGTGTCCTCGCGTCTCGCGCCCGATTTTCCAGGGCTTGAAGTGCAAGTGCTGTCATCCGCCGAATGGGGTGAATGCCCTGACGCGCTCGCAGCGGCGAAAGCGGCGATTGCGCAAGGTGACATCATCATCGCCAATCTGCTGTTTCTTGAGGAACATATCCGCGCGATCCTGCCTGCCCTGCAGGCGCGGCGCGACGGATGTGATGCCATGATCGGAATGATTGCCGATGGTGAGATCGTGAAACTCACCCGTATGGGCGATCTGGATATGGCCAAGCCGGCCAGCGGCGCCATGGCGCTCCTGAAAAAGCTGCGCGGTTCGGCGAAACCGTCGGCAGATAGCGGCGCTAAGCAGATGAAGACCCTGCGCCGCCTGCCCAAGATCCTCAAGCTAATCCCCGGCAAGGCACAGGACCTGCGCGCCTGGTTCCTGTCCATGCAATACTGGCTGGGCGGGTCGGACGATAATGTCGAACAGATGATCCGCTTCCTGATCGGGCGTTATGCGACACGTGTGGATTGGCAGGGGGCCACGGCTGATCTGCCCATCGAATACCCCGATGTCGGGCTTTATCATCCGGATTTGCCCGACCACCACATCGTCACAGATCTGGATGATTTGCCCGCACCAGACGCGCCGGTTGCAACGGTCGGTTTGTTGATGCTGCGGTCCTACATCCTCGCCTCTGACTGCGCGCATTACGACGCTGTTATCCGCGCGTTTGAGGCCAAAGCCATGCGAGTCATCCCCGCCTTTGCAGGTGGCTTGGACGGGCGTCCGGCGATAGAGACCTATTTCCAAGGCCGCGTGGACGCCATGGTATCGCTCACCGGTTTTTCATTGATCGGCGGCCCGGCTTACAACGACAGCGATGCAGCTGTCGCATTGCTGGAAACGCTGGACGTGCCTTACATCGCCGCCCAACCGCTGGAATTCCAGACACTGGGGCAATGGGCCAATAGCGGTCAGGGCCTTGGCCCGATTGAAACCACGATGCTGGTTGCCCTGCCAGAGATCGATGGCGCCACCAACCCCACCGTCTTTGCCGGAAGGCACGGACCGGAGGGCTGTAACGGTTGCAACAATGGCTGTGGTGCGCAATCCGACTGCAAGGCAATGGCCCCCTGTCATGAGCGGATTACCAGCCTCGCCGAGAAGACCCTGCGCCTTGCGCAACTGCGGCGGAAACGCAATGCAGACAAGAAAGTGGGCGTCGTTCTGTTTGGCTTTCCACCCAATGCGGGGGCGGTTGGAACCGCCGCGTATCTGAGTGTCTTTGAAAGCCTGCATAACACGCTGAAGCAGATGAAAGCTGACGGCTATACCATTGATGTGCCGGATACGGTCGACGATCTGCGCGCCGCAATCCTGCAAGGCAATGCGGCGCAATATGGCCAACAGGCCAATGTCGCCGCCCATGTGGATGCGGATACGATTGTGCGAAACACGCCGCCTCTGGCTGCGGTCGAGGCTGTCTGGGGACCGGCCCCCGGCAAACACCAATCGGACGGGCGTGGTGTTTATGTTCTGGGGCATCAGTTCGGCAATGTGTTCGTCGGCGTCCAGCCTGCCTTTGGGTACGAGGGCGATCCGATGCGTCTGCTCTTTGAGAGGGGCTTTGCACCGACCCATGCGTTCGTCACATTCTACCTTTGGCTGCGGAACACGTTCAGCGCGGATGTGATCCTGCATTTCGGTATGCATGGGGCGCTGGAATTCATGCCAGGCAAGCAGGCGGGCCTTGGCGCGCGCGATTGGCCGGACCGGCTGATCGGTGAGATGCCGAATGTCTATCTTTATGCCGCCAACAACCCGTCTGAGGCGACGCTGGCAAAGCGCCGGTCGAACGCTGTGACAGTCACGCACCTAACGCCACCGCTCACGACAGCGGGGCTCTACAAGGGGCTGGCAGAGCTAAAGGACAGCCTGACCCGCTGGCGCGAGATGGGCGCGGATGATGATCAGCGCCCTGATCTGGAACAGTTGATCCGCGATCAGGCGAATGCGGTGGATATGAATGCCCGCGACATCGACGCGCTTTGGCTGAAACTGGCCGAAACCGAAGGCGCCTTGATCACCGAAGGCTTGCATGTGGTGGGTCAGCCACTGTCGGGTGCTGCACAGGCGGATATGAAGCGTCTGATGCCGGAAGGTGAGGCGCGGGATCGGGCATCGGAGCTTTTGAAGGAAGACCATGAACTGCCCGCGCTGATGCGGGCCTTGTCCGGGCATTATATCGCGCCCGTTCCCGGTGGCGACCTGATCCGCTCACCCGAGATTGTGCCGACAGGGCGCAACATCCACGCCTTCGACCCGTTCCGCATGCCCACAGCCTTTGCGATGGCTGAAGGGGCAAAGCAGGCCGATTTGCTTTTGGAAACCCACAAAACACTGCCGCGTACCGTTGCGCTGGTGCTGTGGGGGTCGGACAATATCAAATCCGATGGCGGTCCGATTGGGCAGGCGCTTGCGCTGATGGGAGCGAAGCCACGGTTTGATAATTTCGGGCGACTATCGGGGGCAGATCTGATCCCGCTTTCGAAGCTGGGGCGCCCTCGAATTGATGTGGTGATGACGCTGTCGGGCATCTTCCGCGATCTCTTACCTTTGCAGACACGTATGTTGGCGGAGGCAGCTTTGAAATGTGCGCAAGCTGATGAGCCGCTCGACCAGAACTACATCCGCGCCCATGCGCTGGCCTACGCTGATGAGATGGGCTGTGACCTGGAAACGGCGGCTTTGCGGGTCTTCTCAAATGCTGAAGGGGCCTATGGGTCAAACGTGAACCAGTTGGTCGATAGCTCGGCCTTCGGGGATGAGGATGAATTGGCCGATGCCTATGAGTCGCGAAAGAGCTTTGCGTACGGTGTGAATGGTAAGGCTGCGCAAAACCCCGCTTTGCTGCAAAAGGCGTTGAAGGATGTGGATCTGGCCTATCAAAACCTTGAATCGGTTGAGCTGGGTGTGACCACGGTTGATCACTATTTCGACACGCTGGGTGGGATTTCGCGGGCTGTGAAACGCGCCAAGGGCGGCGAAGCGGCACCGGTCTATATCGGCGATCAGACCCGCGGGTCGGCCAAGGTGCGGACCCTGCAGGATCAGGTGGCGCTGGAAACACGCAGCCGGTCGCTGAACCCGAAATTCTATGAAGGGTTATTAAAGCACGGCCATGAAGGCGTGCGCCAGATCGAGGCGCAGGTGACCAACACGCTGGGCTGGTCAGCGACGACCGGTGAAGTGGAGCCTTGGGTGTATCAGCGGTTGTCGGAGACATTTGTGCTGGATGAGGCGATGCGCGAGCGTCTGGCGGCGCTGAACCCGCAGGCGTCGATGCGCATGGCGAACCGGCTGCTTGAGGCGTCGGATCGCGACTATTGGGCGCCGGATGAAGATACGCTGGCAGCCCTGCAGGATGCAGCGGATGCGCTGGAAGATCGGATGGAGGGGGTTGCAGCAGAATGAATTGTTTTTCAAACACTTGCGCCTGCGACGGGCGGGTGAGAGGGGGCCAGCCCCCTCGGTGCTGCGCACCTCACCCCCGGAGTATTTTTGGCAAGATGATGAAGCGGGAAGGAGGCTCGGCATGAGCCCCAAGGATAATGTGCCTGATCTTAAGGGGTTGGATGGTGAAGGATCGGTTCAGGTCCATCAGCCCGACGATGCAATGATCGAAGGGGCAAAGGTCTTTTCGGTTTATGGCAAGGGCGGGATCGGGAAATCGACGACCTCTTCCAACCTGTCGGCGGCGTTTTCGATGCTCGGCAAACGTGTGTTGCAGATTGGATGTGATCCCAAGCATGACAGTACGTTTACGCTGACTGGGTCGTTGGTGCCGACGGTCATCGATATCCTGAAGGAGGTCGATTTCCATGCGGAGGAATTGCGGCCGGAGGACTTTATCTTTGAAGGCTTCAATGGCGTCAAATGTGTGGAGGCCGGTGGGCCACCCGCAGGCACCGGCTGTGGCGGTTATGTTGTTGGTCAAACAGTAAAATTGCTGAAGCAGCATCACCTTCTGGAAGACACGGATGTGGTGATTTTCGACGTGCTGGGTGATGTGGTTTGCGGTGGGTTTGCAGCGCCTTTGCAGCATGCGGATCGTGCGTTGATTGTGACGGCGAATGACTTTGACAGCATTTATGCGATGAACCGGATTATCGCGGCGGTCCAGGCGAAGTCGAACAACTATAAGGTGAGACTGGCTGGATGTGTGGCGAACCGCAGCCGGGAGACGGATGAGGTCGATCGGTATTGCAAAACCGTCGGCTTCAACCGCATTGCGCATATGCCGGATCTGGATGCCATTCGCCGTAGTCGTTTGAAAAAGAAGACTCTTTTCGAGATGCCGGATGACGAGGAAATCGTGCAGGTTCGCAAGGAATATATCCGGCTGGCGGAGACGCTTTGGAACGGGACGGAGCCTTTGGCACCTGCCCCGCTGCCAGATCGTGAGATCTTTGAACTCCTGGGGTTTGACTGATGCAGAACCCGTACAGAAGCCGTACAGAACCTGTACGTACAGGTGTATTGGAGGCCCCGGATCAAGTCCGGGGCTGCGGTGGGCGCGGATGACCGATTACGCCGCCACACGTGACCGGGTTGAACACTATTTTGACCGGACCGCGACCAAGGTTTGGGAGCGGCTGACATCGGACGCGCCTGTATCCGGTGTGCGGGCGACGGTGCGTGCGGGGCGTGATCGGATGCGCGATCTGATGCTGGCACAATTGCCCGACGATCTGCGCGGCGCGCGGGTGTTGGATGCAGGCTGCGGCACCGGGACGATGGCCTTGGAACTGGCCCAGCGCGGGGCGGATGTTGTTGCCGTGGATATCTCGCCCGCTTTGGTAAAGATCGCAGAAGAGCGGATGCCCGCGAACCTTTCGGGACATATCACCTGGGTGGCCGGGGATATGCTGGAGGCGACAGAGGGCCGCTTTGACCATGCGCTCGCTATGGACTCGCTCATCTATTACAGCGCGCCGGATATTGCTACCCTTTTGGGCCGGGCGACGGACCGGGTGAGTGGAAAGTTTGTCTTTACCTTGCCGCCGCGCACGCCTGCGCTGATGGCAATGTGGCGTGTGGGCAAGCTGTTTCCCCGTGCGGATCGCAGTCCGGTGATGGTGCCGCATACCACAGCGGGTATCGCGAAGGCGCTGCGCGACGTGGGTCATGACGGGCGTTTGACTGAGATCGAGCGGATCAAATCGGGTTTCTATATTTCGACCGCGCATGTGTTCGAGGAGGCTGCCGCATGATTTTCCGCGCCTCATCGCTCAAGAAGGTATCCACCACGCTGTTGCCGTTCAGCGATGCGGTGAGTGATGATCTGCCGTTGGGGCAGTTGCTGCGTCTGTCCTTGTTCCAGGTGTCGGTGGGTATGGCGGCGGTCATGCTGCTGGGCACGCTGAATCGCGTGATGATTGTGGAGCTCGGTATCGGCGCGATGCTGGTGGCGGCGATGATCGCAATCCCTGTGCTTGTGGCCCCGTTCCGAGCGCTGGTCGGATTCAAATCAGACAATTACAAATCGGCCATTGGCTGGAAACGCATCCCGTATCTTTGGTTCGGGACCATGTGGCAGTTTGGTGGTCTTGCGATCATGCCGATGGCTTTGCTGGTGCTGTCGGGCGACCGCGCACTGGATATTCCGATTGCCGGATATCTCGGTGCGGGCCTTGCGTTTCTGATGACCGGGATCGGGATGCATATGACGCAGACCGCTGGTTTGGCGCTGGCGGCCGATCGCGCGACGGAAGAGACGCGGCCCAAGGTTGTCGCATTGCTATATGTGATGAACCTGATCGGGATGGCTGTGGCGGCGATTATCATTGGTGCCTTGCTGCGTGACTATTCGGCGCTACGCCTTGTGCAGGTCATTCAGGGGACGGCGGTTGTGACACTGCTGTTGAACCTCGTCGCCCTGTGGCGTCAGGAAAAGGTGCGCCCCATGAGCAAGGCAGAGCGTGCTGAACCCTCGCCCACATTCCGTGATGCCTGGCACGATCTGGCCAATGGCGGTGATGCCGGGCGCCTGCTGGCGGTCGTGTTCCTTGGGACCATGGCGTTCAACATGCAGGATGTGCTGCTTGAACCCTATGGCGGTGAAATTTTGGGCCTGTCAGTATCGGCCACCACGTTGCTAACGGCCATGTGGGCCGGGGGTGCATTGGTTGGCTTTGGCGTTGCTGCCCGGTGGTTGGGTCAGGGGCTAGACCCTTACCGGATGTGTGCACGCGGTATTCTTGCGGGTGTTGCCGCGTTCTGCGCGGTGATCTTTTCCGCACCTATGGGATCGCCCGTCTTGTTCTATGCGGGTGCTGCCCTGATCGGGTTTGGTGGTGGTCTGTTCGGTGTCTCGACACTGACTGCCGCCATGACCATGCCCACGCTTGGCGCTGCTGGCCGCG
Organism: Pseudomonadota bacterium; assembly: GCA_038529695.1. GTDB lineage: Bacteria > Pseudomonadota > Alphaproteobacteria > Rhodobacterales > Rhodobacteraceae > Yoonia. The sequence continues at coordinate 2,233 of JBCBDL010000131.1, read as the reverse complement.
GCCTCGCGCTGGGCGCATGGGGTGCTGCACAAGCGACGGGCGCGGGCCTGTCTATCTTTATCGGGGGCACGATCCGTGACCTTGTGAACCATGCCGCTGGGAACGGCACATTGGGAGAGGCGCTCGCCACGCCTGCCACCGGCTATTCGGTTGTTTATCATCTCGAAATTGGCCTTCTTTTCATCACTTTGGTCGTCCTTGGCCCGCTTGTGCGGGTGATGGCCGTCCCAAACAGGACATCCGGCAAGCTGGGATTGCCGGATTTCCCAACCTAACCACTGAAAGGACAAAACAATGGTTGGTGTAGAATTCTTTGGCAACTTCGATTTGGCGAGTGCTGCGATCTGGCTTTTCTGGATCTTCTTTGCAGGTCTGGTGATCTACCTGCAGACCGAGAACATGCGCGAGGGCTATCCCCTGCGCGATGACAATGATGAGCCACCGGCGAATGAAAGCCTGTGGCCCATTCCGAAGGCTAAGACCTTCAAGCTGCGCGATGGGCGGGGCGAGCTGACAGTGCCGTCGCGGGAATATGAAGACAGCAAGATGCGCAAGGATCTGGCGCTGGCGCCATCGTCGCCATCGACCGGGTCGCCTTGGATCCCGACCGGTGATCCGATGGTCGATGGTGTTGGCCCTGCATCCTGGGCGCCACGCAAGGATCATCCGGAGCTGGATGCCCATGGCCATGTGAAAATCCGACCCATGGCGAGCCTTGATGATTTTCAGATTTCGGCAGGTCGTGATCCCCGTGGCAAGGCTGTTGTCGGTGGTGACGGCGAAGTTGCGGGTCGCTGTATCGATATGTGGGTTGATGTGCCTGAACAGCTTGTCCGCTTTCTGACTGTTGATCTGAACCCCGAAGGGACGGGCAACACGCGCCTGATCCCGATGAACCTGGCCAAGATCGGGACCGACCGCGTGACTGTGAAGTCCCTGCATGCCCATAACTGGGCCGACGTGCCGCGCATCAAGAAGGCGGATGAGGTCACGCTGCTCGAGGAAGAAAAGATCATGGCCTATTACGCCGGCGGCAAAATGTATGCCGCAGGTAACGCCTGAGGGCCTGGACTGAACCCATGTTGCCCCGGCCAGCCACTGGGGCGGCAGCTAACGCAGAGGGAACCTGCTGATGAGCCATGATGATTTCAACTTTGAACCCGTTCGCGGATTACCTGAGGCGTTGCCCGAAGGTGAACATATCCTGTGGCAGGGCGCGCCTGATCCGCGTCGTCTGGCGCGCGAGGCGTTGGGTATCAGATGGGTCGCCGGTTACTTTGTCCTGTTGGCGATCTGGCGTGTTGGTGTCTCGGCCGCGGAGTTTCCGTTTGGCATTGCGGTGATGCATGGGCTGCCATTCGTTCTGTCGGGTATTGTTGCTTGCGGGATCCTTTATGGCATCGCCTATGTGCAGGCCCGGTCAACCGTTTACACGCTGACGAACAAGCGTGTGGCGATGCGCATCGGTGCCGCACTGACCATGACGCTGAACCTGCCTTACACATGGATCGGCACCGCGAAACTGGACCTGAAGCCATCGGGTCATGGCACATTGGCGTTTGAGCTGATTGGCGAGACCCGGATTTCATATCTGATGTCCTGGCCCCATGTCCGGCCTTGGCGCATCGCGCGGACCCAGCCTGCGCTGCGCTGTATTCCGGATGCGGAAAATGTCGCCCGGATCTTTGCCGACGCCGCTGAAACACGGATCTCCCAGCCCCGTGTCGAACGCGTTGAAACCCATGACGGCGACGCCGTCGCAGCGGAGTAAGGCCCATGTCACAGCTAGAACAACAGATGCGTCACCGGGACAAAGAAATGGTCCCGCGGATATTGGTGCAGGCGATGTTTGCCTTGATGGTCGCGAGCCTTGGGATTGTCGCTTATGCGCAATGGGCGGATGTGCCGAACCGTGGGGTTTTGGTCGAGGCGCCGATCGTGCAGTCGCTGGATGTGACCTTCACTGCGGGCGAGCGCAATGACGCCTATGTCGTGACGAATGCGGCAGGCGATGTGCTGGTCACCTCGGCAGATGAAAAGGCCGGGTTCATTGGCGTGATGGGCCGCGTGATCACGCGAGAACGGTTCGTGAATGGTGTCACGGGTAACCCGCCGGTGCAGGTCGTGCGTCGTGAGAATGGCAATGTTGCGATCGTCGATGACAGTACGGGCATGTCGGTTGAGTTGATTGGGTATGGACAAGACAACGTGGCAGCTTTTGCAAAGCTGCTGG